>JANOYE010000093.1:0-68013 GCA_031428695.1 Rhodoferax sp. | reverse complement strand
AGATTTTGCCGTGGCAGATGACCTGAAGAATTGCCAACCGTCAACCTCTTCCTCGGCTGCGGTTGCGCCAAGTTGCTTGGGGCTGGTCAGGTGAAAGGTTTCCCAACCGAGCTTGCGTTGTTCCCGCAATATCGACAAGGTTCGAAAGGTATAACCACTGTGCAACGGAATCGAGTGGTCCAGAACGTGCAGGATTCGCAAGCTCATACCGCGGCGCTGGCAAGTTCCGGCTTAGCCGTTGCCGTTGCAGCAGGGTTTTCTTCGTCCACAACCTGCCGCAGAAACGCCTCGAACATCAGCAACGTCCACAGCGGGGCGCTGAAATCGCTGGCACCAGATTGGTGGCTATCCACCAGCTGGCGCAGGTAGTCCTTGTTGAACCAGCCGGTGCTGGCCAGCCGTTCACCCAAAACGGCATCCCGCACACGCTGCTTGAGCGGGCCGCGAAACCACTGCGCCAAGGGCACCGAAAAACCCATTTTGGGCCGGTACAACACCTCATTGGGCAAATACGGTTCCATGGATTTTTTGAAGATGTATTTGCCTTCTTGGCCACGGATTTTGTGGCTTGAGGGCAGCGTTGCCAGCCATTGCACCAACTCGTGATCCATCAACGGCTCGCGCACTTCAAGTGAATGCGCCATGCTGGCCCGGTCTACTTTGGTATTGATGTCGCCGACCAGGTAGGTCTTCAGGTCAAGGTACTGGATCAGCGCCAGCGAGTCGTCGGTTTGTGCTTTGGCGGCGTGGTGGTTGAACACCTCCAGCGCACCGTAACCAGCGAGTTCTGCCTTGAATTTCGGACTGAACAGCGATTCGCGCATGGGCCCGCGCAGAATTGACACCGAGTGGAAATAGGCTTCCACAGAATTGCGCGCCAACCCTTCAAATGTGGTCTTGGCGCGGAACATGCGCGGCGCCCAATCGGCCTTGGGATAGATGCGGCCCAAGGCGCCAAACACGGTGTTGCGCACGCCATGCGGCAGCCGCGAGCGCATGCTCTCTTCCATCAGGTGCATGCGGTAACGCCGGTAGCCGCCCAGCGACTCATCACCGCCATCGCCGGACAACGCCACAGTGACGTGTTTGCGGGCCAATTGGCAGACCCGGTAGGTCGGGATGGCAGAGCTGTCGGCATAGGGCTCGTCATACAAGCGCGCCAAGGTGTCGATGAGGTCGAAATCGTCGCTCTTCACGGTTTCAACGCGGTGGTTGGTTTTGTAGCGGTCAGCCACCTTTTGCGCAAATTCGGATTCGTTGAAGGCCGGGTCATCAAAGGCGATGGAACAGGTGTTGACCGGCCCCGCGCCCGCTTCGGCGTTCAGGCCGGCCATCATGGCGACGACGGCGCTGCTGTCCACCCCGCCTGACAAAAACGCGCCCAGCGGCACTTCAGCGATCAGGCGCAGCTTGACCGACTCCTTGAGGCGCTCCACCAACTCGGCCTGCGCGTCTTCCAGCGTGATGGGGTTGTCCAGCGTGAATCGCACGTCCCAGTATTCGTGCGGCGCGGGAATCGGCTGGCCACGGCGTATCACCAGACTGTGGCCGGGGCCCAGTTTGCGCGCTTGTTTGAAGATGGTGCGGGGCTCGGCGACGTAACCGAGGGCGAAATATTCTTCCACCGCCAAGGGATCAATGTCGCGGCGCATGCCGCCGTGTGCCAATACAGATTTCAGCTCCGAGCCAAACAGCAGTTGGCCGTTGTCCAAAAGCGCGTAATACATGGGCTTGACGCCGAGGCGGTCGCGCGCCATGAAAAACGTCTGCTGATTGCGGTCCCACAAAGCGAAGGCGAACATGCCGCGAAACCGCTTGACGCAATCGGGCCCCCAAGACTCCCAGGCGTGCACGATGCACTCGGTGTCGCTCTTGGTGTGAAAGACGTGGCCTAGCGCCTGCAATTCGGGGATGAGCTGCTGGTAGTTGTAAATCTCGCCGTTGAAGATGACAACCACCGAGCCGTCTTCGTTGAACAAGGGCTGCTGGCCGGTCGCTATGTCGATGATCGACAGGCGGCGATGCCCCAAGCCAACGCCAGGTTCGATGTGCAGGCTGCCTTCATCCGGGCCGCGGTGCAGCTGCGAATCATTCATGCGCTGCAGTACGGCACGGCTGATGTCGCTGTGGCCGAGCGTGTCAAATATTCCGGTGATTCCGCACATAATTTTGGTGGGGTATTTGAAACGATTATCGCGAGATGGCAAGCGCGGGCGAGCGCAGACGAAGGGCGGCGTCGTACACGTTCTGGTAGGTGTCCACCATGGCTTGCATGCTGAATTTCGCTTTTACACGAGCGCAGCCTGCTTCTCCCATGGTTTTTGCCGCCTTGGGCTGTGTCGCCAGTTCCACCAAACGCCGCGCCATGTCATTCGGCGCTGCGGGGGCGACAATAAAACCCGTTTGGCCGTGGCCAACCAAGTCCGCATTCCCGCCCACCGCCGTGGCCACCACGGGCAGGGCGCAGGCCATGGCTTCCAGGATGGTGTTGGAGATGCCTTCCGCCAGCGACGGCAAGGCAAACGCATGCAGACCGCGCATCACGTGAGGAATGTCGCCGCGTTCACCCGGCAACCAGGCCAGATCAGCCACGCCCGCAGCATTGAGCACGCTTTGCACGTCTGAGCGCAGTGGTCCGTCGCCCACCATCACCAGGCGCAGGCGCGCCCGCAATTCGGGCGCCTGTGTGAGCGCTTGCACAAAGGCTCTGGCCAGCATGACTTGGTCTTTGGCCGTCTGCATGCGGCCGACTGTGCCGACCAGCCAATGGTCTTGCGGATTGAACGGGCAGCCGTCGATCGGCCGAGCGCCAAGCGGGTGTGGTGCAAACAGCGTGGTGTCCACGCCGTTGTAGGCTTGTGTCAAGGCGCTGGAAGGCACTCGCACCTTGGTCGTCAAATAGTCAGCCAAGTCGCGTGACAGCGCGACGTAGTGATTGACAAACGGTTTGTAGAGCCGCCGCAGCCGTTGCATGGCGACGTTGCTGCCGTCGAGGTCGCCCACGTCGCGGCCGTGTTCACCGTGCACCCGCACGGGAACCCCAGCGGCCCAGGCAGGCACCTGAACCTCCAATGCCGCGAGATTGCGCGTATGCAGGATGGCGGGGCGCAGCTTTTTAAAGAGGTCGTAAAGCCGAGCGTATTGCCAGATGCCGTGGCCGGGGGGCTTGTTCAACGAGATGTATTCAACGTCAGAGCGGGTGACGCGTTGGCAAAAATCGGTCACCTCTGACAGCGCCAGCACCGCGTGGCGGTAGGCGTTGGCCGGCATGTGGTTGATGAGGTTCACCACGCCGTTTTCCAGCCCGCCGGTGTCGAAGCGGTACATCACATGCAGAACGAGAGGGCGGTCATCACGCTGCATGAAGGCTCATGGGATCAGACTGCGCCTCTGCAGCAAATATTGATTGCTATATTATTAATAGCAACAAATCTATATAATTCGTGACTTAGAGGCATAATTTTCTTTAAATAATCCAAAAAGGGGCAGTTTGATTCAATTTGTTAACATGGAAGTTAATACTTTAAAATCAGTCAGGCGCCATCGCAACACCGCTCGTCACAGCCGCCAGAGTTTGTAGCCTGCGTCCGTAATGGCCTTGCGGTCAAACGCAGCCTTCACGTCGATAAAGGCGCCGCCTTTGACCAGCTTTTTGCTGAAATCTTCCATGGAAAGCGCGGCAAACTCCTTGTGAGCCACCGCCGCCACAATCGCGTCAGCGCGGGGCAAGTCGTCCCACGGCAAGAGCGGCACGCCGTACTCATGCACCGCTTCTTCGGACTCGGCCTGCGGGTCGGTCACAAAAACTTCGACGCCATAGGTCTTGAGCTCGTTGATGATGTCAATCACCTTTGAGTTGCGCAGATCGCCGCAATTCTCTTTGAACGTCAAACCCAGCACGTTAACTTTGGCGCCCTTGATGTAACTGCCCGCCGCGATCATGTGTTTGATGGTCTGCTCGGCGATGAACTTGCCCATGCCGTCGTTGATGCGCCGCCCCGCCAAAATGACCTGTGGGTTGTAACCCAGCATCTCGGCTTTGTGCGTCAGGTAATACGGATCAACACCGATGCAGTGGCCGCCAACCAGGCCCGGCTTGAACTTCAGGAAGTTCCACTTGGTGCCTGCGGCTTCGAGCACCTCGGTGGTGTCGATGCCCATTTTGTCAAAAATGATGGACAACTCGTTCATCAACGAGATGTTCAAATCCCGCTGGGTGTTTTCGATCACCTTGGCGGCTTCGGCGGCTTTGATGCTGGAGGCGCGGTGCACGCCGGGCACGATAATCGTTTCGTACAGCTTGGCGACTTTGTCCAGCGTTTGCGGCGTGTCGCCCGAGACGATTTTGAGAATCTTGGTCAGCGTGTGTTCTTTGTCGCCAGGGTTGATGCGTTCGGGCGAATAACCGACGAAAAAGTCTTGTTTCCACTTCAGGCCCGATTCGCGCTCCAACACGGGAATGCAAACTTCTTCGGTCGCGCCAGGGTAGACCGTGGATTCGTACACCACGATCACGCCTTTTTTCATGTGGCGCCCGACGCTGGTGCTGGAGCCGATCAGGGGGCGGAAATCAGGGATGTGTGCGGCGTCAACTGGCGTCGGCACGGCCACGATGATGATGTCGGCCTCGGCCAGCATTTTGGGGTCTGCGGTGTAGGCTGCATGGGGCGACGCCCGCATTTCGTCGTCCGACAATTCTCGGGACGGGTCAACGCCCTTGAGGCACGACTCCACTTTGTTCACGGCGATGTCGAAACCAATCGTGCGCATGTGTTTGCCAAACTCCACGACGAGCGGCAGGCCCACGTAACCCAATCCAATCACTGCAACCACGGTCATTTCGATTTCTCCATCGCGTTCATGTTAGTTGTTCATTCACTGCGCCGAGCCGTCACTTTTGCTGCTGTGGCACTGACAAAATTGCATTGATCTGCTGATAATTTGTTGCCAGGAAGTTTTGCAGAGTGGCTTGCGCTGCGCCCGGTTGGCCTTTGACGGTGTAGACCACAATCACGGCGGAATCATCCCCGCGACCCAACAATCGATAGACCGCACTATAAACTTTGGCGAGGTAGTCGCTGGCTGTCAGAGTGCCGTTTATCCAATAAATCTGCCAGACTTCAAGGCGGATGTCGGCCGACTGCCCCGCCGATGCCAGCGCGCGCAGCTCCGTCGTCCGCCATGCCTCTTGTGTTGCCCCCAGGTCTACCGCCTGTTTGGCGCTGCGCGCCACCGCCCATTGCGGCTCTTTGCCGCCAATCAGGCTGTTAGCCGAACTCACCAGCTTACGGTTGTAGTCCTGATTGTGGTAATGGGCCAGATAGAGGCCAACCTGCTTGCCTTGACTTGAGAAGGTGGTGTTAATTTCAGACGAAGGGTTTTGAAAGGCCGGCTTGAAATTCAGATCGACGTTAGCAACGCGTTGCCAGTCCGCACCCAAAACCCCAGGCTCAATCAGCGGGCTGGGTGTGCGAGCTTGCCCGCTTTCCATTTTCCACAGAGCCAGGTGCGGCAAACCGACCAGCGCCGCAAAACACAAGGCGTTTGCCCACAGCCTGGCGGTCGAGCTGGCATCCAGGGAGCCGAAATGCGACCCCACAACGGCTGGCCGAACCTGTGCCGGCTCGGCCCACCGCGCGCCAATCATGAACATCAGCATGATGACAATGCCAAAAAACAACCAGCCGTACACCAGGTGATCCACACCAGTTGCCAGCTTGTTTCCCGAGAAATGCCCCAGCATGACGATGATGTAGGCGCGCAGCCAATTTGCCAGAACCGGCACAAGAAATGACACGATGACAAACAAGACCCGTCGCTTGGTTGACTGGTAGTTCAGGTAAGCAAAAAGGGTCCCCACGGTGACCGAAGCGATCAAGTAACGCACGCCACTGCACGCCTCCACCACCGACCAGTTCCCGGAAGGAATGACAAACTGCAGCCCTTCGCGGTAAACCGGAATCCCGCTCAGGCGAAGCGCTAGCACCGTGAAATCGGCGGTCCACTCCATCAGTTGAGGCATCGCAAATTCGCCGATTGGAACGGCGAAAAATAGAAAACCCAGCGGGAAAATAATCGCCCTCGTCACGACCTGGCCGAGAATCGCTGGCACCAGCAAAACCAGCATGGCAACAAACGACAGCTGCGCCAAGGCGTTGACCGCCGCCAAATCACCCAGAAGCCACGCCAGCGCCGCCCCTGCCATCGCCAGCAAAGCCCAAACGTTTGGCTCGGGGCTGAGTGCACTCAGGCTTTCCCGTTGACGCCAGATCAGCCACGCGGTGATGGGTGGCACCAAAAATCCGTGGGTAAAAGTTTCGGACCGCATCCAGATCAGGACAATTGCCGAGGCTGTGTCCCAATACGCGACAACCGTCAGGGCCAGCAGCAGCACTGACAACGTCAAGGCCAATTTCCATGGCACGGGTTGCCTGCGCGGTGTCATCAACACAGCAGTCATCCAAGCACCTCTACGGGCACTTTAGGGCGAGGCAAAATGTGAGGCGCAAGGTACTTGTCAATCTTGCCCATATGAGCTTCCCAACTGTAGTCTTTCACGACCCGTTGCCGAGCTGCGAGCCCCAACTGGGCTGACCGCTGGGGTGAATGGAAAATCGCCTCGATTTGTGTCACAAACTCAGCGGCCGACTCGGCTGCTGCCAGCTCGCTGCCTTGCACCGCATGAATCGCCTCAACGCAGGACAACGAGGCCACGACTGGCCGCGCCATCGCCATGGCCTCCAAAATCTTGTTCTGAATGCCTCGGGCCAAGCGCAATGGCGCCACCACGACGCTGGCGTGTTGGAGGTAGGGGCGTACATCGTCAACGGTACCGGTCACAACCACACATTCGGACGCCAAAGCAAGCACCCCTGGCGTGGGGCTGCGCCCGACGATGTAAAAACACGCCTGCGGAAACTTTTTGCGCAAGAGGGGCAATATGTCACTGACAAACCAGGTCGCCGCGTCGACATTGGGCCAATAGTCCATGGCACCGGTAAACACAACTGAAAGGAGAGCATCTTTCCTCAAAGCACCCTCTCCAAACGGGTTCTGAAACGCAGGATTTGGCGAAAAAAAGTCGGAGTCTACGCCGTTGCTCATGGCCTCCACGAGATCGGCACATTCCGGCGCATGCTTGCGAAACAATTGGGTTTCATTCTCGGTGACGAAAAACGAGCGTCTGGAGCGCGCAGCCAGTTCCCGTTCGTAGGCCAACAGTTTTTGTCCTTCCCGCTTGTAGAGCCATGACAGTGGCCAAGGATGGTTTGCCGCATATTGCGTCCATTTGGCAGAGTCAACATCGACGAAATCCACCAACAGTTCGGTTCGAGTATTTTGCTGTGCGTACTGGCCCATGGCGGATGAGAAAACGACTGCGGCGTCAATCTGGTGTTCAGTCACGACCCGTTTGGCCCAGGCCTGCAGGCCGTCGTCATGGTAATACCGCAGCGACATCGCCTGCCCCGTCAGCAGTGCCAGCAAGCTGACAATTTTCTGCCGGATCGGTGAAATTGTGGCCGCGTGAACGTCTGCACAATACCCACGCACGGTGCCCAGATGAACCACATCGGCAGGATCGTCAATGAAGGTTCCCAAAAAGACGCGGTTGTTCTGCGCCAAATGCTTGAGCAAATGGAAAGAACGCACCTTGTCCCCTTTGTTGGGAGGATAGGGCAACCGATGCACCAGCAGCAGAATATTGCGCATGACCCTGCTCACCCCAGGTTGCGCACGATGAATGGACCCAGCCAGTTGGCCAAGCCGATGGGCAGGCGGCGCCAAGTTTTGATCAGCAACTGGTACTTCGCGTTGGCCGGATTGTTCTGCGGTATGGCGTCACGCTTGTACAGGCAATATTCGTAGTGCAACGGCTGGGGCTCGAAGCCCCAATTCTTCTTGAAGGAGAACGAGCCCGTGCCCTGTTTGCTTCGCCCGTAGTCGAATACTTTCAATCCCTTGGCGCAAGCGCGGCGCATCAGCTCCCAGTATTTGAAATCATTGGCAGCTAAGTCGCGGGCAGACTCATCATCTCCCGCGTAGTAAGGCAAGACTTCGTCGCGAAAATAGAAACTCAGGACCGAACTCAGCAAACGCCCGTCGGGGCCGACCACCGTGAGTATTTCGCAATCGGCACCAAATTCGGCCTGCAGTGCCTTGAAGTACCGCTTGGGCATGGCCGGGGTGCCGTGCCGGTGAACGTTGTCGGCATAAAGGCTGAAGAAGCGATCTACGCTTGTGTCGATTTCGCTGGTCAACCCGTTCTTGATGCCCTTGCGAACCATGGCGCGTTGTTTGCGCGGTATGGCCAGCATGTTGGCGTCGTCTTGCGAGAGCATTTCTTTGCGAAAAGTGACGTAAAGATCCTGCGTGGGCCAGTCGGCATGGCGGGCCGCAGTGTTGCGAAACTCCAGGTGAGCCACGCCCAAACGCTTGGCAATGGTTTGGGCTTCGGACTCCAGCGCCAGCGCCGCCTCCTCGCCGCTGGCCGCAACCCCGCCGTACACGGCAAACGGCAGAGCCACGAGCGAGTTTCCGAATAACCAGCTGTTGACATGTGCCAAAGGCAACACACCTTGGATGGCTCCGTTCAGTTCAGCGTACAAAAAATAGGTATCGTGCTTGAAGACTTCACGCACAATCTTTTGCCAGCCGGCGCGGTGGAAGAATGAGGCCTGGGGGCAGCCAAGTACGAAGGCGTCCCATCGCTTTGACGCTGCAGCGTCTTCAATGGACAAACAGGTGATCGTCAACGAACCTGAGTCAGGCAAGCGCAGCCTCTCGATGCGTCTTGCCCAAAAAGATGTCGTCCATGCGGCCCCATTCGAAATCGCCCAGCAATTTACCCAGGCGACCTTCCATGCGGGCAATGTTGACGTAGTGGCGAAACCGCGTCTTGCTGCCAATCCCAGCCACACGCGGCTGCTGAACGTCAATTTCCCAGGGGTGAAAATAGAAGATGCCAGCCTGAGCGTCTTGGCTGTTCACACGCTTGAGCATCCATTTGGACAAAGCATACGGAAACAACCTGAAATAGCCACCACCGCTTGACGGCAAGTTGCGGTTCAGCACCCGCAACGTGGTCACCGGAACCTCCAGAAGGTCAGGGTGAACCTTGTAGGCAAAACGCGGCGAATCCGGCATACCGTAATGGTCGTGTTTGATCGGGTAAACGCTGGAGCTGTATCTGTAACCGGCACGTGCCAGGCTGTCAAACGCCCACAGATTTCCGGCGCCTATTGAAAAACTTGGCGCGCGGTAACCTTTGATTTCCATGCCCCCTAAATCTTCCAGAATGAATTTGGCGCGCGAAATATCGGCAAAAAAAGCCGCTTCCGACAAATCACTCGCCCTCTGGTGGCCATAACCGTGGCTGGCCAGTTCATGGCCTTGGGCCACAATTTGGCGCACCAGTGCCGGGTACCTTTCAGCGATCCAGCCCAGGGTAAAAAAAGTCGCCTTGGTTTGACGAACCGCCAGCAGCTCCAGTATGCGCTCAACGTTGCGGACAACCCGGCATTCTGACGTGTTCCATTCAGACCGCTCAATGTGCGGCGCGAACGCGGAGACTTGAAAGTAGTCTTCAACGTCAATCGTCAACGCATTAACGGGCTGTGGGGAAATTGGCTTCGACACGAATCACTCCAACCCACTAATGGCCAACTGCAGTTTCGGTCGTTTCAAGCCAATGCCAAAGGTCGGCGGCGATTCGCTGCGCCGCCTGGCCGTCCCAAAACTCCGGCACACGACCGCGCTTTCCACGCCCCGCCAAAACATCGTCTACGGCACTCAAAATGGCCATGCGATCAGTGCCTACCAAGGTATTGGTGCCTTGTTCTATGGTGATCGGGCGCTCCGTGTTGGCGCGCAATGTCAAGCACGGAACACCCAAGGCAGTAGTCTCTTCTTGCAGGCCACCCGAATCTGTGAGCACCAGACTTGCCGCTGACATCAGCCCTAGCATTTCGAGGTAACCCTGGGGTGGCAACAGAACCATTCGCAACGGATCAACCAAATGCTGCAGATTGAATTTGTCGATGTTGCTGCGCGTGCGCGGGTGCAGCGCAAAGACGAGGGGAATTTTGGTGGCCACTTCGCGCAAGCTGCCAAGAATATCGCCCAGTGCTTCGAGCGCATCGACATTGGAAGGCCGATGCATCGTAACCACACCGAAACCTATTGGGTCGTCAAGCACCTTGGGGTCGCCACCAGAATCAGAAATCGTTGCATGCGCGTCCCGCGCGGCGGCACGGCTGGCAACCAGAGAATCAATCATGACGTTGCCGACAAAAGCGACTCTGTCTGCGGGGATTCCTTCCAGACGCAAATTCTCCAGCGCACTGCGTTCTGTTGTGTAGAGCCGGTCTGAAATCTGGTCGGTCAAGATGCGGTTGATTTCCTCTGGCATGCGGCGGTCATAACTGCGCAGACCCGCTTCCACATGCGCCACTGGCACATTCTTTTTCACGGCCACCAGCGCGCAAGCCAGTGTGGAGTTCACGTCGCCCACCACCATCACGCAACGGGGATGGTACTGGTCGATGATCGGTTCAAAGCGTTTCATCACCTCTGCCGTCTGAACCGCATGGGTCGCCGAGCCAACTTCGAGATTAATGTCGGGACGCGGCAATTTCAGATCTTCGAAAAGGCGGTCATTCATGTCCTTGTCGTAATGCTGGCCGGTGTGAACCAGCAGCACTGCGATGGGAGGTACATGCGAGTGAAACGCCCGCAAGATCGGCGCCATTTTCATGTAGTTGGGACGCGCGCCCACCACGCAGATGACTGGCCGAGTCTGACTTTGTTCAATGCTTGCGCGAATCATTGTTTTTATGGGGAATTTGCCTATGTCGATCGCTTGACGGAACCGACAAGCCGTTGCAGGGAAGAGAGTATTTCCAGATCGACACGCTCAAGGCGCAGCAAGGTCTTTTCAATCCGGTTCAACCGCTCCTTGACTTGTTCATGGCCCAATCCGCCCAGCTTTTCCGATATGTGGTCGAGGGAACTGGATTCGAACTCAAGCCGTCCCAAATCAATGTCAAATCCAGACTCCTCAATGCCCTCGAACCGTGCGCCGTGCGCGGGTCGCCCAGCCTGAGCCACCGGCAACACACTGCTGCCAGACTCTTCGCGAATTTCATCGACCACCACGGCAACGTCCTCGGCACCAAAGGCATCTTTTTCCCCCAGAAATCCGAGCAAAAGCAGGCGATCACAAACCGAATTGATGCGTCTCGGAATGCCGCCGGTCGCCTGATGGATTGCCTCAAATGCAGGACCATCAAAGCTGGGACGCCCGTCGGCCCCTACACATTTGAGCCGGTGCTCTATGTAGCCCCGGGTCTCATCAACATCCATGGGGCCAATGTGGCAGGTTGCTGTCACGCGCTGGCGCAACTGCTGCATGTTCGGATGCTGCAATATTTCACGGAACTCAGGCTGCCCAACCAAAAAAGTCTGCAGGAGCGCTTGTTTGCCAAACTGAAAATTCGACAACATACGCAACTCTTCGACTGCTCTTGGCGTCAAGTTCTGGGCCTCATCCACAATCAGCAGGCAGCGCTTGCCTTGGCTAAGCTGGGTTACCAAAAAAGCCTCAAGTGACATCAGCAGGTCAGACTTTGACAATTCCCTGACGACGACGCCAAATGCCGCACCAACCATCCGAAGGGTGTCTTCGGCATCAAGTTGGGTGCTCACCAGATTGGCGGCGACGACCGAGTCAGGGTCAAGACTTTCCAGCAGGCCCCGCACAATGGTCGTTTTACCAGCGCCCACTTCGCCTGTAATGACAATAAAACCTTCGTTTCGCTGAACACCGTACTCCAAATAAGCCCTGGCCCGACGATGTTGTTTGCTGCCAAAGTAAAAATGCGGATCCGGATTCAGTTGGAACGGTTTGCCGGTCAAACCATAGAAGGCTTCATACATGGGTCAAAACTGAACGTTGACAGTTCCGGTAATTGCCGTTTCGTTGTAGGGCGAGGTTTTGCTTTCAAATATCACCCTTCGCGCATTGACCGCAGCGGACGTCCTCAGTCCAAGCCTGGTCGAAACGCCAAGATTGACTGAATTCGATGACGTTTCCTGCAGGCCGCTTGAGTCTGACGACCGCTGGCTCAATCCAGTTAAGTTGACGGAAGTGTCCGGCGTGAGGCGGTGTGCATAACTGACACTCAAACCAGTTTGGCGAATCAATGTGGCGTTAGCGAGATCATCAATTGCCGTGGAAATCGTATCCAACCGGGATGTCTCCGTTCTCGAAGCAGTGAAGGTAATGGTGTCCCGGACACCGAGCAGCGTAAACGATAAATCTTGACGGCGCTGCAAAGACACTGCGGATGTCAAAAAGTTGCTTACAACGATCGCATTGGGATTGATGCCGTTTGCTTGCAAAAATGCGTTAACCAATTCAGCCCGTTTGACTGGATCCGGTTCCACTGTGGCAAATTGAGCAAAATAAAGGTCGTAGATCGGCCCCAAGCTTGTCAAGCCCGACTGGCTGGGGGAATTGGTCACATCTTGTGAGTCTGTAAAACTCCAAGCGGTACGCCCCGTGCGGTAACCAAAGTTGATGGTGTGGGATTGCCCAAACACCCTCGTTTGCCGAGAGGCAGAAAAATTGGCGTTTGGAGAGGGTGTCCACTGAATGCCCTGGCCGGTCGTCAGGTTGGTTTCCCTTGCCAGCGAGTTGTAGTTATTGCCTTCTTGTCCAGCCGTGGCGGTTACAACGAGTTGAGGCATCAAGGCGTAGGAAAGCGAACCTGTCAATGAATCGCTCTCAGTTGTTCTGCCCACTGAGTAGTTGGCAGATTGTTGGCTGGCTTGCACACCCCACCCCAGGCGACTCGCCGAAGGGCTGCCTTTGAGGGACAACAGCAAGTCCTTGGTTGTGATTTCTGAGGTGGCGGTGGAATCGCTCCGGGTCTTGCTAAAACTGTACCTGGTTTGGTAATCCGCGAAACCACCCAAGCTCCCACGAAGGTAGGGCGAAAGCCGGTAAGTGGACGTTTCTGTCTGGTTCGCGTTGGCAGAATAATTTCCGGGTGACTGCACTCCCAAGCCCGAAACGGCTTGCTGGGAAATCGACGCGCTGAAGTCGATAAACGCGAAATTGTCGACAGCCTCCATCGAACCAAAAGTCGTCAACACACTTTGCAAGGTTCCAGTAGCGCCTGCTCGGGTGGATTGCCTGGCGTTCAATGCGTAATCAAAATAACCCTTTGTACGCCCAAACGATGAAGAAATCCTCACTCCGGGGATCACTTCAGTGATGAGGTCTGATTGTTTGGAATTGGCAGACAGGGTCGCGTTGTCCGTAAAGATTTCTGTGACTGTCACTCTTGGAACGATTGAAACTGCAGGTCGTCCTGCCGTCGGTCCTGCTGTGGTTTGGCCTTGCGCTTCTTCTTGAGCGAAAACCCCGCTGGACACTCCAGCAGCCACCAAGGTCACAGCAACAGCAAGCGTTTTCCCGCAAAACTCAACTCCAGTCTTCAAATGCGCGTGGCAGCGATGCCAGCCTTGAGACGCGGAGGGGCGGCACGTCATTGAGACACCTGCTCCTGCTGGCCGTAGCCATAGCCGTAACCATAACCGTAACCATAGGTGCCTTGAGAGGCCGACCTCGCCTGATTCAAGACCAGCAGTTTGACTGGGCACGCTTCTATATTGGAAAGCGCATGTTTGACATCGGCCTGCAAAGTACTTTCTGCCTTGACCACCAACACAATTTGCCCCATGTGGGTCGCCAGCACACGTGACTCTGTTGTCAACAACAAAGGCGGCGAGTCAAAAATAATGATTCGGTCTGGATAGCGGTCCGCCATGTTGTTAAGCAACTTGATCATGGCGTCGCTGGCCAGCAACTCAGTCGCACGCTCGTGCGGCGTACCGCTGGGCAACAAGGTCAGCTTTTCAATGTTGGTCCGCAAAAGCACGCTGGACATCTCGAGCGTTTCGTCGAGTATCAAGTCAAGCAACCCTGGACTTGGCGGCAACCCCAGCACCCTAAGAACCGATGGCCTGGCCACGTCTGCGTCGACCAGTAGCACGGTGGTATCTAATTCAGTGGCGATGCTCATCGCCAGATTGATCGCCGTGAAACTCTTGCCTTCACCAGCCAACGCACTGGTCACCATGATCAGATTGCCATTGGCCACCGCAGAGGCGCCTTTGCCAAGTGCGTTGCTGATCAGTGGCCGCTTGATAACCCGAAATTGGTCTGCAATTTGTGAGCGCGGCGAATTGGGGCTGACAATTCCAGCCACCGAAAGTGCTTCCAGATCAATTTCCACCCGCCGCGAGGCCACTGCGGGCTTGGCAGCCACCGCAGGGGCCTGAACAAGAGAGGCCAGAGGCATTTCTGTCGCTTTGCCTTCAGCAGAGCCGTCAAATTCTTTCTTTGGAAAGGCCGGGGCACCGGCCGGCATGGATGCACCCGCTCGACGCAGCTGCTCGAGCCTCAATGTGGCCTGCTCTATTAGACTTGTCATGAAGCTTAGGTCACCCGTCCAGAGAAATACGCCAAAGCGGCAATACCGGCAATAAAGACACCGATAAGACTTGCGGAAGCAAACACGAACTTGTTCCGCTCGCCACGGTCACGCGCTTTGGCAGTGTCATTAACCAACAGGGTAACAACGCCCAGTAATGGCAATCCGGCAAGGTCACGCAAACCGCGCGCATCAAATACAACTGCTCGCATTTGGCTGGCGATGAATGCCGTAGCAAGACCAGCGCCCAGTGCGGCAAGCAGCGCCAACGGCATCAACAGCAGGCGATTGGGGGCAACAGGCTGCGGAGACACCCTGGGCGGGTCGATCAGCCGGAAATCTGCAATGCCAGCGGCCCCCTCCAAGTCTCCTGACAACGCCGCTTGCTCCCTACGCGAAACCA
This sequence comes from Rhodoferax sp., assembly GCA_031428695.1. Classification (GTDB taxonomy): domain Bacteria; phylum Pseudomonadota; class Gammaproteobacteria; order Burkholderiales; family Burkholderiaceae_C; genus JANYCG01. The sequence goes on along the minus strand of JANOYE010000093.1, from coordinate 53,112 downwards.
AATCCTCGTAATTCTTTTTGTTGATCGCGTAGTCACGATTGAGCTGCGAGTACTCAGACTCAATTTGAGGTGCCGTCTTCATCAACTCCCGAGCTCGCTTGACCCGTGACTCGTATTCACCAACCCGCGCCCGCAACGACGCAACCTGCACTTCCGACGTGGCCAACATCCGACCCAGCTCTTGCGACGCAAGGCTTGCGCCAGGCTGTGGCGCCGGTACGGCCATGGCCGCCTTGCGTAACTCAGCAACCTCTTTGCGCTTTTGGTCTTCGAGGTCTTTGATCAGCTTCCGCGCATTGATGACATCAGGATGGCTTTCGGTGAACCGCTGCAGCAAGTTGTCAATATTTGACTTTTGCGCATTGATCCGCGCATCTATTTCAGGCGTAGCTACGGTGGTTGCGGATTCCTGCAGCAGACTTCGAGTGGAAACACTGGTTGTTTGGGACTTTTCGGCGTCAAGCTGCTTTTTGGCGGCGTCCCGTGCGTTTTCCGCCTCTTTAAGTTCAAGGCGCGCCTGGTTGAGTTGGTTTGTTACTTCGCTGATCCGCGCGGACATGTCTTTGCCGTCTGCCGTTTGGGTTTCAATATTGCGCAACTTGAATTCTTTCAGCCGCGCCTCGGCTTCTTCGAGCTTGACAACATAACTCTTGATCTGCTCATCAATAAATTTCTTGGCCACATCCGAATCTTTGCGGGTGTCACCCAGACTGGATTCGACGAAGATAGAAACCATCGACTGCACGACGCGCCTGGCTTTTTCAGGCACCGAGTCACGGTAACTCATGGTGTAGAGGTTGTCCCGACCGGTGTTTTTGATCTGTATCGCCTTCGTCACCTGCTCAATCAAAGCGTCACGGGATTCCTTCGTCTTCTCGCCCAAGTCCAGATCGGCCATCCGGACTAGTTTTTCAACATTGGGGCGACTGATGAGCGTTCGGCTCAACATCGCCACTTGTTGCTCCACATTGGGCTGAACGGCCAACCCAGACATCAAGGGTTTCAAAATCGATTGTGTGTCGACGTAAATCCGGGCGCTGGCTTCAAATTTGTCTGGCACCCACAGAACCACAGCAGCCCCGATCGCGCCGACGACCCAAGCCACGAGCAACCCAGGCCAGCGGTGTTTCCAGACACCGCGTGCAATCGTCGACAATTGTCCAAGCAATTCATCCATTTACAGGCATCATTCTTCAAGAAATGGCGTCATCTTCGCGTCGCGGGACACGCCCGCGAGACCGCCGAATGAGATTCACCAAACCTCTGTATCAGAACCAACCCTGAGGAATTATCAGGACGTCGCCCGGCTTCATTTCTACATTGGCAGAAATATCGCCGCGTTTAATCAGGTCTTTGATACGAACTGAATACCGCTTGTCACCCTCGGACGCCCGGTAGATGGTAGCCGCGTTGCCATCGGCAAAATCTGTCAGGCCACCCACCGCGATCATCACGTCGAGCAGCGTCATCTTTTGCTTGTAGGGCAAGAATTGCGGCTTGGATGCTTCGCCGACCACGCGGATTTGTTCGCTGTAGGGGCCAACAAACCCGGTCACGATCACGGTCACGACCGGGTCACGAACATACTTGGCCAAAGCCTTCTCCACGTCGCGGGCGATCTCTACGGATGTTTTGCCCTGAACGTACAGCTCTTCCACGAGCGGGGTGGTCAACTTGCCGTCTGGCCGCACTGGCACGGACATCGACAGCTCAGGATTTCGCCAAACTATGATGTTGAGCGAGTCTCCAGGGCCAACAATATAGTTGTAGCCTGCATTGGCCGCGCCAGTGGGCGCTGGCGGGTAGGTCGGTCCTTGGGCACACGCAGTAACAAACGAAACCACCAAAGCCAGCAAGGCCCAGCGCGCGACAAAGACTGTTTGTGTGCAAATATTTTTCATGACAGCTTCCATTCTTCTCGGGGTTTCAGGATTGACAGCGCCCGGCAATCAGGTGATTCCCATTGAATATAACGCATTTGGGCGTAAAACTGATAGCAAATTGGCGCGCCTCTTCAATTGAGGACGCAAGCGAGAAATATTACATTGCCCTAGGCATTTTTTATGCGGAGATGAAACCCTGCGCTGCTTGCATTGTGTTTTGCATCTCTAGAATTCGTTCCTATGAAAAAGCTGCTTGTCGTCTGTATGGGTAACATTTGCCGCTCACCCATGGCGCAAGTGGCGCTGCGGGCGCAGGCGCAACGCGGCGGGCTTCAAAAATTGGTCAGTGTCGACTCGGCAGGCACGCATGCCAGTCATTTCGGCGAAAAACCCGACCCACGGGCCGAGGCCGCGCTGTTGCGCCGAGGATACGAAATCGGGCGAATGCGCTCCCGAAAAGTGAGCATCAAGGATTTCTCAGAGTTTGACCTGATCTTCGCCATGGACTCGGCCAATCTTGCTGCCATGCAGCAAATCTGCCCGCCTGATCAGAGCAACAAACTGCATTTGTACCTTGCTTACGGAGCCACTTATGGCGTTACCGCGGGTGCCACTGTCGACCAAAGCGCCCCGCCCTTGCCCATCGAAGTTCCGGACCCTTATTACGGCAACGTGGCGGGTTTCGAGCGTGTACTCGATTTGTGCGAAGCGGGTGCCAAGCAAATTCTTGCCAAACTCGCTACGCGGCCCTAACCGCCCCGAGATTTCAGGGCTTCTCAATCCGCTAAAGTTAGAAATAACGATGGCAGTAAAGTTAGAAGCTAAACCTTGTAATACCCACGGTACCAATCGACAAAGCGGGCCACTCCGGTCTCAACAGAGGTTCCCGGCACGAAACCAACCCAGGCGTTCAACGCGTCGGTATTGGCAAAGGTGGCTGGCACGTCGCCATCCTGCAGCGGCAGCAGGTTTTTTGTCGCTTTTCGCCCTAACGCCCGTTCTATGCAAGCAATAAATTCCAGCAACTGCACCGGGTTATTGTTGCCAATATTGAACATCCGGTAAGGCGCGCTGCTGGTGGCTGGGTCAGCTTCCAGCGGATCATAAGCAGCATTCGGCTCGGCAACGCGATCTACCACGCGAATAACGCCCTCCACGATGTCATCGACAAACGTGAAATCGCGCTGCATGTTGCCTTGATTGAATACGTCTATCGAGCGCCCTTCCAGAATAGCCCGCGTAAACAAAAACAGCGCCATGTCTGGCCGGCCCCAAGGGCCGTAAACTGTGAAAAAGCGAAGCCCCGTTGTCGGCAATCCATACAAGTGGCTGTAGGTGTGCGCCATCAGTTCATTGGCTTTTTTGGTCGCCGCGTAAAGGCTGATCGGGTGGTCCACGCTGTCATGTTCTGAAAACGGCATTTTGGTGTTGCCGCCATACACGCTGGAGCTTGAGGCGTACACCAAATGCTGCACCTTGCTGTGGCGGCACCCTTCCAGAATATTCGTAAAACCGACAATATTGCTGTCGATATAGGCATGCGGGTTTTGTAACGAATAACGCACGCCGGCTTGGGCGGCCAAGTGGATCACGCGGTCAAACTTTTCAGCGGTAAACAAGCCGGCCACGCCCTCGCGGTTGGCCACGTCGAGCTTCACAAACCTGAAATTGGGGTGCGGTGTCAGCCGTTTGAGCCGATCTTCTTTCAGCGATACCGCGTAATAGTCGTTCAGGTTATCGAGCCCAACAACCTCATCGCCCCGTGCCAACAGGCGCAGCGCGGTCGTCATGCCGATGAATCCGGCTGCGCCAGTCAACAAAATTTTCATGGCGCGATTCTGCCATGCGCCTCAAGAACGCAAAAAGCGCTTATTTCATGCCCAGCCGCGGCCGGATGAACTTCAGCATCAGCCATTGCAACGGGTTGGAATTGCCCCATGGCCGCCAGGTGAACTTCAGTTTTTGGTGGTAAACGTCGAAATGCATGCCCCACGGCGCCGCGCGAAGCGCGCCTCGGCCCAGCAACAACTTCAACACCGAAGCCCCCATGACGCCTGCGCAAAGATCACAGGCCATGATCGTTGATGGCCCCCGTTTTTCCTTGAAGTTGACCGCGTCAGGCGCCACCAAATAGTCGCGATTCAGCATCGCTGGCGACAAACCGGCGATGAATCGGGCATATTGCTCCTGCACTTCGTGCCCTTCCCACTTAAAGTAGTCTTCCGCGCTCATGCCTTTGGCGTCAAAATACAAAAATGCCGTGCCAATGCCCAGCGGCGCTGCCGTCAACACCGGAATGCCCTTTTCACGGCACTTGGCAAACACCATGCGGCGCGCTGGCAAAGCAAAAAAGTCCAGCCCATCGACGTAAATGTCAACGTCACGCAGAAACTCATCGACGTTGTCGGGCTGAACCCCTTTGGGGAATTTTCTCAGGTCAATCTCGGGGTTGATGTCCAGGGCCAGCTTGGCCATCGATTCAAGCTTGGAATGCCCGAGGGTAGACACAAACGCCCCGGCCTGGCGGTTCAGGTTGTGCACGTCAAAATCGTCGAAATCGGAGATGTTAAATTTGGTCAGCCCCAGGCGGGCCAAGGTTCGCAAGTGTGCCCCTCCCACACCACCCATTCCGGCGATGCCAATGCGGGCTTTCTTCAGCTTTTCTTGCTCCCCCAGAGTAACCCAGCCAATGTTTCTGGAGAATGCGCGGTCATAGTTGAAAACAGGCGGGGTTGACATCAATGGCTCCTGCGGGCGGGCTTTTTGGAAATTTTCCACTCTCTTCGGCAAAGTATAGAGCTGAACCGCCCGCCAGCCCCGCAGCATCAGTTTCCGGGGTTTGCGTGTCGAATTTTTTTACACCTCTCCCCTAGATTTTTTTTTGGAATTGACTAAGTCCTTGATAAATAAGGATATTGAAAACTTGGCATTGATATTGCTTTTACTTGTGCATGGGCCATTAAGCCCAACCATTTTTTAGGAGTCGATTATGAAACTACACAAAATTGCTGCGGCCTTGGCGTTCACCGCCTTGGCGGTGGGTTCGCAGGCAGCGCCGCTGATTTCTTCATTCGGCACCAATACAACCGGTGGGTTCATTGGGGGCAGCGCTACTTGTGACGGTGGTGGCTCTATCTCGTGCAGCCTTGCTTACACTGGCGCGGTTCAAACGGGGTTAGTACCCAATATTGCCTTGGATCCTACCGTTCCCCCCTTCCTTGTCGCCGCGTTTACCCCTGGTCTGACAACGCCACCTCTAACAGGTGTTGTTGGTTTGCCTACATTCAACCGTGTGTCTTGGGGTACTTCTACTGGCGCTGGCCAAAGTTATTTGGACGTTGCTCATATCATGAACGGCCTCACAACAGTCACGACCAACGGTGCTTGGGAAACCATCGACCGGTTCTCCCATCAAAACAACGTTCTCACACAAGCCGGCGGCTTCATGAACTTTGTCGCCATTTTTGCGGAAGTGTCGCTACTTGCTCAGCCAGGTTTCGGCGGTTTGGGTGTTCCAGGTTTGAGCCCGATTTCATTCCTTGAAACCTTCAATGCGGCCTCTGAAGCATTGTGCAGTCCTACCCCCAATCCAACGGGTTCGCCACTTCCTTGCGATGACGTGTTTTCAACGACTCCGCTGGAGGCCACCTTCCAGTTCTTCACCGATGCGGGTGGTACGCCTTATTTCATCTCGTTCCGCTTTGTGAATGAAACCGCCGTGGTTCTCCCCGGTGGCCTTGGGGTTCTTGCCTACACGGCGGAAAATGTGTTGAGCTCGACGATCACCCAACTGCGGGTATTCACGGTGCCAGAGCCCACCATGCTCGGTCTGTTTGGTTTGGCCTTGGTTGGTGTGGCGCTGTCCCGCCGTCGCAAGCAGGCGGCCTGAATTCAGCTGAGTTCCCAGCGAGTTTCAGCACTCTCCCCAACGGCAGCTTAGGCTGCCGTTTTTCATTGGCGCGCCGATAACCCGATTCAAAACGGGAACTCGCGCCTTACACTGCACACCGAATGAGTTATTCGAGCAAACAGCGCCTGGCCCTGGCGCTGATCGTCATTACCCCCGCGTTTTGGACTGTCAATTACCTGGTGGCCCGCAAGGCGCCCGGCGTGATTGAGCCACACGCACTGGCCTCGTTGCGCTGGTTGATGGCCGGTTTTCTGTTTAGCCTGGGGTATTGGGGCCAAATCTGGGCCGAGCGGCGGCAAATTTTGCACGACTGGAAGCATTACTTGATCTTGGGCGCTTTGGGCATGTGGATCTGCGGCGCTTGGGTGTATGTGGGCGGGCGCACCACCATGGCGGTGAACATCCCGCTGATCTACAGCATTTCACCTTTGTTGGTGGTGATCGCCTCCGCGCATTGGCTCAAGGAGCGCGTGAGCGCGGTGCAGGCAACCGGCGTGCTGATGGCGTTTGCCGGTGTGCTACACGTGATTCTCAAAGGGCAGTGGAATAACTTGGCAGCCGTCCAATTTGTGCCCGGAGACGGCTGGATCTTGGCCGCCGCATTGGCCTGGGCGGTGTACTCCTTGCTGCTCAAGCGTTGGCACAGCCCCTTGGAGGCCAGCGCGCGGCTGGCGGTGATCGCGCTGGCGGGCGTGGTGGTGATGTTGCCTTTCACCATTTTCGAAGCCGCGACCAACCCGCTTCCCATGTTGACTTGGCCTGGTTTCGGCCTCTCCCTGGCCGTGGCTCTGTTTCCGGGCTACGGCGCTTACCTGGCGTTTTCAGTGATGCAGCGCGAACTGGGCGCAGCCCGGGTTAGCGTGGTGATGTACCTGGGGCCCATCTATACCGCCGTGATCGCCTGGCTGGTTTTGGGTGAAGCCCTGCAAATTCACCACTTCATTGGCCTGGCGTTGGTTTTGCCGGGGATTTATCTGGTGAATCGAACATCATCAACCGGCAATTGACGAGTTTGCGCACAAAAATTATTGAATTATGAAATAATTTGTGCGATATGGTTTTTATTCAACTCTCAGCAGACCAGCTTCGCCACTACATTGATTCCGAGTCGGTGTTTTCGGCACATGAAAGCGCGCTTTTGGCTGGGCGTGAGGTTCGAGGGTCGATGTTTTGGCGGACGGAGCATGGCAAGGCTTATTTGGTTCGCGCGTCAACCCGGGCAAAGCAACATCGGCTTGGCCCAAGAAATGCTGAAACCCAAGCTATTTTTGACAAATTCACCACGCGCAAGGCACTTCTTAAAACACGAATTACGTCACTTGACGAAGCGATGCAGCGCAACCAGCGGCTAAATCGCGCCTTGCGGGTGGGGCGATGCCCCCCCTTGGTCGTTGGTATTCTGGCCCGGCTCGCCGCGTTGGATTTGGCTGAGCATTTTTTAACGGTTGGCACTCACGCGTTGTACGCTTACGAGACGGCTGCCGGCGTGCGTGTCGAGGCGCAGGTTTTGGCAACGCAAGATGTTGATATTTTGTTTGACACGCGAAAACGCCTCTCTTTCCTCACCCGTTTGGCCCAGCATGATCTATCGCTGATCGAGGTTTTGAAGAAGGTGGACAAGACGTTTGAGGTCAGGCCAGACCAACTTCAAACCGCCGTCAATGCCTCTGGGTTTGAGGTTGACGTGATTCGGCGAATAGCCAAAGATGGTGATCCCCACCCGCTGCGCATGAGCCCGCACGAAGACGACCTTTGGGCGGTTCAGGTAGGTTCGGGCGAAAAGATGGTCTCTGGGCAGCGCTTTTCACAGGTGGTCGTGGCGACTGACGGCTCAATGGCGCGCATGAACACCATTGCGCCGCAGTCTTTTGTCCGGCTAAAGAACCGGTTGGCAAAAAGCCACTCGCGAGACCCGATCAAACGCGTGCGCGACGGCTTGCAAGCGCAGGTTGTGGCAGAGCTGTTGGACAAGCAGTTGTTGCTGCCCCAGGCAATTTCAGGTTAGACACCAAGCCGTCTGCAAATCTCCAAAGTGGCTGCTGCCTGGTTCATGCAGTAAAAGTGCAGCCCGGGGGCGCCGCCCGCGCGCAGTTGTTCACACAGGTCGGTCACCACGTCGAGGCCGAATGCCTTGATCGATGCCGTGTCGTCACCAAATGCTTGCAGTCGCAGCCGAATCCAGCGCGGAATTTCAGCGCCGCAGGCATCGCTGAATCGCATGAGTTGGGTGGAGCTGATGATGGGCATGATTCCCGGCACGACGGGCAGCGTCGCGCCCAAGGCGTCGGTGTCTTCGACAAAACGAAAGTAGGCGTCTGCGTTGTAGAAGTATTGGGTAATGGCAGAACTGGCCCCCGCTCGCTCCTTGGCCAGGTAAGCCTGCTGGTCTGCTTCGGGTGATTTGGCCTGGGGATGCACTTCGGGGTAACAACCTACCTCAATGTGGAAGTGGCCACCGGTTTCAGCGCGGATGAATTCAATCAGCTCGCTGGCATATTTGAATTCACCAAAGCCGCCGTAACCGCTGGGCAAATCGCCGCGTAACGCCACCATGCGCTGAATGCCAGCCGCTTTGAAAATCGCCAACTGGCCGCGCACGCTGGCACGCGTAGCGCCAATGCAAGAGAAATGCGGCGCAGCTTGAAAACCGTCCGCCAAAATGGCCTGCACGGTTTGCAACGTGCCGTCTTGCGTGGAGCCGCCAGCGCCGTAGGTGCAGCTGAAAAAGTGCGGCTTTAGGGCGTACAGCTTTTGCCGCACAGCGGTCAGTTTTTCAACCCCTTCCGGGGTTTTAGGCGGAAAGAACTCAATGCTGATGGGTAGTTTTGATGAAGCGCTCATGGTTAAGCACCTTTGTTAGGGGCGGGAACGTCAATAAGCCGTTGCGCGTGGACAAAAAATTCACGGTTGCCGTCACCGCCGGTGATGGGGCTGTCCACCCAGCGGATGACGGCCAGGCCCAATTCGGCACAACTGTCGCGAATTCGTTTTTCGACGATTTTGTACAGGGCCGCGTCTTTGACAATGCCGCCTTTGCCGACCTGGCCGGGTTGCAGCTCAAACTGCGGTTTGACCAACATCAGCAGAACTGCGCCGGGCTTGAGCAGCGGCGCCAGAGCGGGCAGCACCAGCGTTTGGGAGATGAAAGACAAGTCGCCGACGATGAGATCGAAACTGGCGTCGAAGCCTGCGTCTAAGTTTGACGCCGCGCCCCCAGCAGGAGCCGAGCCAGGCGCTGATGCAAGCAGCGCGCCGCCGATTTGATCGTCTTCTTCATCAAACTGGCCGCCAAGTCTCGAATTATTTTCGTATGCAGCTATTAATTCAGTAGCGGACAACTCCCGCGCGTTGACATGCTCCAGCGCTACCACCTGAGGGTGTTGGCGCATTGACGGGTGCAATTGGCCACTGCCAACGTCCACACCCATCACCCGTTTGGCGCCGTGTTGCAACAGGCAATCGGTGAAGCCGCCGGTCGATTGGCCCACGTCAAGGCAGGTTTTGCCTTCGACAGTGACGCCGGTGGCCTTCAACGCGCCTTCAAGCTTCAAGCCGCCACGCGAGACGTATTTCGCTTCGGACGCATCAAGCAGCTCGATGACGGCCTCAACCGGCAACTCATCGCTGTTTTTTCCGATGTGTTTCCAGGCCGCCGCCAACGCGCCAACTGGCACTTCAATATCGGCACGCCAGCGCACGCCCGATGCAATCAAGCGTTGCGCCTGCGAGCGGGAGCTTGCGATGCCGCGTTGCAGCAGGAGCTGGTCAGCCCGCATTACAGTTGCCGCAACGGTTGATTGCCATCAAATCAATAGCGATAGCTGTCCGCCTTGTAGGGGCCGGCCTTGGAGACGCCAATGTAGTCGGCCTGCTCAGTGGTCAACTCGGTCAACACCGCGCCGACCTTTTTAAGGTGCAAACGCGCGACTTTTTCGTCCAGGTGTTTGGGCAATACGTAAACCTTGCCGACTTTGTATTCTTTCGGCTTGGTGAAGAGCTCAATCTGGGCAATGGTCTGGTTGGCGAAGCTGGACGACATCACAAAACTGGGGTGGCCGGTGCCGCAACCCAAATTCACCAGGCGGCCTTTGGCCAACAGAATGATGCGTTTGGACGGTGTTTTTCCCTTTTTCGTCGTTACCGCAGGGAAGATCACGTGGTCCACCTGCGGCTTGATCTCTTCCCACTGGCACTTCTCCAATGAAGCGACGTCGATTTCATTGTCAAAGTGGCCGATGTTGCAGACGATGGCCTGGTCTTTCATGGCCGCCATGTGTTTGTAGCTGATGACGTTTTTGTTGCCGGTGGCGGAGACAAAAATGTCGGCTTTGTCAGCCGCGTATTCCATCGTGACGACTTTGTAACCTTCCATCGCGGCTTGCAGCGCGTTGATCGGGTCAATCTCGGTCACCCACACCTGGGCAGACAACGCACGCAGGGCTTGGGCCGAGCCTTTGCCCACGTCGCCGTAACCAGCCACCAGGGCCACTTTGCCGGCGATCATCACGTCGGTGGCGCGTTTGATGGCGTCCACCAGGGACTCGCGGCAACCATACAGGTTGTCAAATTTGGATTTGGTGACGGAATCGTTGACGTTGATGGCGCGCAGCATCAGCGTGCCTTTGGCGCTCATCTCGTTCAGGCGATGCACGCCGGTGGTCGTCTCTTCGGTCACGCCGATGATGTTTTTCAGGCGGCGGCTGTACCAGGTCGGGTCAAGCTTCAGCTTGGCCTTGATGGCGTTGAAGAGGCAAATTTCTTCCTCGCTGGTGGGTTTGGCGACGACTTTGAGGTTTTTCTCGGCCAAGCTGCCCAGGTGCATCAGGAGGGTGGCATCGCCGCCGTCGTCCAGAATCATGTTTGGGCCTTCAGCGGCGGAACCCTTTTTGCCATCAAATTCGAAGATGCGGTGGGTGTAATCCCAATAGTCCACCAGGTTCTCGCCCTTGTAGGCAAACACCGGCGTGCCTGCGGCCACCAGGGCAGCAGCGGCGTGGTCTTGCGTGGAGAAAATGTTGCACGAGGCCCAACGCACTTCGGCGCCCAGGGCTTGCAGGGTTTCGACCAGCACGGCGGTTTGAATCGTCATGTGCAGGCTGCCGGTGATGCGCGCGCCCTTCAGCGGCTTCGACTTGGCGAACTCTTCGCGGATCGACATCAGGCCGGGCATTTCGGTCTGGGCGATGTTCAGCTCTTTGCGGCCCCAGGCGGCCAGGCTCAGGTCGGCAATCGCGTAATCTTGGTTTTTAATGGGTTTCAATACAGCGCTCACAAGTGTGCTCCAAAAGTAAATTTGAGAACCACGGTGGCTGTGACGGAATCTTTGGGGGACTCACCTCACAGAACAGTGGGTGAGCGCGGTTGAAACAGGCGGCTTGCCCTGCGGCTTGCCAGATCCGAGCCTCGTTCATGCCACCTGGGTGGGGATTGAACTGCATCGCTCCTCGGATGCGCGGATTTTAGCGCGTTTGGAGATTTTTGCATTGGCAATCTTTGCCAAGCTCGTTAAAATGCGGGCATGACCACCGTCACCATGAACATTTCCCTTACCGACGATTTAAAAGCCTTTGTGGACAACCGCGTCAAAACGCGGGGCTACAGCTCATCGAGCGAATATGTGCGCGATCTTTTGCGGCGCGATGAAGAACGCGCGAAAGAAGAGCGCTTTAAGGCGCTGATTCAAGCTGGGCTGGATTCTGGGCCGGGAAAGCCCTGGGAAGAACACAAAGCCGCATTGCGCGCGCGGATTGATTCTGCAAAGCAGGTAGCGACGCGCCGAGCCCCGTGAAACCCAGCACCCCTTCAGCGCTCGCTGAAAGTGACGTTGACGAGGCCGTGACGTACTATTTAACCCAAGCGTCATTTGAGGTGGCCGAGCGGTTTGTGGACGCTTACGATGAAGCGCTCTGGCACATCAGCCGCTTCCCGGGTACTGGTTCTCGAAAATACACAACTTCAGAAGTCGATTTTGAACTCAGGTTCTGGACGTTGAGTAAATTTCCCTACGCCGTGTTTTACCGGGAGCGTGCGGATGACATCGAAATCATCCGCGTGCTGCACCAAGCCTCCAACATTCCGGTTCTCCTTGAACCTTGATTTTTACTGCTGATTTTTCTGGAATCCCCCTTGTCCTTCACCTCCGAAACCCGCCGCCGCCGCACCTTTGCCATCATCTCCCACCCCGACGCCGGCAAAACCACGCTGACTGAAAAGCTGTTGCTGTTCTCAGGTGCGATCCAGATTGCGGGCTCGGTCAAGGCGCGCAAGGCAACGCGGCATGCGACCAGCGACTGGATGGAGATTGAAAAGCAGCGCGGCATCTCGGTGGCCTCCAGCGTGATGCAAATGGCTTACCGCGACCACGTTGTCAACCTGCTGGACACACCCGGCCACAAAGACTTTTCTGAAGACACCTACCGTGTGCTGACGGCGGTTGATTCGGCCCTGATGGTGATTGACGCGGCCAACGGCGTCGAGGCGCAAACCCGGCGCCTGATCGAGGTTTGCCGGCAACGCGACACGCCCATCATCACCTTCGTCAACAAGATGGACCGCGAAGTGCGTGAGCCACTGGACATCTTGGACGAAATCGAGCGCGAACTGGGCATGCCGTGTGTGCCGATGACCTGGCCGGTGGGGCAAGGCAAGACTTTTGGCGGCATCATCAACCTGCGCACCAAGGCGATGACGGTGTTTGAGTCCGGCAGCGAACGCCTGCCGCAAGACTTTGCGGTGATGCCGCTGGCCGACCGCGACGCGCTGGTGAAACGCTTCGGCCACGAGTTTGAAACCGCCGAGGAAAGCATGGAGCTGGCCACTGGCGCGTCACCCGCATGGGACCATGCGGCCTTTTTGGCAGGCAAACAAACACCGGTTTTCTTTGGCTCGGGCGTGAATAATTTTGGCGTGATGGAGGTGCTGGACGCGTTGGTGGACCTGGCGCCTTCGCCGCAATCACGCACCAGCTCCTTTGTTGTCAACAAACAGCCCGTGATCAAGGAAATCCAACCCGACGACGACGCGTTTTCAGGCGTGGTTTTCAAAGTTCAGGCCAACATGGACGCCAACCACCGCGACCGCATCGCCTTTGTGCGCATGGCCTCGGGCAAATACACGCCGGGCATGAAGTTGAAGGTGATGCGCACCGCCAAAGAGTTGCGCCCGACCAGCGTGGTGACCTTCATGAGCCAGCGCCGCGAAGCGGTGAGTGAGGCGTTTGCCGGTGACATTGTGGGCTTTACCACCCACGGCGGCGTGCAGTTGGGCGACACCATCACCGATGGCACGGTCAACCTGCAATTCACCGGGCTGCCCTTCTTCGCGCCCGAGTTGTTCACCACGGTGATTCTCAAGAACCCCTTGCGCACCAAACAATTGCAGCAAGGGCTGGCGCAGTTGGGCGAAGAAGGCGCCATTCAGGTGTTCCGCCCGGAAATCGGCGGCAACATGTTGCTGGGCGCTGTAGGCCAATTGCAGTTTGAAGTGGTGCAGCACCGGCTCAAGGGTGAATACGATGCCGATATTCGGCTGGAAAACAGCCAGTACACGGGGGCGCGCTGGATCACCGCCGATACACCGGCCGAGCTGAAAACCTTCTGCGAGGCCTACCCCATGCGCATGGCGCGCGACGCGGCAGACACACTGGCGTTCCTGTGCACGTCGCCGTATGACGTGCGGCTGGCGCAGGAGCGATTTCCCAAAATCCATTTCCACCCGCTGCGGGAACACGCGGGCCTGGCGCTGCAGTCATCCAATTGAAACTGCCTGCCTGATGAAGCCCCTGGCAGATTGGCCGCTGGCGCAACGCCGCAACATCACGGGTGTGTTCACCGACATCGACGACACCCTGACGACCGAGGGCGAGATTACGCCAGACGCGCTTGAGGCGCTGGACAGTCTGCAGGCAGCGGGCCTGCGCGTCATCGCCATCACGGGGCGCCCGGTCGGCTGGTGTGAAGCGCTCATTCAAATAAACCCCATATTGGGTACGATAGTGGCCGAAAACGGCTCCGTCGCATTGATCAAGAATAAAAACGGCATCCAAGTCACGCAAAATGGCGATAGTTTGCTATTAAAATTATATCAACAAGACGCCGCCAATCGCAGTCAAAATTTCCGGCGAATGCAGCAGGTGGCGGCCCGGGTGTTGCTAGAAGTTCCCGAAGCCGGGCTTTCAGCCGACAGCGCGGGGCGCGAAACCGACCTGGCCTTTGACTACAACGAACATGTGAGATTGCCGCCCGAAACTGTGGCGAAGGTGTTGGCCATCCTGCAAGACGAGGGCATGCACACCACGGTCAGCAGCATCCACATCCACGGCTGCTTCGGCGTGTTTGACAAGTGGCGCGGCGCCTGCTGGATTGCGCGCGAGTTGTGGGGCATTGATCTGGCGCGCGAACTGGACGCCTGGGTGTTCGTCGGTGATTCAGGCAATGACCAGGCCATGTTCCATCACTTCACTTACAGCGTGGGTGTGGCCAATATCGAACGCTTTTTGCCGCAGCTCAACCACAAGCCGCGTTACGTTACTCAAGGCGCGCGCGGCGCCGGGTTTGCCGAGCTGGCGCGGGCCGTGTTGCAGCGCCAGGGTTGGGCAGCCAAGCGCCAAATTTCACCCGGCTGACTCAACACTCATACGCCGCCGTGCGGGTGGGTCGGATCAATCCACAACACCTGTTCCGGATTTTCAATAGGCGCGATGGCCAAATTGACCGCCACTGCCTCGCCGTCACTGCGGCACAACACGCATTCAAGCGCTTCAGTGGGGCTGGCGTTGATCTCCTGGTGCGGCACGTAGGGCGGCACGTAAATGAAGTCGCCAGGCCCGGCTTCTGCGACAAACTCAAGGGCGTCGCCCCAACGCATGCGGGCACGCCCTTTGACAACGTAGATCACGCTCTCCAAATGGCCATGGTGGTGCGCGCCGGTTTTGGCGTTGGCGTGAATGGTGACCGTGCCTGCCCAGAGTTTTTGCGCGCCGACGCGGGCGAAATTGATCGCCGCCTTGCGGTCCATGCCTGGGGTTTGGGCCGTGTTGCCGTCCAGGTTGTTGCCTGGAATGACGCGCACTCCACCATGTTTCCAATGAGAGTCTGGCGCAGAGTCAGGTGGATTAAAAATAACTATTCTCCTAAATTTTTTAGCTAATTGAAAGCAAGGTAAGTCACGTATTTTTTCAAGTATTTGCTACATTATTTAAATTAAATTAGACTTTTAAAGAGTCACAAAATAAACAACAATTTATACTAAACGCAATTTTAGACGCTCTGAATATCTTGACTTTACTCCGCGTCAAATTTGCTTGCAGGCCTAAAAACCCGCCAGGAATTTAAGCCCGCGCCAACACCGCCTTGAGCGCCTGCCCAGTGTGGGTGCTCCGGGCCACGACACCCTCAGGGGTGGCCGCTGCGACGATGCGGCCGCCGCCGTCGCCGCCTTCGGGGCCCAGGTCGATGACCCAATCGGCCTCGGCGATCACGTCCAGGTCGTGTTCGATCACCACCACGCTGTGCCCGCCATCAACCAGGCGGTGCAACACGCGAATGAGTTTTTCGACATCGGCCATGTGCAGGCCCACCGTAGGTTCATCCAGCACGTACAAGGTGTGGGGCGGCTTTTGGCCACGCCGGGTGATGTCGTCGCGCACTTTGGAAAGCTCGGTCACCAGTTTGATGCGCTGGGCTTCGCCGCCGCTCAAGGTGGGCGACGGCTGGCCGAGCGTCAAATACCCCAGGCCGACATCTTTGAGCAATTGCACCGGGTGGCTGATGGCGGGCATGGCGGCAAAAAATTCCACCGCCTCATCGACCTCCATCTGCAACACGTCGCCAATATTTTTGCCGCGCCAGGTGACGGCCAGCGTCTCCGGGTTGAAGCGCGCGCCTTTGCAGGTTTCACACAGCACTTTCACGTCGGGCAGAAAACTCATCGCCACGGTGCGGATGCCCTGGCCTTCACAACCGGCGCAGCGGCCGTCCCCGGTGTTGAAACTGAAGCGGTTCGCCGCGTAACCGCGCGCTTTGGCTTCCAGTGTGTCGGCGAACAGCCTGCGGATGATGTCCCAAAACCCGATGTAGGTGGCGGGACAACTGCGCGGCGTTTTGCCGATCGGAGTTTGGTCCACTTCGAGCACCCGGTCAACTATTTCAAAGCCGGTGACGCTGGCACAACCCGTCCAGGCGATGTTTTCACCCGCTGCCAAGGCGTCGCGCCCGGCTTTCGTGCTGCGCTTTTGCACGGCCCGTTGCACGTTGGCCAGCATCACATCGCGCGCCAAGGTGGATTTGCCGGAACCGCTGACGCCGGTGATGGCAACCAGGCGACCCAACGGGATTTGCGCGGTGACGGATTGCAGGTTGTTCAAGCTGGCAGCAGCCACCGTCAACCAGTCTGGCTTGGCCATCACCCGCCGCGCCTGCACCGGGTGTTTCATCGCATGGAGCAGGTAGCGGCCAGTTTGCGAGTTCTTGGCCTTTTGAATGTCTTTCACCGAGCCTTCGGCCACCAATTGGCCGCCGCGTTTGCCGGCGCTGGGCCCAATATCGATGATGTGGGTGGCCGCGCGAATGGTCTCCTCGTCATGCTCCACAACCACCAGGGTATTGCCCTTGTCGCTGAGATTTTTCAAGGCGCCCAGCAGGATGGCGTTGTCGCGCGCGTGCAGGCCAATCGTCGGTTCGTCAAGCACGTAACACACACCCTGCAAATTGCTGCCCAGTTGCGCCGCCAGGCGGATGCGTTGCGCTTCGCCGCCGCTTAAGGTAGGCGCGCCGCGATCCAGCGTGAGGTAGCCCAGGCCCACCTCCTCCAAAAACTCAAGGCGGCTTTTGATCTCGGGAATCAAGTCACGGGCGATGTCGGTCTCACGCTGGCTGAGTTTGCCTTGGGTTTGCAACGCTGCAACCCATTGGCGAATGTCGGTCACACTCATGCGCGCCAGTTCGGTGATGCCGACGCCGGTGAATTTCACGGCGCGGGCGGTTGGGTTCAGCCGTGTGCCCAGGCAGACTGCGCAAGCGGCATCGGCCACGTCGTCCAGCTCGGGCTCGCCAAAGGTCTTTTCGCGGCCTGAGGTGTCGTCTGACTGCACCGAGTCGTCCAGCGCCTTGCGTTGTTCTTTGGTGAGGCGCACACCCGTGCCCACACATTCCTTGCACCAGCCGTGTTTGCTGTTGTAGGAGAAAAGACGCGGGTCAAGCTCGGCATAGGAGGTGGCGCAGACTGGGCAGGCGCGGGTGGTTGAGAACACTTCGAGCTTGCCGATGCCTGCTGTTGATGCAACGTCCCGCATGGCTTCTTTCAAACCGGCCAGCTCGCTCAACACATGCACCACACCTTTGCCGTGGGTGAGCGCCTGCGCCAACGCTTCGCGCAGGCGCGATTCGCGCTCGGGCAACACATCCAGGCTCATCACCGGCAGCTCGATGGTGTGCTCTTTGAAGCGGTCGATGCGCGGGAATTGGGTGGTCGGCAAAAAGTTGCCATCCACCCGCAAATGGGTGAAGCCGCGCGGGCGCGCCCAGTCGGCCAGCTCGGTGTAAACGCCTTTGCGGTTCATCACCAAGGGCGCCAACAAGCCGATGTGTTGGCCCCGGTAGGTTTTGAGCAATTGCGCGGCAATGCTGTCAGGCGTTTGCGGGGCGACTGCCGCGCCGTCATTCACGCAGTGTTGTGTGCCGAGCTTCACAAACAACAAGCGCAGGAAATGCCACACCTCGGTGGTGGTGCCGACCGTGCTCTTGCGCCCGCCGCGCGAGAGGCGCTGCTCAATCGCCACGGTGGGGGGGATGCCGTACACCGCGTCCACCTCGGGCCGACCGGCTGGCTGCACGATGCTGCGGGCATAGGCGTTGAGCGATTCAAGGTAGCGGCGCTGGCCTTCGTTGAACAAAATGTCAAACGCCAGCGTTGATTTGCCAGAGCCGCTGACTCCCGTGATCACGTTGAACTTGCCGCGCGGGATGTTGACGCTAAGTGACTTGAGGTTGTGTTCTTTGGCGTTGACGATTTGGATCGCGTCAAGCACAGGTGGCCTGACCTTGGGAGGTCGAACCGCCAGACTGTCCATCGCCACATGCGAGCCCAGCCCCAAAGCCTGCTCGTACTCCCGCAGCGCCTTGCCGGTGTGTGAGCTGAGATGTTGGCGCACGTCCTCCGGCGTGCCGACTGCTACCAGCTCGCCGCCGGCGTCCCCGCCTTCGGGGCCTAAATCAATCAGCCAGTCGCTGGCGCGGATTACGTCCAGGTTGTGCTCGATGACAATGATCGAATGGCCCGCGCCCAGCAACTTACGCATGGCGCGCATGAGTTTGGCAATGTCATCAAAATGCAGGCCGGTGGTGGGCTCGTCGAACATGAAGAGTGTGCCGCGCCGCGCCAGCGGCTGCCTGCTGGCGGACGCGCTTTTCGCCGCCCCCGCCAAAAACCCAGCCAACTTCAGGCGCTGAGATTCTCCACCGGAGAGTGTGGGCACGGGCTGGCCCAGTTTGACGTATTCCAGCCCCACGTCGATGATGGGTTGCAGCGCACGAAGCACGTCACGGTCGTTTTCAAACACCAGGGCTGCTTCACTCACTGTGAGATTCAGCACGGCGGCCACGTTCATGCCCGCCAGTTGGGCGGTGTCAGCCGAACGCCGCTCAATCATCACTTCGAGAATTTCGGGTCGGTAACGTTTACCGTCGCAATCCTGGCAACGCAGGTACACGTCGCTCAAGAACTGCATCTCGATGTGTTCAAAGCCGGAGCCGCCGCACATGGCGCAACGGCCATCGCCATTGTTGAAGCTGAATTTGGTCGCGGTGTAGCCGCGTTGGCGCGCCAGAGGGGCGTTGGCAAAAATCTCGCGGATGGCGTCCCAGGCGCCAACGTAACTGGCCGGGTTGGAGCGGGCTGTCTTGCCAATGGGCGACTGGTCGACAAACACCACTTCGCCGAGGAAATCCGCCCCCAACAAGCGCTCATGGGCACCCGGAGTTTCCGTAGCCTTGCCAAAGTGGCGCACCAAGGCAGGGTGCAGCACATCCTGAATCAACGTAGATTTACCTGAACCGCTGACACCGGTCACACACACCAGGCATTGGAGTGGAAATTCAATCGTCACGTTCTTCAGGTTGTGCTCGGACGCGCCCTCAAGTATCAACCTAGGCGTGTTGTCTGCCACCAACCGCTTGAAGCCCATGCCAACTTGCTTGCGACCGCCAAGGTAGGCGCCCGTCAAGGTGTCGGCGTTGCATAAGTCACGCGTAGAGCCGTCAAACACGATGCGCCCGCCGCGCTCGCCGGGGCCGGGGCCCATGTCGATCATGCGGTCTGCAGCGAGCATCACCGCTGGGTCGTGTTCGACCACCACCAGGGTGTTGCCGGCGTCACGCAGGCGCTGCATGGCAACGATGATGCGGCTCATGTCACGCGGATGCAGGCCGATGCTGGGCTCATCCAGCACGAAAAGCGTGTTGACCAGCGACGTGCCCAGCGCGGTGGTGAGGTTGATGCGTTGCACCTCGCCGCCCGACAGCGTGCGGCTTTGGCGATCCAGCGTGAGGTAACCAATGCCGACGTCACACAGGTATTTGAGCCGCGTGCAGATTTCTTCAAACAACAGCTTCAGGGCCTGTGCTTCACCATCTTTGGTCGCGCGCACTTGGCTCGCCGCCATCCGGTCAAAAAACCGGCGCAACCGTTCGACGGGCAAGGTCATCAGGTCGTGCAGGCACAGGCCGGGCAAGGCTTCAACCTGGGCGCGCGTCCATTTCACACCTTGGGGCATGAAGCGCTTCGCCGGCGCCAACACGTCGTCGGCGTCGGTCTTTGCGCCGATGCGCCACAACAGGCTGTCGGTCTTCAAACGGGCGCCGCCGCAGGCGTGGCACGGCGTGTAGCTGCGGTATTTGGAGAGCAGCACCCGGATGTGCATCTTGTAGGCTTTGGTCTCCAGGTATTCAAAGAAGCGCTTGATGCCAAACCAGTGCTGGTTCCATTTGCCATTCCAGTTCGGCGAGCCGTTGATGACCCACTGCTGGTGCTCGGGCGTGAGTTTGTACCAGGGCGTGTCGCGCGGAATGCCCGCCGCCTCGCTGTGGCGCATCAGGTCGTCCTGACACTCCTGCCAGGCCGGCGTTTGCATGGGTTTGATGGCCCCTGCGCGCAAGGTCTTCTTGTCGTCGGGAATGACCAAACCGTAGTCAACACCGATTACGCGGCCAAAACCACGGCAGGTTTCGCAAGCCCCGACCGCCGAGTTGAATGAGAACATCGAAGCAATCGGGTCAGCGTAACGAATGTCGCTGTCGGCGCAGTGCAGCCCGGTTGAAAACTTCCAGATCAATGGCTGAGCGTTGTCGTCTTCAAGCACAGGGTAGACCGACATTCGCCCACTTCCGTGTTTGAGCGCCACTTCAATCGCTTCAACCACGCGCGCGCGCTCCGTGTTGGCGAGGCGGAAACGGTCTGCCACCACGTCAAGCACCTTGCGCGGCCCCGTCACACTGGCCACTTCGCGCTGTGCCTGCACGCGTGTGAAGCCGCTCACGGACAGCCATTGTTCAATTTCTTGCGGTGTGGCGCTGCCTGGCAATTCGACTGGGAACGTCACCGCAATACGAAGCTCGGGCTGGCCTGCGGTCTTCGCCATCAACTCCGCATAAATGCTTTCTGGCGAGTCGTGCCGCACGGCCTGCGCTGTGTCGCGGTCAAACAAAGCCCCGGCCCGCGCGAACAGCAGTTTGAGGTGGTCATTGAGCTCCGTCATCGTGCCCACGGTGGAGCGCGACGACCGCACCGGGTTAGTCTGGTCAATCGCGATGGCCGGCGGCACGCCTTCGACTTTGTCCACCGCCGGTTTGTCCATGCGGTCCATGAACTGGCGTGCGTAGGCTGAAAACGTTTCGACGTAGCGGCGTTGCCCTTCGGCGTACAAGGTGTCAAAAACCAGGCTTGATTTCCCCGAACCGCTGGGCCCGGTAACCACCGTCAGTTCGCCAGTTCGGATGTCGAGATTGAGGTTCTTGAGGTTGTGCTGGCGCGCTCCGCGAATGCGGATGATTCCCTGAGGCATGGAGTAGTGTCTTTCCTATGGAAGAGAGACATTCTAGGGACACCAAGACCCTCGCGGGCCGGCCGCGCGAGTCTGGCTTGGCGCTAACTTATCAGGCTTTCGCGTCAGTCTTTAAGCGCGCGCTCAAGGGCTTCCGCCTTTTCCACCCCAACTGCCGCCTGAATCTTGGGAAACAGAGCGAGCAAGTCGTCATAACCGGCGGCTGATTCGATGGAAAGGTTCAGGCGAAAGCCCCGCAGACCGAGACCGCCCACCAATTGCGTAGCCAACGGCCAGGCTGTCGCAAAACGTTGTTGATTCGTCATGAGACCTGAAGCAGACGGCAGAGCCACAGGTGACGCGGAGGGTGCAACAACTCCCGATGCGTTAGGTGGGACATTGGCCGCAAGCGCGGGCGACGGCGGTGCGTTTTCAGCCAAAAACCCGTTGGCGACCATATGGTCCACGTCGGCCTGGGTCACCCCCAAGCCAGCGACCAGCCTCAACACTTCACTGACCGACTTGACGCCATTAAACAATATCAGCGCCGATTTTTGACGCGAATGCAGCAGCGGCGATCGCTCTTTCAGCGCTAGCCGACCTTTTTCAGTTTTTACCAATGCCATCCCGCATTATAAAGTGCGCGTGTTCAGCTCACCCACTGAGCAAGAAGCTCTTCTACCGCGAGACAGGGTTCTTCCTGGTTTTCACTGGGGAATCAAAGCTTGGCAGCTTCAGGCGTCGATGCAGGCGCCATCGGCGCGGGTGCGGGTGCGTGCGGGACGCTGATTTCGTGTTTTTCACCGCCCATGTCAATGTCGCCGCCTTTGCTCAGCATCCACACGGCCAGCGCCGCAAACGCCACAAATCCAATCACAAGTTTCCACATACAGGCTCCAGTTCAAAAAAAAGGCCCTCGCATTGGAGGGCCTCAGGGGTCAATGCGCCAGGATGTCAGTCGTTGGCGTAAATGTCAATGTCTTTGGTTTCCTTGACGAACAACATGCCGATGACGAAAGTCATGGAGGCGATGATGATCGGGTACCACAAGCCGCTGTAGATGTTGCCCTGCGCCGCGACGATTGAGAACGCGATGGCCGGCATGAAACCGCCGAACCAGCCGTTGCCGATATGGTAAGGCAAACTCATAGAGGTGTAGCGGATGCGCGTCGGGAACATCTCCACCAGCATGGCAGCGATAGGACCGTAGACCATGGTGACGTAGATCACCAGTATGGTCAAAATCCCCACCAACATGAACCAGTTGCTTGAACCCAAAGCAATCGGATCGGCCTTGGCAGGATAACCCGCGTCGTTCAAGGCGGTGCGCACTTCTTTCTCAAAACGGGGTTTGTCGGCTTTGGCAGTTGCTGCCGTGGCGTCGTAACCCGCAATCGCTTTGTCGCCCACTTTAACCGTTGCCACTGCGCCTGCTTTGGTCACCAGGTCGTAGTTCACGCCGGCGTTGGACAGGTAAACCCGGGCCAAGTCACAAGCGGTTGTGAACTTGGCGGTGCCGGTCAGGTTCAGGATCAGGTTGCAGTTGGCGGCATCAGACTCCACCGTGACGGGGGCTTTCTGGATCGCGGCCTGCAACTTCGGGTTGGCGTAGGTTGTCAGCGCATTGAACAGCGGGAAATAGGTGACGATGGCCAACAGGCAACCGGCCATGATGATCGGCTTGCGGCCAATCTTGTCGGACAAGGTGCCGAAGAAGATGAAGAACGGTGTGCCGATGATCAACGAGACGGCGATCAACACGTTGGCCGTCGGGCCGTCGACCTTCAGGAAGGTTTGCAGGAAGAACAGGGCGTAAAACTGGCCGGTATACCAGACCACAGCCTGGCCGGCGGTCAAGCCGATCAACGCCAGGATCACGATCTTCAGGTTTTTCCATTCGCCAAAAGACTCGGACAGCGGCGCCTTGGAGGTCTTTCCCTCTGATTTCATTTTGGCGAAAGCCGGAGATTCGTTGAGCTTCAGGCGAATCCAGATGGAGATGATCAACAAGATGCCGGACAAGGCATAAGGCACGCGCCAAGCCCATTCAGCGAATTCTTTTTCGCCAAAGTAGGTGCGGGTTCCCAAAATCACCATCAGTGCCAGCATCAGTCCGATCGTGGCGGTGGTCTGGATAAATGAGGTGTAATAACCGCGTCTGCCGTGCGGCGCGTGTTCAGCCACATAAGTTGCGGCACCGCCGTATTCGCCTCCCAAGGCGAGCCCTTGGAACATGCGCAAGGCGATCAACATGATCGGGGCGATGATGCCGGCCGTTTGGTAGGTCGGCAAAAACGCCACCAGGAAGGTCGCCAAACCCATGATCACGATGGTGATCAGGAAGGTGTATTTGCGGCCGATCATGTCGCCCAGGCGGCCAAACACCAAAGCGCCGAACGGACGCACCGCGAAACCGGCGGCAAAAGCCAACAACACGAAAATGTTGCGGGTGCTTTCGTCCAGTGAGGAGAAGAAGTTGGCCGCAATGATGGCCGACATCACACCGAACAGATAAAAGTCATACCACTCGAATACGGTGCCAAGGGAGGAGGCGAAGATGACTGTTTTCTCCGTCTCGCTCATTGGCCTGCTTGCTTCTACTGCAGAAGTTGCCATGGGTTTGTCTCCAAATAATTGATGAGTCCTCACCTTGAGGGCCGACTTGGATTGTGGGTGGCAGCACTGACCCATCTCTGACATGAAACCAACACAGACTGACGCTCAACTGACTTGAAACTGACTGCGAGCCGTGCCGGACTCAGCGGCTGCCGACGCCGCCAGTCAGCGATGGCTCGTCCTGCGCCAGCCGCACAAAGTCGACCAATTCCGTCGCCGCGCGGCTCGGCGGGGGGGTGAGGAGGGAGACCACAAGGGTGACCAGGAACGCCGCTGGAACACCAAACAGGCCTGCCGAAATTGGCTCAATGTCCCACCAGAGGTTGGCCTTGAGAATTTCCGGGGACAAGGCGCCAGGGTGGGTCAGCGCATACAGCCAGGGCTGGGTCTGGCACATGTAATAGAGCGTGGTGCCAAGCCCTGCCAGCATGCCGGCCGAAGCCCCCCATTTGTTGGCGCGTTTCCAGAAAATGCCCAGTGTCAGCGCCGGGAAAAAAGTGGCGGCGGCAAATGAAAAGGAGGCCGACACGAGAAACAGGATGTCCGCGGGTTTGTGCACCGCCACATACGCGGCGCCCAGGGCGGCCACCAGCAGCAGGAATTTTGACACCATCACGCGGTTGGTCGCCGAAGCCTTCGGATTGAGGATTTTGAAATACAGGTCGTGGGACAGGGCGTTGGCGATGGTCAGCAGCAGTCCGTCGGCCGTGGACAGGGCCGCAGCCAAGCCGCCGGCGGCGACCAGGCCCGACACCACATACGGCATGCCACCGATTTCCGGCGTGGCCAGCACAATCACGTCGCCGCCAATCACCAGCTCAGCCAGTTGCAGGATGCCGTCCTTGTTCATGTCGACCGCCGAAACCAGCGTTTTGTCGACACTGCTCCAGCGCGCAATCCACTCCGGCAGCCGGTCAAAAGGGGTGTTCACCAGCACGGTGTAGATTTCAAATTTTGCCAACACCGCCAACGCGGGCGCTGTGAAATACAGCAGGAAGATGAAAAACAGCGACCAGCCGACCGACTCACGCGCTTCCCGCACCGAGGGCGTGGTGTAGTAGCGGATCAGGATGTGCGGCAGGGCGGCCGTGCCGATCATCAGGCAAAACACCAGCGCCATGAAATTCTTGCGCGCGACATCGCTGGCGTCTTCGTTCGCCCCCGGAAACGGCTGCGCGTGGGGCGCCGGCGGCTGCGCCCGCGCCGCATTGGACAACTGTGCGGCCACGTATTGCGCACGCGCCGATTCCACATCCTTGGGCAGCGCGGCCAGCGCGCTTTCGGCGCCCCGGATGTCGGTGAACGGCGCGTTGACGCTTCGCAGGTCGTCGAGTCTCTTCTTCGCCACGGCCCGGTCCGCCGCCATGGCCGCAGGCACATCCTTGAGCTTGGCCGCCGCCTCCAGCGAGCGCAGCTGAAACAACCGGCGCACCTCCATCTCCTTGGGATCGTTGAGGATTTTCCCTTCGGTTTGGGTGACTTTTTCCAGCGTGTAGCCATAAACCACCTGCGGCACCGGCATGCCGGTGTGTTTCACCGACAGCCAGACGGCAGGCAGCAGGTAGGCGATGATCAACACAATGTACTGCGCGATTTGGGTCCAGGTGACGGCGCGCATGCCGCCCAGGAAGGAACACACCAGAATGCCCGCCAGGCCCGCGAAAATGCCGATCTCGAAGGCCAGGCCGGTCAGCCGCGTGGTGATCAGCCCGATGCCGTAGACCTGCGCCACCACGTAGGTGAAGGAGCACAGGATGGCGCCCAGGGCGCCGATCACGCGCGGCAAATTGCCGTCAAAACGCGCGCCGAGAAAATCCGGAATGGTGAATTGGCCGAACTTGCGCAGATAGGGCGCG
The DNA here is from genome assembly GCA_031428695.1 of Rhodoferax sp. GTDB lineage: Bacteria > Pseudomonadota > Gammaproteobacteria > Burkholderiales > Burkholderiaceae_C > JANYCG01. Next base: position 27,813 of record JANOYE010000093.1, on the reverse strand, counting down.
AGGAACAGCGCCACCAGGCAATAACCACCCGTCCAGCCCATGACAAACGCCAGGCCGCCGTAACCGCTCAGGTACAGGGTGCCGGCCATGCTGATGAACGACGCCGCCGACATCCAGTCCGCGGCCGTCGCCATGCCGTTGTAGACGGCGGGCACACGCCGCCCGGCAACGTAATACTCGGCAGCGTCGCTGGTGCGGCTCATGATGCCGATGCTGGCGTAGACCAGCACGGTGGCCACCAGGAAGAAGTAGCCGATGCCGTTTCGGGACAGGCCCATTTGCTCCAGGGCCGCCACCGCCAGCACAAAGAGGATGAAGCCCAGCGTGTACCAGGCGTAGACCTTGTTCAGGCTCTTCCTGAACTCGGCCGGTGTCTGGTTGCTGGAGCCGAACATGCGGGGCTCAGCCGGGCTCGTCCGCGGGCGCGAATTCGGCGTCCAGCCGGTTCATGCGACGGGCATAAAACCAGACGATCAGGCAATACGCGATCAGCGCGCCCTGGCCTGCCAGCCAAAATGAAAACGGCCACCCGAACAGCTTGAAGCTCATTGCACGGGCAAAAAAAACCAGCACAAAACTCACGAAAAACCACAGCGCCAACAAGCTGCAGGTCAACCCAACCGTTTTGCGCCAGTGCAATTGGCGCTGGGCTTGCGCATGCAACTGCGTTTCCTGCAAAGGGGGTTGCCGGGCTTGCATGGGCGGGGCGGTCAGCGGCAAGCGGTGGCCGCAGTGGCGCAAAGCTCAATTTTGAGCGCCAGCATCAACACCCAGGCGACCAACAACCAACTGGCGGCGGCCAGCGGGATGTGACGGTCCAGCACGAAGCTCGGGCTGACCCGCCGCGTCAACCCGAGCGCCGGCCTGGCCGCGATGTCCAGCACCTGCCAAAAGAGGTTGCCCCGGCGCTGGGCGCCCGCCATCAGGCCCAACACGAAGCGGCCGGCGATCGCCATCAGCGACAACTCCAACAGGCTTTTCAGGACAAGGACGGCCAATAACATGATCCACTTATTTTGCAACCGGATGGACGCTATATTATATATAGCAACAAATGGCCATTTCACGTGACTTGGATGGCGAAAATGTTCATATTTTTGAACGTTGACGAAAATTGCGTCAACAATTAACATACATGTTAATTTTTACTCAATTTCATCAATTTATTAACATACAAATTAATTTAAAATTGAACCCGCTCCTGCGGCAAGCGGCGGCGCTCCGGCGGGCCTCAGGTTCTGGCCTGGCCCACCGGCACCTGCGCCGCGTCGTGCCAGGCGGGCGAAACAAACCAGGGCGTTTGGTCCAGGTAGTCCCGCAGCATCGGCAAGGCGTCCAGGCCCCAAAACAGTTTGTCGTCAACGCGCAGGGTGGGCACGCCAAAAACGCCGCTGTCAATGGCCTGCTGCGTGCTGGCTTTGAGCCGCTCTTTCACGGCGGCATCGTCGAAGCCAAGTGCCGGCTGCAACTGCGCCACGAGTTGCGCAAGGCGCGCCAGGTCGCCTGCGTCCAGGCCGGACTGCCAGACATGCCGGAAGATGCTCTCACAGACAAAGCGGTTGGGCGTGCCGCCATCGGCCCCAAGCGGCGCAGCGGCGAAGGCCAGCCGCAACAGCGCCAAGGGGTTGAAGGGGTGGGTTTTGGGCATCAAGAGCGGCGTGCCGTGCCTTTCTGCCAACCACATCACCTGGCGGTAGGTCCACTCGCGTTTGCCGGCAATCTCGGCGGGGCCCAGCTGCCCATGGTGTTTCAACAGCCCGGCGAACAACACCGGCTGATAGGTCACGCTGTAACTATGGCCCTGCAGCGCCTGCGGCAACTTCTCAAAGGCGAGGTACGCGTAGGGCGAGATGAAGTCAAAATAAAAAGTGATGTGTTTCACAGGCAGACCGAAGGAGGGTTTAACTTTGACCGCGACCGGGTACCGGCGTTTGCAGCGCGGCGGCGCCTGCCCTGCGCTGGCCAATGCGCGCCCAGACCTGCCGCTTCTCCGTGTTGTCCATGGTTGACCAGGCGGCGATTTCGTCGATCGTGCGTTGGCAACCGTCGCAAAAATCACTCGCCGGGTTCATGGCGCAGACGGCGATGCAGGGCGAAGGAACGGCGTGCAGCGGGGCGCGCGTGGTGAAGACGTCACTCATGGCGCTGTTTCATGGCTTGGCCGCCGGTTGGCCGCCAAGCCGGCCGCCACGTCTGCAACGGGCGCTTTGCACATCCGCTCCAAATCTTGCGGCGTAAGTTTGAACACCGCGTTCGGGTGGCCCGCAGCGGCCCAGATCTCGCTGAAGCGGAACAATTCGCGGTCAATCAGCGTGACGGGCGCTGCAGCATGCGCCAGCGGCGCTACACCGCCAATGCTGAAGCCGGTTGCGGTTTTCACAAAGTCGGCGTCGGCGCGGCCCAGCTTGCCGACCAAGGCCTCGACCTTCTTTTCATCAACGCGACGGTCGCCAGAGGTGATGACGAGCACCGCCACGTCATCGGCCTTGCGCCTGAAAATGATGCTTTTGGCGATTTGCCCGACCACAATGCCCAGTGCGTCAGCGGCCTGCTGCGCGGTGCGGGCCGCGTCATCCAGCATCACCGGCGCATGGGCGTGGTTGTGGGCTTGCAGCACCTGCGCGACGCGCTGCACGGAATCGGGAAGGCTTTTGAGCTCAGCGCCGCACATCGCTCAGCCTGCGCGTTTGTTCAGCAGTGCGGTAGCGGCGCGGGAATTGGGCTTGCGGTCCAGAAAATCGCTGATGAACTTGCCTGCGTCAATGAGTTTGTCCAGGCTCACCCCAGTTTCAATGCCCATGCCGTCGAGCATGTAGACCACGTCTTCCGAGGCCACGTTGCCGGTCGCGCCTTTGGCGTAAGGGCAGCCGCCCAGGCCGGCCACCGAGGTGTCGAATTGCCAAATGCCCATTTGCAAGGCTGCCAGGGTGTTGCCCAGCGCCTGGCCGTAGGTGTCGTGAAAGTGGCCGGAAACATCGTTGATGTCATAGTGTTTCAACGTGGCTTCCATGGCGCGCTGCACTTTGAGCGGTGTGCCCACGCCAATGGTGTCGGCCACGCCCACATGCTGCACGCCAATGCCTTTGAGCGCAGCCGCGACCTTGCCAACCGCTGCGGGCGAAACTTCCCCTTCGTACGGGCACCCGACCGCGCACGAAATGGCGCCTCGCACGTAAATGCCGTTGGCCTTTGCCGCGTCAGCGACCTGGCGGAAGCGTTCGATGCTTTCGTCAATCGAACAGTTGATGTTGCGGTGGCTGAAAGCCTCACTGGCCGCGGCGAACACCACAATCTCCTGCGGCCAGAACGCGCGAGGCGCTCCCAGCAAAGACGCCATGCCTTTCATGTTGGGCACCAGCACCGAATAACGCACGTCTGGGCGACGTTCAATACCCGCCATCACTTGCGCGTTGTCACCCATTTGCGGCACCCACTTGGGGCTGACATAACTGGTGACCTCAATCTCCTTCAGGCCCGCCGCCTGCAAGCGGTGCACCAGCTCGATCTTCACCGCCGCGCTGACCGGCAGTTTTTCATTTTGCAGGCCATCGCGTGGGCCAACGTCAACCAATTTGACTCGGGTAGGCAAGCTCATATCAATCTCTCTTTATTCAATGCAAATTTCAACAGTTTCACGCCAGGCTCAATAACCCCGGCCAGGCTCCACAGTGCCGGCAACCGGCTCCCCCTGTGCCATTTTCACAATCTTCCCGGCGATTTGGGCGATGCTTTCTTCACGCAGCGTGCGCGCCGAAGTGTGCGGCGTGAGGGTTATTTTCGGATGTTTCCAGAAGGCGTGTGCGGCAGGCAGCGGCTCGATGCGAAACACGTCAAGCATCGCGCCGCTGAGGTGGCCGCTGTCAATCTGGGCGATCAGGTCTTCGTCGACCACGTGCGCGCCCCGGGCCACGTTGATCACGTAGGCGCCTGGCCGAAGTTTGGCGAGGTTTGCGGCATTCACAATGTCGCGTGTCTCGGGCGTCAGCGGCAACAGGCACGCCAGCACCTGGGCGCCCGCGAGGAAGCTGTCAAACTGAGCGGCGCCGGCATGGCAGGCCACACCGTCAATCTGCTTGGCCGTGCGGCTCCAGCCCAGCACTGGAAAACCAAATCGGGCAACCGCTTGCGCCACGCTGGCGCCCAAAACGCCCAAACCCATCACACCCACCGGAAAATCAGCCCGGCTGCGCGGCTTGCGGTACGACCATTTGCCCTGTCTCGTATCGGCTTCGTAGGCATCGAATTCGCGAAAATGGCGGATCACGGCGTGGCACACGTACTCCACCATTTGCGCGGACATGCCGGCGTCGTCGAGCCGCACCACCTTCATGGTTGCGGGAATCTTCAGACCCATCAGGGCATCGACCCCAGCGCCGATGTTGAACATGGCTTTCAGGCCGGTTTGTTCATCGACAAATTGCTGTGGCGGGGCCCAGACCACGGCGTAATCAGCGGTTGGCACGCCGGGTGTCCAGGCCTCTACAGAAGCCTGCGGCAAGGCCGCACGCAGTCCAGCGAGCCAGGGCTCGGCCTTGGTGTCAGTGCAACAGAAGCTGATGCGCATTGGGTTTGGTGGCGTGACTGCCATTCAAACTGCGATCTTCAGCAGCTCTGCGCCTTCAGCCACCTGGTCGCCCGGCGCGTACAGAAGCTCGGCCACCGAGCCATCTGCCGGGGCGGCAATGGTGTGCTCCATCTTCATCGCGTCCATCACCGCCAGCGCTTGGCCTTTGACCACTTTGTCGCCCGCCTTCACCGAGAAGGAGACCAGTTTCCCGGGCATTGGCGCGGTCAACCTGCCGCCCTCTGCCTGCGCGTCGCCAGCGTGGGCCAGCAAATCAATAGCGAGGATTTGAGTCGCACCGTGCGGGCAGTGGATATGAACCCAATCTCCCTGTTGGTACACGGTGGCGCACTGGCGTTGCCCGGCAAACTCGATGTTGATGGCGTCGCCGTCGGGCTGAAAGCGAAAGACGCTTGAGCTGGGATGGGGTTTGTTGCCGACGACGAGCTGTAACCCGCCATCGTGCAGATACGTGAGTGTGGCCGTAGCCGCTTCGCCGTGGAATTCAAAATCAAAACGCCGTGTGGTGACACCAAATGGTTTCCAGCCATCGCGCCGGGCCCACGGGTCGATCCAGCCGTCTGCGCCCGGCGTGTCGGCAGCTCTGCGTTCGGCAATCAAGCTGTTGGCCACACTGGCCGCAACGGCCAAGTCAAGGCCGACATTTTCCTGATTGAACAATGCCGCAGCCTCGCGCGGAATCAAGGCGGTGTCGAGATCGGCTTCTGAAAACGACCGGCTTTGAACGACGTGCCGCAAGAACTGCACGTTGGTGCCGAGCCCCACGATGTGCGTTTGCGCCAGCGCCGCGTCCATGCGCGCCAACGCCTCGGCCCGCGTGGCGCCGTGGACGATGAGTTTGGCGATCATCGAGTCGTAGAACGGTGAAATCGAATCACCTTCGCGGACGCCCGAGTCCACGCGGCAGGCGCCACGCTCGAAAGTCACACATTCCGGCAAGGTGTAAACCCGCAAGTCTCCCGTGGCGGGTAGAAAATTCTTGTCCGGGTTTTCGGAGCAAATGCGCGCTTCAATCGAATGGCCGTTGATGCGCAGCTGCTCCTGCTTCAGTGGCAGCGCCTCACCAAATGCCACACGCAACTGCCACTCCACCAAGTCCAGCCCGGTGATTGCTTCTGTCACCGGGTGCTCCACCTGCAAGCGCGTGTTCATCTCCATAAAAAAGAAGTTCATGGCGCCATCGGGTTTTTGCTCGACGATGAACTCCACCGTACCTGCGCCTACATAATTCACCGCGCGCGCCGCCGCCACGGCGGCGGCGCCCATCTTTTCCCGCATGGCTTGCGTCAGGCCCGGCGCTGGGGCTTCTTCGAGCACTTTTTGGTGGCGGCGCTGCACCGAGCAGTCGCGCTCGAACAGGTAAACGTAGTTGCCTTGCGTGTCGCCAAACACCTGAATCTCGATGTGGCGCGGGCGTTGCACATATTTTTCGACCAACACGGCGTCATCGCCAAAACTGTTTTTGGCTTCGCGTTTGCACGAGGCCAATGCCGCGTCAAACTCTTCGGTTTTTTCCACGGCCCGCATGCCCTTGCCGCCGCCCCCGGCGCTGGCCTTGATGAGCACGGGGTAGCCGATTTTGTCGGCCTCGAGTTTAAGCAAGGCCGCATCCTGGTCAGCCCCGTGGTACCCCGGCACCAGCGGCACGCCCGCCTTTCCCATCAATTGCTTCGACTCGGCCTTGAGCCCCATCGCTTTGATGGCCGACGGCGGCGGGCCGATGAAGACCAGCCCCGCATCCGCACAGGCCTGCGCAAACTCTTCGTTTTCGCTGAGAAACCCATACCCCGGATGCACCGCTTGCGCGCCCGAGGCTTTCGCCGCGTCCAGAATGCGCTCCCAGCGCAGGTAGCTGTCTTTGGGCGCGTTGCCACCGATATGGACGGCCTCGTCGCACGCGCTGACGTGTTTTGAATGCACGTCAGCATCGGAGTAAACCGCCACTGTCTTGATGGCCATGTGTCTGGCAGTTGCGGCAACGCGGCAGGCGATTTCGCCTCGATTAGCAATCAGAATCTTGTTGAACATCGCTTCTTTCTAGCCTGAAGGGGCCATAAATTCACCACCAAACCAGGTCTGGATACGCCGGATGAGGGATTTCAAAAATTTGATCAAGACGATCAGCAACCAAATGCTGAGCACCAGCACCACAAACAGCGCAATGCCAAAGGCAACCGGGTAGTTGGTGGCCAGCCACATCATTCCCACCACAGCGCCATCTTCCACCAGACTCATGGCAATGTTTGAAAATGGCTCGGGCGAGGTGTTGATGGCCGCGCGGGTGGTGGCCTTGGTGGCGTAGGAGGTGGCTGCGAGTGAGCCACCCAAGAGGCCAGCCATCATGCCCATCGTCGCACTGTCGGCTCCAAAAACTCCGGCCGCCAAGGCCGCGCCAGCGGGCACCCGAATCACCGAATGCACCAAGTCCCAGACAGAATCCAGCCCCGGAATCTTGTCGGCAAAAAACTCAATGAACACCATGAAACCGCTGCCAAACAACAGCGCCGGGTGCTGCAAGATGCTTAAACCCGCGGGCAATGGCAACCAGCCCAGCCAGCCCGCCATGCCGGTGATGAAGACCACCAAATAAAGCCGCAAGCCGCTGGCCCAGCCCAGCGCGGCTGCCAGCGCCAGCAACTGCGCCATGTCCATCGCCTGGGTGTTTTTGTGGGCCAGGCCGGCAATGGATTGCCAGAGTTGGAGGAGTGTGTCCATGGCAACTATGCGCCTTCATGGCTCCAAACTTGCAAGCCGTGGTTCACCATGGGCGTGAAATCACGGTCGCTGTGAATCAATCCACAATCATTTTCGATGCACCATGTGCCCACCAACAGATCGATGGAAGAGCGAATCGTCGAGCCTTCACTGCGCAGCATGCGGTAGAGGCTGGCCGCCTTCATGGCCACGGTTTCACCGCCTGCGGTCAAGATCGGCACGGCAGCGAAGGCATCGCGGGCCACTTTCCATTCGCGGTCAAAACGGAAACCACGCAGCACTTCCATCAACACCACGTCCAACAGCACCACATCCTGGCTGGAGTCGTCCAGCACCACGTCGAGTTGCCCAGTGGCGGGCGTGACGCGGCCGCCGAAGTAGTCGATCCAGACGCTGCTGTCGGCGGTGATCATCTTGCGGGGGTTGAGAACCCGGGCTGACCCGTTTGCTGAACCACGTTTTGCGATTGCGTCCAATCGCCCTCCAGGCTCCACTGCAACTTGCCCCGCAAAGCCCGGAGGTTTTGGTAGGCCGCGCGGCGGGCGAGCAAACGCAAGCCTTCCTCAACCGCGTCTTTCTTGGTTTTGAATGCGCCTGCTTTCATGGCCGAAGCCATGAGTTTGTCGTCAATCACGATGTTGGTTCGCATGGTGGATCATCTTAATATGTGTATGAATACTATTAATTGTACACACTCAATATCTTTTCGCAACCTCTTCCAACATCACTTCCGTGGCGCCGCCGCCAATCGCCAGCACCCGCGCGTCGCGCCACAGGCGCTCAATCGGGCTTTCACGCATGTAACCCATGCCGCCATGAAACTGCTGACAGGTTTGCAGCACTTCGTTGACGAGCTCGCCTGTCAAGGCCTTGAGCATCGACACCTCCTGCACAATGTCGCGCCCCTGTGTCACGCCCCAAGCGCAGTGGTACATGAACTGCCGCGCGGAGCGCGTCTTGGCGTCGCACATGGCAATGCGCTGGCGGATGGTTTGTTTCTCCCACAAGGGTGCGCCGAAAGCCTGGCGCTGGCGCACAAAGTCGAGTGTGAGTTTGAGGGCCTGCGTGCAGTGGCCAACCGCCATGGCCGCCAACGCAATGCGCTCGGTCTGAAAGTTTTTCATCACCGAGTAAAAGCCTTTGCCCTCTTCGCCAAGCAGATTGCCCGCAGGGATGCGGCTGTTGTCAAACACCAACTCGGCGGTGTCGGACGACAGCCAGCCGGTCTTGTTCAGCGCCCGCCCCACCGAAAAGCCGGGTGTGCCTTTTTCGACGATGAACATCGACATGTCATGCCGCGCCGTGCCAGTTTTGGCAGCGACGAAATACAGGTCAGCATGCACGCCGTTGGTGATGAACATCTTGGTGCCGTTGAGCACCCAGTCGCCTCCATCGCGCTTCGCGGTTGTGCGCATGCCCGCCACGTCAGAACCCGCGCCGGGCTCCGTGATGCCGACCGCTGTGATGGTGTCGCCCCGGATGACGCCTGGCAAATAACGCGCCTTCTGCGCAGGCGTGCCGGCATGGTGCAGGTGCGGGCTGGCCATGTCCGTGTGCACCAGCACCGTGATGATGAAGCCGCCGAAAGTGGATTGCGACAGCGCTTCGGCAAACACCAGGTTGGCCAACGCGTCGGCCTCGCCCCCGCCATATTGCGCCTCGTACATCAGGCCAAATAGCCCAGCCTGGCCCATCTTGCGCAAAACCTCGCGCGGCGTGAAACCGGCTTCTTCCCAGGCGGCGGCATGTGGCTCCACTTCGCGGGCGATGAACCGGGCGATCTGCTCCCGAAGCAACTCGTGCTCGGGTGTGATGAAAATATTGTCAGTCATTTGTCTTTGCCATCACATCCGGAACACACCGAACTTAGTATCTGGAATCGGGGCGTTCAGCGATGCTGACAAGGCCAGCCCCAACACGCGCCGCGTGTCCGCCGGGTCGATCACGCCATCGTCCCACAGTCGGGCGCTGGCGTAATAAGGATGCGACTGGAGGGCGAACTGGTCGAGCATAGGCTGCTTGAATTTCAACTCCTCATCGGTACTCCAGGTTCCGCCTTTGGCCTCGATGCCGTCGCGCCGCACGGTGGCCAACACGCTGGCGGCCTGCTCGCCGCCCATCACGCAGATGCGCGCGTTGGGCCACATCCACAAAAAGCGCGGCGAATAGGCGCGGCCGCACATGCCGTAGTTGCCCGCCCCGTAACTGCCGCCAATGATGATGGTGAATTTGGGCACTTGCGCGGTGGCCACAGCGGTGACCATCTTCGCGCCATGGCGGGCAATGCCTTCGTTCTCGTATTTGCGCCCGACCATGAAACCGGTGATGTTTTGCAGGAACAACAGCGGCACCTTGCGCTGGCAACACAGCTCGATGAAGTGCGCGCCTTTCTGCGCCGATTCGCTGAACAAAATGCCGTTGTTGGCAACGATGCCAATGGGCATGCCTTCAATGCGGGCAAAGCCACAGATCAGCGTGCTGCCGAAACGCGCTTTGAATTCATCAAACTCGGAGCCATCAACAATGCGAGCAATGATTTCGCGCACGTCGTACGGTTTTCGGGTGTCAACAGGGATGACGCCGTAAATTTCTTTCGCTACATATTTAGGAGCGATTGACGCTTGTTTTACGAGACTTGAAACCTTGTTTCTGTTCAAATTCTTGACAGCCGCCCGGGCCAACGCCAATGCATGCGGGTCGTTCTGCGCCAAGTGGTCTGCCACGCCAGACAACCGCGTGTGCACGTCGCCGCCACCCAAATCTTCCGCCGACACAATCTCGCCAATCGCCGCCTTCACCAAGGGCGGGCCGCCCAGAAAAATCGTGCCCTGGTTTTTGACGATGATGGTTTCGTCGCTCATCGCAGGCACATAAGCGCCGCCTGCTGTGCAGGAGCCCATCACCACGGCGATCTGGCCGATGCCCTGCGCGCTGAGGTTCGCCTGGTTGTAGAAGATACGGCCAAAGTGGTCTCGGTCAGGAAAGACATCGTCCTGGTTCGGCAGATTCGCGCCACCGGAATCAACCAGATAGATGCACGGCAAATTATTCTGCTGCGCGATCTCTTGCGCCCGCAAATGTTTCTTCACCGTCATGGGGTAGTAGGTGCCGCCTTTCACCGTGGCGTCGTTGCAGACAATCAGGCAATCGACACCGCTGACGCGGCCAAGGCCGGTGATCACACCCGCGCACGGGGCGCTGTCAGTGCCGTCACGGTCGGGGTACATGTTCATCGCCGCCAGGGGCGAAAACTCCAGAAACGGCGTGCCGGGATCGAGCAGCATTTGCACCCGCTCACGTGGCAACAACTTGCCGCGTGCCGTGTGTTTGGCGCGGGCCGCGTCGCCGCCGCCCAAAGCGGTTTGCGCAATCTTTGTTTTCAGGTCTTCCACCACGGCGCGCATGGCAGCAGCATTGGCCAGAAAGTCGGCAGACCGCGCATTGAGTTTGGTTTCCAGAATCGCCATTTGAAAATTCTCCGTGTTCTTCTTCTAAATTTTCCGCAGCCAGGCCATCACGCCACCAAAAGCGGCGGCAAATGGGCCATGTCCACGAAGTGGTGATGTGCGCCTGCCTGCCGCAACTGCTGCGGGCTCACATGAAACGTGCTGGGCGGCGAATAGGCAAACACGGTTGATTTGGCCGAGACGCCGGCGGTCACGCCCGGCACCGTGTCTTCCACCACCGCACAATGGGCCGCATCGACAGCGAGTGCCGCTGCGGCGGCTAAATACACATCCGGAAAAGGTTTGGATCGTGGTGTTTCATAACCGCTGAAAATGCGGCCTTCAAAACAGTCAAACAGCCCGACTTTGCGCAGCTGCAACTCGACCTTGCGCCGGTCGGCGCCTGATGCGCAGGCAATCCGCCCTGGGTAAGCCGCGTGGATCTGGCGCACCGCGTCAACCACGTTCGGAACCGCCAGAACGCGCAGCATCAGCGCCGCATTTCGGCGCTCTGCAAATTCGGCAAGCCACGCCGCGGACACGGCAGCGCCGGTGCGTTTTTCGATCTGCGCCGTTTCATCTTTCAATGCCTTGCCGACAAAAGTGCGCATGCACTCTTCTTGGGTGATGTGCCAGCCGCGCTCGGCCAACATTTCACGCAAGACGCCATTGGTGATGGGCTCGCTGTCCACCAGCACGCCGTCGCAATCAAATAGAACCGCCTGGAACCTCGTCATGTGGCGCGCCTATTTGCGGGCTTTGTACTGCGCCAGCGTCTCAGTCGGTGCACCGGCTTTGACCCAATCGCCATAACCACCGCCAATATGCGCGACATTGGTCATGCCCATGTCTTGCAAGGTCTTCGCGGCCAGCGCGCTGCGCCAGCCAGCGCCGCAAAACAGAATGAATTCTTTGCTTTCGTCGGCGAACATCTTCTTGAAATAGGGCGAGTCTGGATCGACCCAAAACTCCAACATGCAACGCGGCGCGTGGCATGCGCCCGCGATGGTGCCGTCGTTCAACTCACGCACATCGCGGATATCGACGATCTGCACACCCGGCTGGCCCAGGCGCGCTTGCACCTGCGCAACCGAGTAGGTCTTGACTTCTTTCATGGCTTCATCGACGAATTGCCGGAAGCCCTTGGTGATAGGCATATGTGCTCCTTGAAGGCTGGTTGAAAGATGACTATGTGAATGTTTGGATTATTTGCCCTGCAGCCACGCGGCGAATGCCACTGCGCCTGGCCGGGCGTCAAGTGGCGAAACTCACCCTGCCTTTGCCCGCGCGCTTGGCCTCGTACATGGCAGCATCCGCCCGTTGCAGCAGCTCATGCGGCTGAACAAACAAGGGCGGCTGCCTGGCCACACCAATCGACGCGCCGACATAAGCCTGCCCATTGCTGAACACACACGGCGGCCCCAGCACGGCCAAGATGCGCTTGCACATGCGTTCGGCCGTGGCCTCCTGCACCTCGGTGTCGAGCAGCACCACGAATTCGTCGCCCCCCATGCGGCACACTGCGTCGGAGTCCCGGATGGCGCTTTGAAGGCGCCGCGCCACTTCGCGCAGCACTTCGTCGCCGCTGGCATGGCCGAAGTTGTCGTTCACGCTCTTGAATCCATCCAGGTCGATGAAGAGCAGCACCACCGCCTGACGGCTTCGCACGGCACGGGTCAACGAGCCTTTGAGCTTCTCGATGAACGCCGTGCGGTTGGGCAACCCGGTGAGTTGGTCTGTCATCGCCAGCACGCGCAATTGCGACTCGGCCAGCACGCGCAGGGTGCGGTCTTCCACCAGGCACATCAAGGAGCTCACCTGTCCGTCGACCCCCATCAAGGCGGAATTGAACCATTCGCAAAATACCTTGGCGCCATCGGCGCGGCGGTGTGTTGAGACGACCCGGTTGCTGGTTTCTTCGCCGCTCTGCAAGCGGGCGAACGCGGCCCTCAAGTCTTCGGACTGCGGCTCTTGGCCCACCACCGCCCACAACCCGTGCCCGACAACCTCCGAGGGCTGCATTCCCAGCAGCTCCTGCACGCGGCTGGAGACCCGCGTGACACGCAAATCGGCATCGAACTCAAATACCGTCAACGGACTGTTGTCCATGTGTGATGACAGCCGTTCATTGGCTGCGCGCAGCGAATCGGTGGCAACCATGAGCTCATGCACAGCAAGCGACGACATGACGATGCCGGCGACGCCGCCCCCGGCATCCCGCCAGGGCGACAAAGACACCGTGCGCCAGATGGCGCGGCGCTGGCGCAGCCGCCCTACCCGCTCGTAACTCACTGTTTCGCCGGACAAGGCGCGGTACAGATGAGGCGAAAATTCGGCGAAGTCGGAATCGCTGTAGACGTCTCGAATGTTGCGGCCCACCAGCGCCTGCGGGTTTTCATCAAAGCCTTGCGCGAATCCGACATTGACGTATCTGAGGTTGAACTCCCGATCCATGATGCTGACGGCGGCGCCCAGGTTCTCGTGCAACAAGCTCATTACCTGCTCGGCGGTCAGTTTCTGGGTCATGGGGAGGGCGCTTGGGGAGGGCACTTGGACTCAAAGGCTGCGTTGGATGATCATTTTCTGGATGTCGGAGGTGCCTTCGTAAATCTGGCACACCCGCACGTCGCGGCAGATGCGTTCGACCGGAAAGTCGCTCACATACCCGTAACCGCCAAGCGTCTGGAGCGCGGCGCTGCTTACCCGCTCGGCCATTTCACTGGCAAAAAGCTTGGCCATCGCGGCTTCTTTCAGGCAGGGCCTGCCAGCATCGCGCAGCGATGCGGCGTGCCAGATCAGTTGCCGCGCCGCTTCGAGCTGCGTGGCGCAGTCGGCGAGCCGAAAACCCACCGCCTGGTGGCTGAAGATGTTTTGGCCAAAACTTGTGCGCTCTTTGGCATAGGCAATGGCGCAGTCGAGCGCGCTGCGCGCCATGCCAACGCTTTGCGCGGCAATGCCGATGCGCCCGCCTTCCAAGCCGCCCAAGGCAATTTTGTAGCCCTCGCCCTCTTGACCAATCAAATTCTCGCTGGGCACGTGGCAGTTGTCGAAATTGATCTGCGCCGTGTCGCTGCTGTGCTGGCCCATCTTGTCTTCAAGACGTGCCACTACGTAACCGGGTGAATCGGTGGGCGCCAAAAAGGCGCTCATGCCTTTTTTGCCTGCGCCTTTGTCGGTGACTGCAATAACGATGGCGACGTCGCCGTTTTTACCGCTGGTGATGAACTGCTTGACGCCGTTGATCACATAGTCGCCACCCACCTTCACTGCCGTGGTTTTCAGGGACGAGGCGTCCGAGCCCACGTGCGGGTCGGTCAGGCAAAACGCGCCGAGCAACTTGCCTTGCGCAAGCGGCGTCAGCCATTTTTTCTTCTGCTCGGCGCTGCCGTAGTTCAGCAGGATGGCGTTCACAGGGCAGTTCGTCACGCTGATGATGGTGCTGGTGCCGCCATCGCCCGCCGCGATTTCTTCGAGCACCAGGGCCAGTGAAAGGTAGTCGAGGTTCGCCCCGCCAAACTCTTCCGGCACACAGATGCCGTAGGCGCCCAGCTTGGCCAGGCCCCGCAGGGCTTCTCTTGGAAAGTGCCGCTCGTGGCTCCAGCGCGCAGCGTTGGGCCACAACTCCGCTTGCGCAAACTCGCGCAAGGCATCGCGAACCATTTCTTGTTCAGAGGAGAGGATCACAGGATGGATCGAAGCTTGCGCTTAAGCATGAAATAAATATTTTTCAAATATAGAGATACACTATTAGCTGGTTTAAGTCACGTATTTATTTAAATATTTGCTATATATTTAGATGATTATCAAAACGTAAAATAATCATAATAAACACAAATATTCATAATACACGATTATTTTCAGCATTTAAACCATCTCCAGCGCCAAGGCCGTGCCCTCACCGCCGCCAATGCACAGTGTCGCCACGCCTTTTTTGAGCCCGCGCGCCTGCATGGCATACATCAGCGTCACCATGATGCGCGAGCCGCTCGAGCCAATGGGGTGCCCCAGCGCGCAAGCGCCGCCGTTGACGTTGACGATGTCGTGGCTGACGCCCAACTCCTTCATCAGCGCCATCGGCACCACGGCAAAGGCTTCGTTCACCTCCCACAACTGCACGTCTTTGACGCTCCAGCCCGCTTTGGCCAAAACCTTTTGAACAGCACCAACCGGCGCCGTGGTGAACCAGTTGGGCTCTTGTGCGTGCATGGCATGGGCGACAATTTTGGCCAGCGGTTTGCAGCCGAACTTCTTCGCGGTCGATTCGCGCATCATCACCAGCGCAGACGCGCCATCATTGATGCTGGAGCTGCTGGCCGCCGTGATGGTGCCGTCTTTTTTGAACGCCGCCTTCAAAGCGGGAATTTTGTCGAGCTTGATCTTGCCTGGGCCTTCGTCAATCGAAATCACCGTGTCGCCGGCACGGCCCTTCACTGTGACCGGGGCCATTTCTGCCGAGAAGGCGCCCGACGTGGTCGCCTTCTGGGCGCGCTGCACACTCGCGGTGGCAAACGCGTCTTGTTGCTCGCGCGTGAAGTTGTATTTGGCTGCGCATTCTTCGCCAAACGTGCCCATGGAGCGGCCTGCTTCGTAAGCGTCTTCCAAGCCGTCGAGCATCATGTGGTCCATCACGCGGTCGTGCCCGATGCGGATGCCGCTCCTGCCCTTGAGCAGCAAATGCGGCGCGTTGGTCATGCTCTCCATGCCACCTGCCACCATCACCTCATGCGTGCCGGCCAGCAACATGTCGTGTGCGAACATGGCCGCCTTCATGCCTGAGCCGCACATTTTGGACAGTGTGACAGCGCCCGCACTGTTGGGCAAACCGCCTTTGAAGGCCGCCTGGCGGGCCGGCGCCTGGCCCTGGCCCGCCATCAGGCAATTGCCAAACAGCACTTCATTGACGGCATCGGCCGAAATGCCAGCACGGGCCACAGCGGCCTTGATCGCCACGCCGCCCAGATCATGGGCTGACAGGGAGGAAAAATCTCCCTGAAAAGCGCCCATAGGGGTGCGGGCTGCGCCGACGATGACGATGGGATCATTCATTTGGATACTCCTGAGATGTAAAGGTGGATGTAAAGGTGGATGTAAGGGCAGATGTACAGGTTGGGAGCGTGGGCCACAGCCGCTGGGCGCTACCCCGATTGGATCAAACTTCCGCGCTCTTGGGTGGCCACGCGGCGAATGTAGGCCTGAAAATCAGGGTCTTCGCCGCGCAATAACAAGGGCATCGCATTATGGAAATCATCCCGGCGGCACCATTCACGCATGTAGTCGTCCCAGCTGTTCCAGCGGCGTCGCTCTTCTTCGCTCATTGTGGGCTTGTAAGCCACCAGGTAGGCCCGCTCGAAAAGCGAAATCAACATGTCGAAAACCACCAGCATGCGTTCGTTTTGCTCAGATGAGCGGTTCTGCAGCGGCTCGTTGCTGCGCAACTGAAGGTCGGGATGCGCCAGCACCACTTTCAAAAAATCGTTGTAGGCGTCCGACAGCAACTGGTATCCCTCTTCGTCTTCGTTTTCGCGCTCTTTGCGTTGCTGCCACAGAAAAATGCCGATGCCGAACGGCAAGCCCAACGTGGTAACGATAAAACTCCACAGCTCCCAGGTGTCTCGCGAGATCATGCGGGCACCCCGGCGGTCGGACCCCGCGCAAACCGCTTTTCCTGCTCGTAGGGGAACACGTCAAACACGTGCCCGGCCTGAATGCGCTCTTTGTGGCCCTGCCAGAAAGCGGCCTCCAGCAAATCAGCGTGGTGTTTCATGAAGACGCCACGCACTGCCGGGTTGCCCAGCAAGAAAGGCCCGAAGGTTTCGGGGAACACGTCTTTGGGGCCGACTTTGTACCAAACTTCGCCGCTCATTTCGTCTTCTTCGTTGCGCGGCTCGGGCACCTTGCGGAAGTTGCAGTCAGTGATGTATTCGATCTCGTCGTAGTCGTAAAACACCACCTTGCCATGGCGCGTGATGCCGAAGTTTTTCCACAACATGTCGCCGGGGAAGATGTTGGCGGCGACAAGGTCTTTGATGGCGTTGCCGTATTCGATGACGCCGCGTTCGATCTGCTCGCGCGCACGTGTCGTTTCGGGCGCCGGCTCAGCCGTTGTGTCTGACTCGGCGCCGGGCGAGTGCAGCTTTGCACCACCGGCGTCAAAGGCTTCCTGCAAATAGATGTTCAGCGGAATCATGCGCCGCTCGATGTAGACGTGTTTGATGATCACCTCGACGCGGCCATCAGCGTCCCGGTCGCTGATTTCAAGCTGGCTCGGAGCGAACTTCTTGATCTCCTCAATCAACTCGTCTTCAAAACGTTCGCGCGGGAAGGCCACCTCGCTGTATTCGAGTGTGTCGGCCATGCGGCCTACGCGGTCGTGCTGTTAGAACAGTAATTATTTGCCCTGGATCTGCTCGCGCGTTGTGTCTTTTTGCGGTGGATAAAAGTCTTTGATGACCTTGAACACATAGGGGAAAGACGGCAAATCAAACACCAGCATCACCATGCCCTTGATGCCAGGGGCAATGCGAAATTGGTCGCTCGAATGGCGCAGGTGGTGCAGGAAATCGCGGTAGAACAGCGTCTTGCCCTGCTTTTGCAGCCCCAACGCGCTGTAAATTTCGTTGCGCGGCTTGCGCGGCATCATGCTGCGCAGAAACTGCACGTAGGCCGAAGGAATCTCCATGTCCACCATGAAGTAGGCACGGGCGAAACTGAACAACATGAGCAGATCGTCTTCGCCAAACAGCGCGGCGTCGATCACCAAGCGGGGAAGCGCCTCATCATCTTGCTCGATGTGCAGGATTGGCAGCGCGAACGGAAACTCGTTGAACCCGTTGATCAGCTTGCCCACCACATAGGCGCCCTTGTTGCGAAAGAAGAGGCTGGTTAATACCTGGATCTGGAAATTGGCGCGCACCGTCGCGTTCTGCAGGCGCGCGCCCATCGCAGTTACGACAAAGTCGGCATCGCGCTCCAGGTCTTCAAACTCAACCCGCAGGTCGAAATCGCGCACCAATTGGGTGATCACCGGCTGCATGGTCTCGCGCGTTGGGTATTAGGCGCGGTAAGTGGGGCGGGCCTCGGGTTCGCCGTTCTCGATGTATTCGGTGCTGACCGCCGGGCGCACAAAGATGAAGTCGTTGTGAAAGTGCGTGCGGTGCAAGATTTTGGTGGTGACCGAATTGAAAAACGTCTCAGCCAATTCCGGCTGGTGGTGGTTCACCAAGAGGCCAATGTAATGCAGCTTGACTTGTTGCCAGATGTCCATCGGCTGGTCGTCGGCTTTGAATTCGCGCTCCAGCCGGGTCGAGCACTCTTTGACACGCAGGTCGTAAAACTCGATTCTCTCGCGCTGGGCGCGTTGCTGGCCGTGCCAATCTGCCACTTCATAGCGGTGTTTGGCGCGCGCGGATTCGGTGCGGAACAAGCGGTAGTGGCGGTTGAAGCCGTCCATCATCGCTTTGGCGATGTCATAGGCCAGGCTTGAATCAAGCCGCTGGGGGAACATGCTGGTGGCCATGGTGACTGGAAGTTGCTATGTTTATTGAAGCTGATTACGCAGGTTTTACGAGACTTACAGCCTCAACAGCTTTGAGATATTGGCCATCCAGGGAATCCAGCCCAGCAACTGACATTTCCAGGTCTTGCAGCAAACCGTCATGCACACCGTACACCCAGCCGTGCAGCGTCACCACTTGCCCTCGGCTCCAAGCGTCTTGCAACACCGTGCTTTGCGCCACATGCACCACCTGCTCGATCACATTGAGTTTCACCAGCGCATCGTGCCGCACGGTTTCAGGCAACGATTCGATCAACCCACGATGGCGATCCCGCACGTCTTGGATGTGGCGCAGCCAGTTGTCAGCCAGCCCAATGCGCGCGCCTTCAAGGGCCGCCTGCACACCCGAACAGCCGAAGTGGCCCACCACCATCACATGCTGCACTTTGAGGCGCTCCACCGCAAATTGAATCGTTGAGAGCGCGTTCAAATCCGAATGCACCACGATGTTCGCCACGTTGCGGTGCACGAACACTTCGCCCGGCTCAAGCCCAGTAATCTGGTTGGCCGGCACGCGGCTGTCTGAGCAGCCAATCCACATGTATTTGGGCGACTGCTGGTTCTTCAGGTTGGTGAAAAAGCCGGGGCGCTCGCGCGCTATGGCGCTGGCCCAGGCACGGTTGTGGTCAAAGAGGTTTTGGATCGAGTTGGTCATGGTTTTTCAAACATTTCACGCAGCACTTCAAGCGTGGGTTCAGGGTCGATGGCCGTCATTTTTTTGACCAGTCTGGCGCGGTCAACAGACCGCATTTGATCCAGGGCGATCGAGCTGGTTTGCCGTTGCAGCCGGATTTTCACGCGGGTCGGCCACTCTCGCAGGGTGCTGGTGATGGGCGCTGCGATCACGGTGGCCAGGTGTTCATTCATGTCGTCAGGCGACACGATCAGGCAGGGCCGCCTTTTGCTGATCTCCTTGCCCACGGCTGGGTCAAGGTTGACCCACCAAACCTCGCCCTGGCGGGGGAAACTTCGCTCTGCCGCCGGCCGCGTCGCCATGCTTATTCGTCCCAGGCTTCGGCCAAGGGCATATCGCCCCAGAGGTTTTCACCCTCGGCTGCAGGTTCGGCGGCAAAGGCTTCAGCCCAATTTTTCCTCGGCGACTTGAGCGGCCTGAGCACGATGCTGTCAGCGCGCACCTGGATGCTCAGCGCCGATGCGCGAACGAGATGCAGCGACTCAAGCACCGCCTTAGGCAACCGCAAGCCGAGCGAGTTGCCGATGGGGACGATATGTGTTTGCATGGATTGGCGATGTAATTACAATGTGATCATTATAGGCTGGCCGCATCTACATCGTTTCAGCAAATAATTCCCGCCCGATCAACATGCGGCGAATTTCACTGGTGCCAGCGCCAATCTCATACAACTTGGCGTCGCGCCACAGGCGGCCCAGCGGGTAGTCGTTGATGTAGCCGTTGCCGCCGAAAATCTGCACGCCTTCGCCGGCCATCCAGGTGGCTTTTTCGGCTGTCCAGAGAATGACGGAAGCGCAGTCCTTGCGCACGCGGCGCACATGTTCAGCGCCCAGCATGTCGAGGTTTTTCGCCACCGTATAAGCGAATGAGCGCCCGGCCTGCAGCACGGTGTACATGTCAGCCACTTTGCCCTGGATCAGCTGAAACTCGCCGATGCTTTGGCCAAACTGTTTGCGGTCATGGATGTACGGGATGATGTTGTCCATCACCGACTGCATGATCCCCAGCGGCCCACCGGTGAGCACGGCGCGTTCGTAGTCGAGCCCGCTCATCAGCACCTTGGCGCCATTGTTGAGGCCGCCCAACACATTTTGCGCCGGCACCTCGACGTTGTTGAACACCAGCTCGCCAGTGTGGCTGCCGCGCATGCCGAGTTTGTCCAGCTTTTGCGCGACGCTGAAACCCTTCATCCCCTTTTCGATCAGGAAGGCGGTAATGTGATTGGCGCCGCGTTTCGGCGCTGGGCCGCCCCGAGCCGAAACAGCCCCCTCGGGGGGCAGCGAAGACGCGAAGCGCGAAGCGTGGGGGCCATCCTCAGGTTCGCTCTTGGCGTAGACGACCAAAGTGTCGGCGTCCGGGCCGTTGGTGATCCACATCTTGCTGCCATTGAGCAGGAAGTAGCCGCCTTTGTCTTCCGCTTTGAGTTTCATGCTGATGACATCGCTGCCCGCGCCCGGCTCGCTCATGGCCAATGCGCCGACATGCTCTCCGCTGATCAGTTTGGGCAGGTATTTGCGCCTCTGCGCCTCGGTGCCATTGCGGTTGATCTGGTTCACACACAGGTTGCTGTGGGCGCCGTAAGACAGGCCCACTGAGGCGGACGCGCGGGAGATTTCCTCCATGGCGATCATGTGAGCAAGGTACCCCATGCCCGCACCGCCGTACTCTTCGGCCACCGTAATGCCGAGCACGCCCAAATCCCCGAGCTTGCGCCACACGTCCATAGGGAACTGGTCGTTTTTGTCGATGTCGGCGGCGCGCGGTGCGATCTCAATCTGCGCGAATTCGCGCACAGCGTCGCGCAGCGCGTTGATGTCGTCGCCGAGCTGGAAGTCAAGGCCGGGCAGGTTCATGTTGATTCCTTTTTCAGAGCAAGGTCGTTGTCTGATTTTCCAATTTTTAGGAGCAGCGCGCGGGCCTCTTTCTCGTGGGTTTTCACTTCTTCGAGATTGGCCTGCAATTCCGCCAATTGTTCTTCGATTTGCGCCCGGTGCGCGGCCAGCACGGCGAGAAATTTCTTCAGTTGCGCGCCGGTGTCTCGCGGGCTGTCGTACATGTCAATGATGTCTTTGGCCTCGGTGAGCGACAGCCCGAGGCGTTTTGCCCGCAACGTCAGCTTCAGCCGCGTGCGATCTCGCCCGCTGTAGATGCGGCTGCGCCCGCCAGGGCCGGTGCGCACCGGCTCCAACAGGCCCATATCCTCGTAGAACCGGATGGCCCGGGTGGTGAGGTCGAATTCCCGCGCCAAATCGCTGATGGTGAAAGTTGCAGTGCTCATGTGGCGGGTGGAAGTGGGCGGCAAATTGGCGACAGGGTCCAAAGCCAGCCGCCTCTACAATGGGTTGGTCAGTTGACGTTTACGTAAACGTCAACTCAAGCCGAATTATCAGTCAAAACCGCTCGCCAAAAAGACTCCCCCCAATGAACGAACTCGAACGAGAGCTTCACTACCCATTGGGCGACACGTTGCCCGAGCTGGGCACAACGCTTGGTGTGGCAGACGGCATCAAATGGATTCGCATGGGCCTACCCTTTGCGCTGAACCACATCAACCTTTGGCTGATTCGCGATGAGTTGGAAAGCGCCAGCGGCGGCGGCAAACTCCAGGGTTGGACGGTGGTTGACACCTGCATTTCCCAGGAAGAGTCGCGCGCCCAATGGCGGCAAATTTTTGAGCGCGAGCTGGAGGGGCTTCCCATCCTGCGCGTGATCTGCACCCACATGCACCCGGACCACATCGGCCTGGCCGGCTGGCTTTGCGAGCGCTGGAGCACGCCGGCGCACACCTGCCGCCTGTGGATCAGCGCGACGGATTTTGGCGTGGCGCAGATGGCCTCGGTGATGCCGATGAATTTTGGTGGTGGTGGCCATGCGGCAGAATTTTTCGCCGCCCACGGCATGAGTAGCCCCGATCACCTGGCGCAAATCCGCGCCCGCACCAACTACTTCACCAACCTGGTGCCGACCATGCCGCGCAGTTTTCGCCGCATGCAAGATGGCGATTCAATCCAGATTGGCGGGCGCGCCTGGCAATGCATCAGCGGTTATGGCCACGCGCCGGAGCACATCGCGCTGTATTGCCCTGACCTCCAAGTGCTGATTGGCGGCGACATGATGCTGCCGCGCATTTCCACCAATGTGAGCGTGCACGACAACGAGCCTGAGTCCAACCCGCTGACGCAGTTTCTCGACTCCATCGACAAGTTCAGGCGCTTGCCCCCCGACACCTTGACGCTGCCCGCCCACGGCAAACCGTTCACCGGGCTGCACCGGCGCATCGAGCAACTTCACCTGCACCATACCGCGCGGCTGGCCGAGGTGATCGACCTGTGCGCCAACACATCCGCCAGCGCGGCCGATGTCGTGCCGGTGATGTTCAAACGAGAGTTGGATTTGCACCAGATGACTTTCGCCCTGGGCGAGGCGGTGGCGCATCTGCACAAGTTGTGGTTTGAGGGAAAACTTGCCCGCAAGCGCGATTCTGGCGGCGTCTACCGGTTTGAGTCGGTGCCTGGCTTGCATGCTGCTGAGGCCAACGCCTGATCCTGCGCAGGTTTGGTCAGGCCGGTTTCTTCGACAGCTGCCGTTGCGAACCACTTACACAGGGTCGCTGACACCTCGACTGGTAAATCCGCGATGGCCAACACCCGCAACAGATTGGCAACCGCATTGCGGTTGCCATTTTGGGCCGCCTTCAGCATATAACCTGCGCCTTTGATGCGGTCTTGCGCCACGGACAGGCCGTTAAAGTACGAAAATCCGAGTATCGACTGCACGTTCATCTGGCCCATTTTCATGCCCGTCGCATTGAGCTTTCCGGAACGAAACAAAATCAATGGCGGCTCACCCGCGCCATTGGCAAAGGCCTCCAAACCAGCAATTGTCCGTTCGTACCATTGCCGCTCCACCAACGCCGCCCTGGCCTGCTCTTGCGGCGCCAGAGATTGCTCGATCCACATGCGGTTGATGATCCGCACGGCGACCAGCGGCGACATGCCCGGCTTGATGCCGTCGGTGTACCAGGCCCTGAGCAGAAATTCGTCAATTGGCTTCAATGACAGCCGGTTGCCCTCAAAGTAGCTCAACACAGTATCGCCCTGCGGATGGCCCGGAAGCCCCATGGCATGCATCAACTCGTGCAGCACGCACCAATAGGTCGACGGCTCATTGAGCACCAGCTTGACTCGGCTGAGCTGACCGCCGCTTGAGGTCGATTGCGCGTAACAGGCATGCTGGAGCAGCTCTTCTGGCGCAAAACGGCGGATGTCGAACTGGATTTGCGCGGTTTCATCACCCGCCACCAATTCACGTGTCGTCATGTCCAGAACCGCCAGCACACGCGCCAAGGCGCTGCGCGCGCGATCAGCATTCGACGAACTCGCGCCGACGTTGATGGTGAACGTCAAAACCTTGTCCTGACGCGCTGGCCAACGCTTTACGCCATCCAAAATACCAGACTGTTGCCACTGCGTTTCGTAAATAACATCAAACGCGCGCTCCCACTGCTTTTCCTGAGCAAACGCCAAGGGTGCATGTGCGGCAAGCGCCAGGCCGACAAGGAAGTTCCACAGGTAGCGCCGCCGCGACATGTCAGTTCCAACGCGGCAATGAATCGTCTTTGAGCTGGTGGCGCAGGTGGGCGTAGTCGGGTACGACCGTTGCCACCGTGTCCCAAAATCGCGGGCTGTGGTCCATCACGCGCAGATGGCTCAGCTCATGGGCCACCACGTAGTCGATCACCGACTGGTTGAAATGAATGAGCCGCCAGTTCAGGCGGATGGAACCATCGGCGCTGGCGCTGCCCCATCGCGTGCCAGCGCTGCTCAAGGAGAGTTTTTTCCATTGCACGCCTAGGAGCGGCCCGTAGTGGTTGAGCCGCTCAATGAACACGCGTTTTGCCTGGCGCATCAACCAGGCCTGCACGGCGTCGCGAATCTGCGTGGGCGAGGCGTTGTGCGGCAGAGCCACATGCAGCGTCAGGCGTGGCACACCGGCCAGCGTGAGGTTGGGCGCAGCTTCATCGGTGTGCAGCACAGCGCCCACATCGCCAAACGCATGGCGTGGGTCGAGCACCACGATGACTTGCTCTCCCAAAAACGGCAAATTGGTGCCATCGCGCCATTCAATGCGGT
The DNA here is from genome assembly GCA_031428695.1 of Rhodoferax sp. Taxonomy (GTDB): domain Bacteria; phylum Pseudomonadota; class Gammaproteobacteria; order Burkholderiales; family Burkholderiaceae_C; genus JANYCG01. The sequence continues at coordinate 3,686 of JANOYE010000093.1, read as the reverse complement.
TGGCGTCGAGCTGCGCCTTGCGCACGCGGGTTTCGTCGAGCTTTTTCAGCACCCAAGCGGCTTTCTCCTGCAGCGCGGCCTCCACCTCATAGAGAGGAACCCAGTTGGGGGCGCTGACAACCAGGCCGTCCGCACCCACCTGAAACCCGATGGTGCGGCGACGGGCCCGCTTGAATTCGTAAGCGACCAGCGCGTCGCGCAAGCGGGATTCGCGGTTGGCGCGGGGATGGCGAAAGTTGGCTGGCGCCATCACGTCTTGCAACGGTTCGGCGCGAAAGCCGCTGTCAGTTGCTATATTTTCAGGAGCGTATTGTGCAATTAATACGTGACTTGGAGGACGATTTTCTTTACGTTTTCCAATCAAATCAGCTTTGGGCGGCCTTTTCTCCGGCGCTGGCTCAAACATGTCCAGCGTCATTTGCAGCAGGCTTCGCAGGGGGTTCATCGGTAGGCTTCTGGGTCGAGCCGGTGCATTTCGGACTCGATCCAGGTTTGCACTTCCGTCAGCAATTCGTCGGGCGTTCGGCCCAGGCTTGAAATCGGTTTGCCGATCGACACATCGACGATGCCCGGCCGCTTGGTGAAGGCCTTGCGCGGCCAGCACTTGGCCGAGGTGACCGCTATGGGAACCACTGGCGCCCCGGTTTCGATGGCCAAACGCGTGCCGCCGGATTTGTACTGGCCCGCCTTGCCGCGTGGTATGCGCGTGCCTTCAGGAAACATGATGATCCAGGTGCCTCTGGCCAACAGGCGTTTGCCTTGTTCGGCCACTTTCGAAAACGCAAGTTTACCGAGTTTGCGGTCGATGTGGATCATGTCCAGCAGGCCAATGCCCCAGCCGAAAAACGGCACATACAGCAGTTCCTTCTTGAACACGTAGGCAAGCGGGCGCGGCATGATCAGCGGCAGCAGAAAGGTTTCGTACTGCGACTGGTGTTTGACCAGCAGGATGGCCGGCATTTGCTGGCCCTGGGTGTCCAGTCCAGGGAGGTTTTCTAGCCCGGTGACGCGCCATTGCACGCCGCAAATCCAGCGCAACCCGTTGACGGCGCGCGCCAGGAAGAAATTGGCCGCCTTGAGCTGGTGGTCTTTGCTCGCGAAGGGCGCCAGCGCCACCATGTAGATGGCTGTCGGAATGACGAACAGAATCATCCACAACAAGTGGGCAAAGGAGCGAAGGGCGTACATAGACAATCGGGGTTGGCGCGTTCTGCAACGCGTCAGTGGTGGAAAACAGAGTGTTCGAAGTCGGGCACTGCTGCCAATAACCACTCGGCAAATGCCGCGATGTCTTCGTGCACCTGGGTATTGGCTGGGAAAGTGTCTGGCAATTCGCTGCCGCGCAACGCCGCGCCATGGCCGGTCAGCACCAGGTGGGGCTGGCAACCGGCCTTTGCGCCTGCGAGCAGATCGCGCAGGGAATCTCCCACGGCATGCACTTCACTCAGGTCAGAGCCGTAGCGCTCGCCAATTTGCTCAAACAGGCCGGGCTCGGGTTTGCGGCAGTGGCAGTTGTCATCCGGTGTGTGCGGGCAATAGAAAATCGCATCGACACGGCCACCGACTGCCGCCAACAGGCGAATCATCTTGGCATGGATGGCGTTGAGCGCAGTCACATCAAAAAGGCCACGCCCCAAGCCCGACTGGTTGGATGCGATCACCACGTGCCAGCCGGCATGGTTGAGCCGCGCAATCGCCTCCAGCGCGCCGGGCAGCGGCGTCCACTCTTCAGGCGTCTTGATGAAGTCGGCGCTGTCGGTGTTGAGGGTGCCGTCGCGGTCGAGGATGACGAGTTTCATGGGGCGAGCTCCTGGGCCTCTTTGGCACGACGGCGAATCCACTGGACGACATGCTGCACGCTGTATTTCGCAGCGTCAATCTTTCCAGCGCGTTCGACCATCGTATCCAGGTCAATCATGCGATGGCGAAAAAGCGCCTGGATGTAGCCCGCGTCCTTTTCGCGTCCGGCGACGCATTTGGACACCGCTAGGTCGTGTATTTCTGGGCAGATCGCAGTCACGTCACCCACATAAAACAAACTCTCTCGGGTTCTCCAGTCAAGCGGCAGTGCCGCCGTCTCGGGGCCGACGCCATCCGCGTGGTAGCCAAAAGTTTCATCGAAACTCGACATCGCGCCTATGGCGCCGTCAATCAAGTCGGCCTTTTCAGGGTGGCATGCCGGATAGAGGTCAAGCTTGCGCGAATGTGTGAGGTCTTCAGGCGCATGTGGAAAATGGAAAAGCACCGCCAGGCTGCCGATGACAAAAAAGGAGGTCTCCTGGGTAATGGCCGCCGCAGCCCTCAGCACATGCTCAACCTGGCTGCGTTTCATGCGGCCAGGCGCGCCTGCGCCAGCAAATGGGTGCGTTCAGCTTGGGTGATCAACACCGACACCGGGGAGACGCTGCGCAACACAGTGGCATGGTCGGTGTCAGCGCACACCGCTTCCTCCAATTTCTCGACGGGCTGCTTAAGCAGGCGCTCCCACTCGTTCCAATAGACATCCGAGCGCGTCGGACCCGACAGCCCGCGCCATCGGGCCAACTGTGCCTGCACTTCCATGACACGATGCGGCTGGGCCCGCAGGCGCTCTAAGGCGAGCAGGTGTGCCTGGGCAAGAAAGCTGTCGATTTGCTGTTGCCGGTTCATTTCAGAATTATGGGCGCTGGCGTTCAGCTTGCCAACTTGGACAAATCGGCTACGCGGTTCATGGCCGCGTGCAGCGAAGTCAGCAGGCCCAGGCGGTTCAGGCGCAAATCCTTTTGCTCGGCGTTGACCATCACGTCTTCGAAGAAGGCGTCAACTGGGGAGCGAAGTGCCGCGAGAGATTGCAAGGACGCGGTGTAGTCCCCTGCCTCAAACAGGGCATTTGCCTTGGGGCCAATCTCTTTCAAAGCCGCAAACAGGGCGATTTCGGCCGGCTCCTTGAGCAGCACCTCGCTGACGTGCGGGTCAACGGCGTCGGTTTTCTTCAGGATGTTGCCGATGCGCTTGTTGGCTGCGGCGAGGGCGAGGGCTTCCGGCAGGGTGGCGAAGGAACGAACGGCAGCTAGTCGATTGGGGACATCGCCTAGGCGCTGGGGCAGCAGGGCCAGTACAGCATCGACTTCTTGCGCGCTGTATCCTTGATCTCGCAGTGAGCCAGCCAGGCGGTCATAAATAAAACCCGCAAGCGGCTCAACCTGTTCAGTGTCAAAGTGAACGGGGAATCTAAGTTCGCTAACCTTGGCATCTCCAGCAATCCCACCAGCCTCAATTCGCTGCTGTTGGTCAAAGGCCTTGCCAAACGCCACGTGCATCCGATGTCGCTCAGAATTGAACATTTCGCGTCCCACGAAATCGATGAGCTGCCCAATCTCAAGGGGCAATCGCTTTTCAACAAGGAGGCGGACAACCCCCAACGCATGCCTGCGCAAGGCAAACGGGTCCTTATCACCCGTCGGCAAATTGCCAATGCCAAACATGCCGACGAGCGTCTCCAACTTGTCAGCAAGCGCCACAACCACGCCGACTTGATTGCGCGGCAATTCATCACCCGCAAAACGCGGTTTGTAATGGTCTTCGATTGCGTCTGCAATTTCGCCCGAAAGGCCGTCATGGCGCGCGTAGTAACCGCCCATGATGCCTTGCAACTCTGGAAACTCGCCGACCATGTCTGTGACCAGATCGGTTTTGGCCAGGCGCGC
>JANOYE010000092.1:0-13389 GCA_031428695.1 Rhodoferax sp. | reverse complement strand
AGTGGTCAGCAAGCTGTGGACCTACATCAAGAAAAACAAGCTGCAAGACGCAGTCAACAAGCGCATGATCAACGCCGACGCCAAGCTGAAAGAAATTTTCGGCAAGATGCAGGTGTCGATGTTCGAGATGGCTGGCCTCATTGGCAAGCACCTCAAATAATCAGGGCTCAACCTCTGATCAAGGCCGCTTTCGAGCGGCCTTTTTCATGGGCACTCCCATAAATCCAATGTTCGGGCGCATTGCTGCGTTGCAAAGCCTCGCCATGCAAGTGCATGTCTGCGTTTTGCGCCTTGCACTGCATCCCGAGCATTGAATTTCTGGAAGTACCCATTTAACCTGTTCCGGTTCTGCCGCGCGCATGATAACGTTAGTTCCATGAGCACTTCCACGACTACGCCAGCCGCCCCTGGCAACTTCCTCACCCGCTGGCTTGACGGCGACGTGGGCCACAGCTTTCGCAGCTCGCCGGTGGCCATGTTCGCCGCCGCCATTGCTTTTGTCTGTGTGTTCGCGGCCGTGTTTGCTCCCTGGGTCACGCCGCACAACCCGTTGGACTTGGCCACGTTAGAGCTGAACGACGCGCGCAAACCGCCGGCTTGGCAAGACGGCGGCACCCGCAAATATTTGCTCGGCACTGACGACCAAGGCCGTGACATCCTCTCTGCTGTGATCTACGGCGCCCGCATCTCCCTCGTGGTGAGCGCCGCCTCCGTCATCCTCTCGATGCTGGTGGGGGTGAGCCTGGGCCTGCTGGCGGGCTTCAAGGGCGGCTGGCTCGACACCTTCCTCATGCGCCTGTGTGACGTGATGCTGTCCTTCCCGGCGATTCTGGTGGCGCTCCTGATCGCCGGCGTGGGCCGGGCGATGTTTCCCAACGCGCAAGATTCCGTCGCCTTTGGCGTGTTGATTTTGGCCATCACCCTCACCGGCTGGGTGATTTACGCCCGCACGGTGCGCGGCACCACCATGGTGGAGCGCAACAAAGAGTATGTGCAGGCTGCCCGCGTCACCGGCGTGGCACCCATTCGCATCATGATTCGCCATGTGCTGCCCAATGTGATGGGCCCGGTGCTGGTGCTGGCCACCATTCAAGTGGCGACGGCCATCATCGCCGAGGCGACGTTGTCGTTCCTGGGCGTGGGCGTGCCGCCGACCTCGCCGTCGCTGGGCACCTTGATCCGTGTCGGCAATGACTATTTGTTCTCTGGCGAGTGGTGGATCACCGTGTTCCCCGGCCTGATGCTGATTTTGATCGCGCTTTCGGTGAACCTGCTGGGCGACTGGCTGCGCGATGCCTTGAACCCGCGCTTGCGTTAGGAGCCCCCAACGCTTCGCCGTTTCGCCGGTCACTGCCCCCCAAAGGGGGCTAATTTTTCTTGGGGCGGCCTGGCGAAAAATTGGCTGTCAACAGGCAACCGGGCTTAGAGGTTTGCCCCTAGCTTCGGGAAAATCCTAGCTTGATCGCGCGGCGCATGCTGCATAGTGGCATTTTGTTCAAGGAGGTTCCCATGACATTCAAATTTGCGCTGATTGCCGCCACTATTGCGACCAGTGTCGCGGCCCTCACGGCCAGCCCTGCCGCTTTGGCCAAACCCTTCAAATGGTCCAGCGCCAGCGACATTCCCACGTTGGACATCCACTCCCAAAACAATGCCTTGGGCAATGGCGTGCATGCCGCCATCTACGACTCGCTGGTCTACTACAACAGCAACACCTTCAAGGTGGAGGGCATCCTCGCCACCCGTTGGCAGGAGCTCTCGCCCACCCAATTGCGCTTTACCTTGCGCTCCGGCGTGAAGTTCAGCGATGGCACGCCGTTGACGGCTGAAGACGTGGTCTTCTCGATCAACCGCGCCATGGCCAAAACCTCCAACTTCAATGTCTACACCCAGGGCATCAGCCGGGTTGCGAAGGTCAATGACAGCACGGTGGATTTCATCTTGACGGGCCCCAACCCCGTGCTCTTGAACCAGCTCACCGAGCTGCGCATCATGAGCAAGGCCTGGGCCGAGAAAAACAATTCGGTCGAGCCCAAAGACATCCGCGCCAAAGACGAAAACTTCGCCCACCGCAACGCCATGGGCACCGGGCAATACACCGTCAAAGAGTGGCTGCCAGACCAGCGCCTGGTGCTGGCCAAGAACCCCAATTACTGGGGCACCGGCACCAGCAACGTCACCGAGATCATTTACACGCCGATCAAGGCCGAAGCCACACGTGTTGCCGCGCTGCTGGCCGGCGATGTCGACTTCATCCTTGACCCCAGCCCGCAAGACCTGCCGCGTCTGCGCTCCGCGCAAAACCTGAAGGTGATCGACGGCATCGAAAACCGCACCATCTTCTTTGGCATGGACCAGTTCCGCGACGAGCTGCCCGGCTCCAACGTCAAAGGCAAAAACCCGCTCAAAGACCAGCGGGTGCGCATGGCGCTGTACCAGGCCATCGACATCAACGCCATCAACAAAGTCACCATGCGCGGCCTCTCGCAGCCCACTGGCGCCATGGTGGCCCCACAAGTCAACGGCTGGACAGAAGGCGTGCACCGCCGCCACGCCTATGACCCAGAAGCCTCCAAAAAGCTCTTGGCCGAAGCCGGTTACCCCAACGGCTTTGAAGTTGATTTCGCCTGCCCCAACAACCGCTACATCAACGACGAAGAAATCTGCCAGGCCGTCACCGCCATGTGGGCGCGCGCCGGCATCAAAGCCAAGTTGCGCACCCTGCCGCTGGTCACCTACTTCCCGATGATCCAACGGTTTGAAGCCAGCATCTACATGCTGGGCTGGGGCGTGCCGACTTTTGACGGCCTGTACAGCCTGCAATCGCTCACACGCAGCGTCGGCGCTGGCGGCGACGGCAACTACAACGTGGGCCGCTACAGCAACCCGCGCATGGACTACATCGTGGACCGAGTCAAAGCCGAGACCGACCTGCCCGTGCGCAACCGCCTCATGACCGAAGCCCTGCAGCTCTCCAACGACACCGTCTCGCATATCCCCCTGCACAACCAGATCATCCCTTGGGCGATGAAGAAAAATGTGGACGTGACGCACCGGGCGGACAACCGGCTGGATTGGCGGTTGATCAATGTGAATTGACCTTTGGGTCACGGTGAATTGAGGCTGATTGCCGGGTCGGGACGTTATTGACGTTCCGGTCGCGGCGACAAGGCAAGGGGCGTGCGGTTTTGGTGTGAAAGCACGCGCGGTGTCGAAAAATGGGTCAAGCTGGCGCTTGGCCATTTTTTTTGAGTGACCGACAGGCCGCTTCCACGCACTTTTCACACCAAAGCCCGGTCCCCTTGCCTTATCACCACGACCTGCGCGGGAGGGTGCGGGAGGCCGATAGGTGCTGCTTAGAATTGCGCGATGCAAGTCAATCTGCTCGCCCGGCCAGAACATGAGTCCTTCATCGGCCTGCTTTGCGAGCTCCATGCCTACTACAACGAAGGGGCTTCGGTGCCGCGCGCAATGGTGCAGTCACACCTGCTTGAGAACCTTCTTGGCGCAGATTCACCGCTTCGCCTGGTCGTCGCCCAGGAGGACGGCGAAGTGCTTGGCTTCGCGGCAATCTCGTTGACTTACTCGCTTGTCGAACCTTCGCCCGAGCAAGGCCGCCATTGCCAGTTGAAGGAGTTGTATGTGCGCTCATCAAAACGGAGCCTCGGGGTCGGCAAAGCCATCATGGCCTGGGTCGCCCGATACGCCGTAGACAACGGTTGCCACCGGATCGACTGGCCGGTCAAAGCCGACAACGCCAAGGGCATCGATTTCTACAAAAGCCTAGGGGCTCAGCAAGTAGTCGAACGACTAAGTTTCAGGTTACGCGAGCCACAACTTAGCGAACTGGCCTTCAACATAACAAGCAATTTCTCGAAAATCTAGACGCTATATTATCAATAGCATTCTACGCACATTATTCGTGACTTGAGGGCCAAAAAGGTTCCATAATCCGTAAAAACCCAACGAAACAGTAAAAATGTTGATACCCATATTAATTGGATACGGCCTTAACGGCGCTCACACTCAAACGGCATGAACCCGAAACCTGCCTTGTCTGCACTCGACGCCTTCATCGCCAACGCCACCGCACCCACACGCCGCAGCGCTGAGCCTGCTGACTGTGTGATGGCCGTGGCGCCGCTGATGCTCGAACTCATCGAGCGGGCGTCGGGGTTTCTTGAGCCGCAGCACTACCGCAGCGACCCAAACCACTATGCCCGCAATCTCGTTTACGACGCGCCAGACGCGAGTTTGTCGCTCTACACCCTGGTTTGGTTGCCCGGGCAGTGGACGCCCGTGCATGACCACGGCAGTTGGGGCGTGGTGGGCGTGCTATAAGGCGTGCTGGAGGAACGCAACTACGTGCGCCTGTCGCCCGATCAAGGCGCAGATGAGGGCATTCAGCTCGTGCGCGGCGGCGTCATTCTCCTGGGCAAAGGCGCCGTCACCAGCTTTGTGCCCAACCCCGACCACATTCACATCACCGGCGTACTGCACGAGCGCGAGCGCGTCGTCAGCCTGCACCTCTACGGCCGCATGATGAACAGCTTCAACACCTACGACATTGCCGCAGGTACCCGCCAGCGTGTGAATTTGGCGCACAACGAAAGTTGAAGGGTGATGCAATCGCGGGGACTTGTCAGTTGGGAATGGAGGCGCCGATGAATATATTTATCGCAGGTGGCACAGGCGCAATTGGTCGCCTGCTCGTGCCGTTGCTGGTCAATGCCGGGCACAAAGTCGTCGCGCTGGCCCGCTCTGAAGAGCGGGTTTCGCAAATAGTGCAAATAGGCGCGGTACCGGTGATTGGCGACGTGTACGACGCCGTGGGTCTCGCACAATTGATCTCACAGTCTGAGGCCCAGGTTGTCATCCATCAGCGCACTGCGTTTGGAACCCAGAGCGGCGACCCCTACGTGGAAACGATCCGCGTTCGCACCGAAGGAACGCGCAGTCTCATCGCTGCGGCCAAGGCCCCTGGCGTGCGCCATTGCATACAACATCGTTGACGACTCGCCCGTTCGATTCAGCGAATGGCTGCCATTCGCTGCAAATCTTCTCGGCGCCCCCGCACCCTGCCAATTGGACGAAGCCTTGGCCCGGCAAAAGATCGGCGACCTGCGTGTCTACTACATGAACGAACAGAGCGGTGCGTCGAACGCAAAGGCCAAGCGCGAGTTCGATTGGCGACCGGCCTTCCCCTCGTGGCGAGCTGGTTTTGAAGCCCTCTATTCAGAAAGACTTTGACGTTTCGTACCGGTCGTTGTTCGTAGCCCGGCCGTGGCGACCGATGCTTGCGCGGACAGGTGTTGCAGAGGGCATGGCTGCAACACCGACAGATTCAAGGTGTGGTTGAGCATGGCTGTGCGCGGAGTGACAACAGCGCTTGGCAAGAAAATGATGCCGCTGGCAGTCAGTGGCTCAAACTTCACGCCTCAATTCCGATGATCGCCAACTGCCATGCGGGATGGCACTTCGGGAACTTGGGTTTCTTAGTGACGACTGTTTGTTATTTGAATTGCCGAGGATCAGCCCTTATTTTCTGGCGCGTCAGCCAAAGCCAGACCGCGACCACGCCCAATGCAGCGCAATTCAGGCTGGCAAACCAGGGCGTGTTCTATGCCACCCTGCCAAAACCGCGCAGCGTAACGGGGTAAAAAAGCGGCATCACCCCCGGCCACCCAGGCCAGCACCAGTCCACAAGGCATGTGCAAGCAAGTCCTTGGCAAACAGCATTGCGGCCTTGTCATCCGGTGTCGAGCCCCCACGTTAAAGCAGGGCCCAATTCCGGGCGCTGGAGGAATCAAACCATGTGGAAACGCGTTGCGGTTGTTTGGACATTGGTCAGGACTGACGCGCGTCAGCTCTGGAAAGCTTTGCGCCACCCGGCCTCACCCAATTGGTTGAGGTGGGGCACGGCGGGCATCGCGCTGTATTTGATTTCACCAGTGGACTTGATCCCGGACATGATTCCCTTCCTGGGCCTGATGGACGACATCATCCTGGTGCCGCTGGCCATCCGCTGGCTGCTCAAAAAACTGCCGCAACGGGTGTTGCAGGATATCGCGCCCTCAGGCCACCCGCTGCCAGAACCACCAAACCGCCATTAAGGTGAGCAACTGAGAGCCACGGCGCACCACGATGCGGTGGTACCAGGTCTGGTTGACCACAAACTGCGATGCCAGCACCCAGGCGCTTACGGCCATCAACTGCCCGGCCTCGATGCCGAGGTTGAAGCCAGCCAAGGCATAGGGCAACAAGCCCTGCGGCGCGGCGGCCTCTTGCAGCAAACCGGCAAAACCGTAACCGTGCACCATGCCAAAACCCAGCGCCAAAACGTCCGTGCGCAAACCTTTGACCGGCCACAGGTTCAGCATGGCGGTGGCAGCGATCGACAGCGCGATCACCGGCTCCACCCACTGCGGTGAGGCCGTGGTCCAACCCAGGGTTGCCAACACCAGAGTAACCGAGTGGCCGATGGTGAAAGCGGTGACCGTGCTCAAGAGGCTCAGCCACACATTGCGCCGGGCGGGAAAAGCCGCAGCCGCGTTGTCAGCGGGACGGGATTTGAAACGCAAACTCAGTTGCAAGGGCAACACCAACGCGAGCAGGAAGGCCAGGTGGTCGTAGCCCTCAAGGAGGTGGTGAACACCGAGCGAAAAATAATCCTGCAAGGCGGCCCAACGGCCATCCGGCGCGGGTCGCGCCGACGCGTTTGGCGTGACGCCGTCCACTGCACCACCGCTGGCCGACGAAAGAGCACTGCCACTCAGACTGACCACGCTGCCCTGTTGTGGCGACACCGCAGTCAAAAAATCCTTGCCGGCAATTCTCCCGGCCATCAGCAGGCGGTGGTTGGCGTCCTGCGCCTTGAACAAGGTGTATTCAAACCCTTGCGCACGGGCCGCCGGGCACAGCGCCTGGGCTGCGAATTGCAGGTAGGCGCCGTCACTGCGGCGCTCGGCGCCCTTGAATTGCCAGGCCAGTCGGCAATCGTTCGCATCCGGCGCCGACAAATTGGCCGTCTGATTCAACAGGGTCAGCAATGCCGGCGTGGCGGCCTTGACTTCGCCCCAGGTCACCTTGCCGTCGGCGTTGGCGTCGACGGCAATGGCCACGTCAAGGTCTTTGACGGCGACCGACAGTTCGAACCGCAATTCCCGGTTGCCATTCGCGCTGACGGCTTCCTGCACATCGAGGTAGGCATCGCTGCCCTTGTGGGCGTAGGCCGTACCCACGCCGCACAGTGCCAACAGCATCATTCCGGCCCATATCCCAAGCCGCTTTGCGACAGGTTTCATGGCGCCGCCTTGCTGGCCAAACGACCGCTTGCGGGGCGCACGGTTTCCAGGCGGGCGTCTTTCAAGCCGGTCTGCGTCCACTGGTTTGACAGTTCTGCCACCGCGTTTTTGTCACCCGCCGCCAGGGCGCATTGCAGGGCCAGCCACCAGTCCACCGGTTCGCGCTGCAACGTGAGGTTTTTGCGGGCCAGGGCCAGGGCGCCCGGTGCGTCGTCTTCCAGCCACAAGGCGCTCATCGCCAGTTCACGGCTGTGCAAGCCGGGGTCGTCACCCCGGCGTTTCAATTCGGCCACGCGCTCCTGAAAAATCACCAGCGCTTCGCGCCAGCGGTTGTCACCCAGCCGCCGCCAGGCAATGCCGTGGCGCAACACCACCGCATCGGTTTGCGGCAAGGGCGCCAGCACGGCAAGGGCTTTGGTGTTGCTACCAGTGCGCAAGAGCAAGTCACTCAGGGCAATTGACGTATAGAGATCGGGCTGACGCGCCAGGCTTTTTTCATAAGCCGCCTGTGCCGCCGCATCCTGACCGGCGCGTTCACGCGCTTCGGCCTGTAAAGACAACAACCAGCTTTGTTGGTCGGCATCGCTCACCTGAGTCAAAAGCTGCGCAAAGCCGCGAATCGCCAACTCGTGTTGCCCCTGCATCGAGCGGGTTTCGAGCTCACAGGCCTGCGCATACAGGCCTTGCCCGGTGCGCGCCACTTCACGGCACGCCGCCAGGGACTCGTTATAGCGCGCTGAAAGGCGCTCCAAAGCCGCCAAATTCAGCCACCCCTGGGCATGCCCCGTCTGACGGGACAGCGCTGCCACGAGCACCTTGCGCGAGGCTTCAAACTCATGCCGGCCTTGCTGCACGGTGGCCTGCAAAACGGCCAGTTCAACGGGCGCATCGGCACGGTCCCACCACGGTGCCAATGCGGCTTGCGCGCGGCCCCAGTAGCGGTTGTCGCCGGTTTGACGGGCGACTGTGATCGCCTGACGCGACGTGGCCAACGCTTCACGCGGGTCTGTGGGAGCCCGGCCCGCCACAGGTGCCGCCAAGCGACTTCGGGTAATGGCTGGCAAAACTTCGATCACTTCGCCATCGCTCACTGGACGAATCGGAGATGCCGCCATCGCACTCAACGGCACGGTGACAAGCAAGACCATCAGGCAAGAGGTGAATTTGGACATGGCGCGTTCAAGTTTTCGTCGGAGTTTCGGAAAGACTTCGGAGGGAAATGTTTCAATCGGAAAAATCCGGGCCTGATGCTTGTGGCAAAAGACCCGGAATTCGTCACCAGCGTTTTCCGCTTAAAAGACCACTGGCGCAGCGTCTGAGGTTTCATCCGACGCCAGCGTGAGGGCGTTGACATCCACCGGATCACTGTTCTCGTCGGCGGCCGCCAGCTGGTCGGCATAACCCACCACGAATGCAACGTTGGTCGCGAGGTCACCGGGAACTGGCACCCCGCTCACGGGCGCGACAACCGCAGGCGCGTCTGTGCGCCCGCCACACGCTGCCACCAGCGCGGCGGCCAGGAGCGCTACCGGCAACGCTTTTGGCAGCAGTTTGAAGTTTGGATTTTTCATGATTTTTCCTTGTTCAACTGCAATCAATTCGATCCGGCGTTGGGCGTGTTCAGGTACGGGAACCCACTCATGAACGGCACCGTTGCCTGGTCAACCGCGTCGTGGATATTGGCCGACTGGGCGCCCAATGGCACGCTAGACGGTTTGCAAGCCGAGGTCACACCCGCCACGCCCGGAATGCTGTTGAGCATGAGCGCATTGGTGTCGCCGTTGATCACACACAGGCCACCCAACATGGCTACCAGTGCGATGTCAACCACGTCGTCTTTTGGACGGCGCCCGTTCGGAAACCCGGCGTTGTCCGTCCCACCGGCCAGCGCATTGCCCGCCACGCCCAGACGGTTCTGGCTAGCAAACGGAACAGGTGCAATGGCGGTATTGAGGCGCAGCATCTCCGAAGGTGTCGGGTTCACCGCCGGCTTGTTCACTCCGGTGATGCCAGTCAGGAATGTGGTGGCCAGATCCGTACGCGGCAGGTTGGTGGGTGCCACACCGGCTGCATTACCGGTCAACACCAGTCCCAAGAGGGCCGGCAAGGTCGGATTAATGACGTAGTTAAGAAACTGCGCGTCGTCTTTGGGATGGGAGCCGTTGAACCTGTCTTTGTCCGGCAAACCGATCACCACTTCGTTGACCAGCGGGTTGCCCAAACGCGAGACCTGCACCCAGCCACCGCCCTGTTTGGCAGCCTTGTCGTGGCCCGACGGTGTATTGCCGTTGAGCAGACGCGCCTGGCGCATGCTGGCTGTGGTCCAGCCGCCGATCACGGGTTCGCTGCCGGCAGTCAGGCAGCTCTTGTGGACTTCAAGCGCGATCGTGGTCACATTGGTTTTCTGGACCGGGTGGTTTCCGCCCATGCCGACCGCGTCCTTGTTGGCCGGGTCCAGCAGCACTGCAGCGGGCGCGTTCACCAGGTCAAAAATGGCGCCCAGGTTGACGGCGAAACCTTCCTGTCGCTGGCCGACAAACACTTTGCCCGGATTGGCGCAGCCTGGAATCGTGACATTGTGGATATGTAGCGCGGCATAGGCCGCATAGTTGGCGATGGTTTTCACGCCGATGTTGTCCACCGGTTTTTCAAACACGGCGCCGCCACCCGTTTTCACGACTGCGGAGCCGGCGCCGCCATTCTTGCGGCGGTCACCCCGCACCACGTTCACGGTGTAGGTTTCATTGACGTTCAGGTTGGCGTCATTCAGGGCGCTGACGGTTCCAGCCTGGATCAGTGGAATCGCGACATTGGACGAGCCGATGGGCAGGGCGATGGACTTGAGTGCGTTCTTGAAGCGGAACTGGAAAGTGATGTCTTCGCGCGCATCGCCGTTGTTGTCGATGTGGATTTCGTACAGCGCATTGGGGTCCATCGAGAAATAGTTGGGGCCGCCATACGCCGCTTGCAGCGGCTGGTAGTTGGCCAGAAGCGTGACGTAATCAGAGCGCCCGCCGGAGCCGTTGGCAGCGACACCTTCGTAACTGCGGAACATATAGAAGTCGGTGCCATCTACTTTGGGCGCGCCAGTGATGAACGGCGCCTCGCGGTGACTGGAGGCGATGGCGCCGCCAGCGGCGACCATCAACAGGCAGGCCTTGGCAAGTTGGGTGAATTTGGTTTTCATGGTGTTTCTCGGGTTTGTTGAGTAAAAGTAACGTTCGTTGGTTAGCTGGTTGGCGCCGCTTAAGCCGAACGCCAGAAGATGTAGTCCGCCTGGTATTTCACAACCTGCTTTTGTCCCGCAGTTGAAGCAGCGCAGGCCATTGAAGGCGCAACACCGCCTTGGGTGGCGACGCGCTGGATGTAGGTCACCCCTTGCATGGCGCCCGCACCGACCGCCGGGTTGGCTTTAACCAGTTGCAGAGGGATGTTGCCGGTGCCGGCCGGCGCAACGGCCAGTTGTGCCCCTGTTATCTTCGAACCGTCTTTGTTTTCCCAGGTTGCTGGCGGACCAAAATAGCGTCCAATTTGGGCGCCCTTGCGGTCCATCAATTTAGCGTCCGGTCCGACAAAGACCCATTCGAATTGATCCGCCATGTCTTTTTTGGCGCGGCATTCGTAGGTGATGTCGCCAGCGCCTACCGTTTCCATGAGCACCGCATGGCCACCGGGCACCTTTACACTGTCTGGCAAACTCGCTTGGGAATACATCGGCATTGGCGAATTGCCAATGCCAGCGCAGGCACCCAAGGCCAATGCTGCGAGCGCCACAGCGCAGCGGCGGGGGGCAGAATGTACTTTCATTTGACTCTCCTTAAAGTGAAACATGTAGAGGAAAATTTGTCAGGTTGGCAGACCAAAAAAATCTGCCAACGGTTCTAATACGCGGGCTTGCGACCGACTGGATTCAGGTTTTTGTTAAATTTTTTTCATGAATTCCTTCCGCCGCAAATTTTGAGAAAAAGCAAGTTTCGAAGTGTTTCGCAGACACAGGCAGCAGACAAGAACACCGTTTTTCATAGGATCTGTCCTAGGTTTTGAATCCGGTTGGCCCTTATTTGCGTAGTCATTGCATCAATCGAAGACAATCCAACAATGAACACCGAAAGCATGGACGATGAGCTGATCACGCTCCTGGATCGCGTCGCCAACAAGGACCACCAGGCGCTCAAAGCGCTGTACGACTGCTGCTCAGCGCAGCTCTACGGGCTGGCGATCCGAGTTGTCAGCAACCGGGAATGGGCTGAAGATGTGTTGCAGGAAGCCACACTCACGATATGGCGCGCTGCGGGTGACTACCGAGCGTCTTTGAGCCCGCCCATGGCGTGGATGGGCTTGATTGTGCGCAGCCGCGCCCTCGATTTTTTGCGCAGGCGCAAATCCGAAGGCAGCCAGGTCACCCAGGAACTCGACGACACCATGGCACAGACATTGCCGGGCGAAGCGCCCAATCCGATGGACAAGGCGCAGGCCAGCGAACAGGCCTGGGCGTTGCACCAATGCCTGGGGCAGCTTGACCACGGACCGCGCGAAGTGGTGAGCCTGGCCTACATCCGTGACCTCAGCCACAGCGACCTTGCGCGACAGCTCAGCTTGCCGCTGGGCACCGTGAAAACCTGGATTCGGCGTGGCCTGGAACAACTGCGCCTGTGCATGGCACGGTTTGCCTGAGGATTCGGCTGTGAATATCCACCAAAACCCGGAATTGCTCGACCGCCTGGCTGGCGCATTTGCCTTGGGCACACTTCGTGGAGGCGCGCGGCGGCGCTTTGAGGCGCTGGCGCGCGAACATGCGCCAGTGCGTGTTGCAGCCTTGATTTGGCAAACCCGAATCGCCAGCCTGAACGAATTACAACCTTCGGCAGCGCCACCACCAGCCGTATGGAGCCGAATCGACAACCTGCTCAAGGGCGAAGCCGAAGCAGCGCAGATGCAGCAGGCCCGCCTTCGTGCCGCCGCACCCGCGCCGCCAGGTGAAGCGGCTGTTGGATGGCTGCGCAGCCTGTGGCTGTGGCGTGGCGCGACCGCTGCAGGCGCGCTGGCAACCATGGTGGCTGTCGTCGTCGGCCTGAACCTGCGCGATCAACTGGGCGGAGAGATCCAGCAGTTGCAGGCCAAGCTGCTGAGCACACCACAAATCGAATATGTGGCTGTTTTGTCCGACGACAAATCGACCGCGTCAATGCTGGTGACGTTTGACCCCAAGAGCAAACGCCTGACCCTGCAGCGGGTCGGCAGTTATCAGGAAGCAAGTAGTCAATCCCTGCAATTGTGGGCATTGCCGCCCACAGGCGGGCCGAAGTCACTGGGCGTATTGGGCAGCGACAAGGTTTTGCGCCTGACTGCTGGCGAAAACGACGTGAAAGCAATTCCTGCGCTCGCCATCAGCCTCGAACCCAAAGGCGGCGTGCCCAGCGAAGGCGGGCCAACCGGGCCGGTGTTGTTCAAGGGCGCCTTGATCCAGAAGGCGCTTTGAGACACTTGCGGGTCTTCAGGGATGATGCTTGGAATTGATGCGCATCAAGTTTGCGCATACAATTCGAGCATTATTCCTACCCCATTGTGTGAAGGATCGCCGATGCCAGTGCCCCAATTTTCCCACGCGCAGAAAAAAGCCACTAACCTGACGCTGAACGTCCGGGTGCTGGAAGTCGCCCGCGAGTTGGGTATGAACATCTCGCAAACGGTAGACGGCCTGCTCGCCGAGGCCGTCAAAAAGCGTTACTGGGAGAAATGGAACGACGACAACAAGGAAGCGATCAAGGCTTACAACGCGCACCTCCACGAGCATGGCCTGCCCTTGGCCAAATACCGCACATTCTGACGCCGCTTGCGGTTTGACTGTTATGGCGAGGTTTGACGCATTCCCCCACCCCGACAAGTTTTGGCGCGCCACAACGCCCTACTTGCTGGATGTTCAAAACGATTTCATCAGCGGCCTCGCCTCACGGATTGTCATTCCCCTGCGCACAAAGGAGAGTTTTGGCCTGCAAATGCGCGACCTGAATCCACTGGTCACCGTCGCTGGAAAAACCTTGGTGCTCGACACCGCCGCGCTGGCCGCGTTTCCAACCTCGGGGTT
>JANOYE010000091.1:0-5441 GCA_031428695.1 Rhodoferax sp. | reverse complement strand
ACTCAACCGCCTAGCGAAGCGGTGACGATGCAGTGTGCCGGATCCCGACGATTTCTGCGCCCCCGTTGCCGACAGGCAACGGGGATCAGCGCACCATGAGGAGCGGTCCGGCACACTGCATCGTCACCCGTAGCGGCACCGACAGTCACAGCGGTTGCACCGACCCGAAGCGGCCCCGCCTGCAACTCGTCAAACCGCAATGCGCTAAGCTCACTCCTATCGTCATACCTTTGAAATCACCATGTCCAACGCCACCCCAACTGCATCACGTTTCAATCACCTTGAACTGACCGAATTTGCCAAAAACCTGTTGCTCAAATCCGGGCTCAACGACGACAAAGCCACTGCCGTTGCCGACATCCTCGTCGAAGGCGACCTGATGGGCCACACCACGCACGGGTTGGCCCAATTGGGGCCTTATTTGGGCGAGTTGGAAAAAGGCAGCATGAGAAAAGGCGGCGACCCCATCGTGGTCAGTGATTTCCCTGCCGCAGTAACGTGGGACGGCCAGCGCCTGCCAGGCCCATGGCTTGTATTGAGGGCGATGGAATTGGCCGCGAAGCGCGCCCGCACCCAAGGCACTTGCACCGTGGTGATCCGCCGCAGCCACCACATCGCCTGCCTGGCGGCGTTCCACAAACGTGCGACCGACCAGGGTTTGATGATGATCCTCACCTGCTCTGATTTCAACAGCGGCAGCGTGGCGCCGTTCGGCGGGCTGGACCCGGTGTTCACGCCGAACCCGTTTTCAGCCGGCATCCCAACCAACGGCGCGCCCGTGGTGCTGGACATCTCTTGCTCGGCCACCACCAACGGTTTGACCAACCGCCTGCATGCCGAGGGCAAAAAGCTGCCCGCGCCCTGGGTGCTGGATGGTTATGGCAACGCCACTGACGACCCCGGCGCGTTGTTCCGCGAACCCAAAGGCACGATCTTGCCCACGGGCGGGCTCGATTCAGGCCACAAAGGTTACGGCATGACCTGGCTGGTTGAAGGGCTCACCGGTGGCCTGGCGGGCCTGGGCCGTGCCGACCCGAAAGAAGGCTGGGGCGCCACAGTGTTTTTGCAGATCATCGACCCGGCTGCGTTTTCTGGGCTGGCGGCATTCACCCGGCAGACCGACAAAGTGGCCGAGTTGTGCCACGCCTCGCGGCCTGCGAAAGCGGGTGTGAAGGTCAGAACACCTGGCGAGCGCGGGCTGCAGCTGGCCTCATCACAAATGGCTCAAGGGGTTGATTTGTACCCGTCGATCATGCCCATGCTCGCGCCATGGGCGCAGAAGCTCGCAGTGGCGCTGCCTGAAGCGCTGTGAATGATTTTGGCTACTATATATTTTATAGCAACAAATCCATTAAATACGTGACTTAGCGGTCTCATTTCTTCAGTAAAGGCGCTGACACATCTCAAAACCGGCCTGATCATACCTAATTTGGGGTTGTTTACTTGCCCCAGCGCAACACCATCGGGTCCAGCCGCCGCGCCAGTTCCAGCAAACCCTTGCGCACGTCGTCATTCATCGCGGGAAACGGATGGCGCGGCGCTTCGCAGGCGATCACGCCGCCGGCCTTCATCAGCGCCTTGGCCGTCAAGATGCCGCCTTGCCGGTTCTCGAAATTGATGAGAGGCAGCCACTTTTCATAAGCGGCCACGGCGTCATCACGGCGGCCTGCGAGGTAGGCGTCGGTGATCTGGCGCATGCCGTCGGGGTAACCGCCGCCGCTCATGCAGCCAGTGGCGCCGGCGTCCATGTCGGGCAAGAGTGTGATGCCCTCCTCGCCGTCCCACGGGCCTTCAATGTCTTTGCCGCCCAAGCGAATCATCTCGCGCAATTTGCTGGCGGCGCCGGGCGTTTCGATCTTGAAGTAAGCCACATTCTTGATCTCTTTGGCCATGCGGGCGAGAAACGCGGCAGACAGCGCCGTGCCGCTTACCGGTGCATCCTGAATCATGATGGGAATGTCGATGGCATCGGACACCGCCGCGTAAAACTCAAAGATTTTTTGCTCGCTCGCGCGGATGGTGGCCCCGTGGTACGGCGGCATCACCATCACCATCGCCGCGCCCAGGTCTTGCGCGCGGCGGCTGCGCAGGGCGCACACCCGCGAGCCGTAATGCGTGGTGGTGACGATGACGGGCGTGTTCGGGTGTTTGGCCTTCACGTGTTTCAAGATCGCTTCGGTCAAAACCTCGCGCTCGGCATCGGAGAGTGAAAACTGCTCCGAAAAGTTGGCCAGAATGCACAGGCCGGTGGAGCCCGCGTCGATCATGAAATCAACACAACGCAACTGGCTGGGCAAGTCAAGTTCGCCGGATTCGGTGAACGTGGTTGGCACCACCGGAAAAACGCCTTGGTAGGGTCGGGGCATGAAATGGCTCCAAAAATCGAATGGCGGTGCAAAGCCATCACAGCCCTGCATGGGGTTGAACCCATACAATCATATGACGATTGAAAAGAAGGATTCTGCATGTACCAATCCAACTTGATGAGCGGCCAGCGCATTCTGGTCACCGGCGGCGGCACAGGCTTGGGCCAAGCCATGGCCGAACATTTTTTGAGCCTGGGCGCAGACGTTGCCATCTGCGGGCGGCGCAAACAGGTGTGCGACGCCACGGCGGACGCCTGGCGCAAGCAATTTCCGAAAGCGCGCATCGACACGTTTGGTGTGGACATCCGCATCGCTTCTGCGGTTGAAGAGATGGTCGAGTCGCTTTTTGAAAGCGGCGGCTTGACGGGCCTGGTCAACAACGCGGCGGGCAACTTCATCTCGCCCACCGAAGCGATGTCGCCGCGCGGCTTTGACGCCATTGCCGGCATCGTTTTTCACGGCAGTTTTTACGTCACCCAAGCCATCGGAAAACGCTGGGTGGCACAGGCCAAGAGCGGCCAGTGGAAGAGCGGCGCGCCGTTCAGAAACGTGATGAGCATCATCACCACTTGGGTGGACAACGGCGGCCCGTATGTCGTGCCCTCGGCCATGAGCAAAGCCGGCATCGAGGTGATGAGCAAATCACTGGCGACCGAGTGGGCGCGGTTTGGCGTGCGCCTCAATTGCATTGGCCCCGGCGAGATTCCCACCGAAGGCATGAGCAAACGTTTGAACCCCGGCGAAGAGCCTGGCGCCCGCAGCAAGTTGCACAACCCAATGGCGCGTGTGGGCCAAATGAGCGAGCTGCAAAACCTCGCCACCTTCCTCATGGCCCCCGGCCAGTGCGACTGGCTCACCGGCCAAAGCATCATGATGGATGGCGGCGGCGCGCTCGCCCACGGCGGCAATTTCTTCGAGCTGCGCAAGTGGAGCGACGCCGATTGGCAAGCCGCACGCGAACGCATCGAAGCACAAAACCAAAAGGACAAGGCGCAGCGCTGACCCAATGAGCGAGGATGCGTCAACGCTGACTGGAGCGGCCAAAACCAGGGTGTTGACGCTGATCGCCATGATGATCATGGTGCACCTCGCCTTCACGGGCGGGCGCGTGGGCCTGGCGCTGTACGCCATCCACCTGCATGCCAGCACCTTTGTCGTCGGCTTGATGGTGAGTTTGCTGTCGGTCGTGCCCACCGTGCTTTCGGTGCATTTGGGGCGCTGGACAGACCGGGTGGGCATCACTCGGCCCGCGCTGATCTCCACGGGCAGCGTGGCGCTGGCCTGCTTGTTGCCGTTTCTGAACCAGTCTATCGCGGCGTTGTGCCTGGCCAGTGTGGTGCTGGGCTCGGGTTTCATGCTGCTGCACATCGGCATCAGCAACGCGGTGGGCCACGCCAGCACGCCGCAAACCCGCACGCAGGCTTACACCTGGCTGGCCATCGGGTTTTCAGTCTCGACGATCTTGGGGCCGGTGATTGCTGGGTATGCGATTGACCACGTTGGTTATGCCAACGCGTTCTTGGTGCTGGCGCTGTTCCCGGCCCTGACTTTTTTGGTGTTGGCGGTGCGCAAGCAGGCGTCGGCGCCGCCCGCGCCGTCAGCCGCGCGCCCGCCTGACGCACACGTGATGGACTTGCTGCGCGACAAACCGCTGCGGTCTGTGTTCATCGCCAGCGCCTTCATGAACGTCAGCTGGGACATGTTCACATTCATGGCGCCGGTATATGGCGCGTTGATCAACCTCTCTGCCTCGAGCATCGGGCTCATCATGGGCAGTTTTGGCGTGGCCACCTTTGTCGTGCGGCTCTCCATGCCCTGGGTGAACCGCTACCTGGGCGAATGGCAAGTGCTGAGTTGCGCGCTCGGCGCGGCAGGCCTGAGTTACGCCCTCTTCCCGCTGCTCACCGCCCTGCCAGGGCTGCTCGCCGTGGCGTTTTTTCTGGGCTTGGGCCTGGGTTCGGCGCAGCCGATGCTGCTGAGCCTGATCCACCAGGTGGCGCCGCCCGGCCGCACCGGCGAAGCCATCGGTGTGCGAACGAGTTTTTTGAACCTGAGCCAGGTGGTGATGCCGCTGGTGTTTGGCGCCTTCAGCGCAGGCGCTGGCATGGTGCCGGCGTTTTGGGTGATGGCAATCGTAGGCGCGGGGGGGAGCTGGTTTGCGGCAAACCGCAGTGGCTTGCAAAAGCGGTGAATAGAAGACTCATCGCCATTGCAGGTGGGTAGGATTCTTGGGATTGTGTGGCCCCGCTGCTTTCAATAATTCCCAATTTGGGGTTGATTTTTCCAAAATTGACTGGCTGAGGCATATCTTTATTTAAAAACTACCTCTAAGTCACGAATAATGTGCGTAGGCTGCTATATTATTTATAGTACCTCTGGGCGCTGAAAATTTGGGCAAACACGGGTAAGCACTGGCAAAAGAGCCGCAGGCCGCGAAGGGCTTGGCTTGTCGGGGCAGGAAGCGAAACTTGTCACCCGTTCTTGGTTTGATGCGATAGCGAAAGACCCGCCCCTCAGCCCCTCGACCAACTCGCTGGCCCCCTACAACCCGCCCCGACAACCCGCCCCCGCCGGGTATGATTTCCCGCCATGCGCCTGCTCCTCTACAAAGACCTCGACACCCGCCGCGTGAAGACGCTGTTTGCCAAGTTGCGCCACGCCATTGAGGCCGACGACTTTCGCAGCGCCGACGTCAAAAAACTCAAACCCACGGCCTATTGGCGCGCCAAGCTCGACTACAGCCACCGCCTGTTGCTGCAATTTGCCCGCTTTGGCGATGAAACCGTGTGCCTGGCGCTGGAGGTGATTGAGAACCACGCCTACGACAAATCGCGCTTCCTGCGCGGTGTCGCCGTCGATGAGGCCAAGATCGAGCTGGAGCCCATCACGCTGGCTGCCGACGCGGGCGCCGTGGGCATGGCGGGTGCGCCGGGCGCCGTGCCGCTGCGCTGGCTGCAAGCCCGGCACACTGAATTTGAGCTGCTGGACAAACCGATCCTGTTTGACGACGCACAGGAAGCCGTGCGCAGGCTGCCCGCGCCGGTGGTGGTGGTGGGTTCTGCCGGGTCCGGCAAA
>JANOYE010000090.1:0-14538 GCA_031428695.1 Rhodoferax sp. | reverse complement strand
CAACGCCCGCAACCCCAATGCCACGAACAGAAATACAAACGGCATGAACACCCATCGGAACGACACGCCCAGCACCGGCGTGCCTTCACGCGCCATGAAACTCACGTAGTCCCAAGTGGCTGGAATCGCCCAAAGGCACAGGCCACCAATCAGCAGATTGCCAACAATTTTCATGGCCCGCCGCGCTGGTTTGCCGACACTGTTCCAGATCAGATCAAACGCCACGTGCTCGCGTTCGGGCACGATGAACGCCGCCGACCACAAGATGACCCAAACGTAGAGGATGACGACCAGCTCGTCCGTCCAGGCCAGGGGTTTGTTGAAGCCGAAACGCGCGGTGATCTGGACGATGAAGACGACAAACATCGTCAGAAACAAAACGCCGCCAAACGCGTTGGCGGCGCTTCTCAACCCGCCAAATTTCAGCCAGCGCAATTTTTACCTTGTGTTGTTGATGCGGTCCAACATGCCGGTGGGCCACAACTTGGCGTATTCCGAGTTTTGGTAGGCCGTTTGCACGGTCTTGCGGAAGGCGTCCACGTCGGGCGTGGTCACGGTGAGTCCTTGGGACTTGAAGAAATCAACCATTTGTTTTTCGTCGGTGATGCGGTTCTCGTTGTTGTATTTGGCGGCGGCCTGGGCGGCGGCTTTGAGTTTGGTTTTCTGATCAGCATTGAGCGCGTTCCAGGCCTTGTTGGAGACGCTGATGAAAATGCCGTCCACCAGATGGCTGGTCAGTGTGATCTGTTTGGTGACCTCGTAAAACTTGGCGCTGCGCACCGACGGCAGCGGGTTGTCTTGCCCGTCGATGGTGCCGGTTTTCAGGCCGAGGTAGACCTCGCCAAAGGCCAGTGGCGTGGGTGTGGCGCCCAGCGCTTCACCCAGAAACAGCCATTCTTTGGAGCCGGGCATGCGCAGCTTCACGCCTTTCAAGTCAGCCGGTGTGCGCACGTTTTTGGCTTCGCGCAGGTTGAGTTGGCGCGTGCCGAGGTAGATCGGCGAGAGGATGGTGATGTCCATCTTTTCGCTGACCAGTTTAAACAAATCAGCGCCGATGGGGCCGTTGAAGACCTTCATCATGTGCTCTGGGTCGCGAATGATGTAACCCGCCGTGAAGATGGTGAACTCAGGCACCAGTTTGGCGATGTCAAAAGCCGAGATGGACGACATCTCCAGGTTGCCACGCGCCATCGCCGCAGGCTCGGTGCCTTGTTTGAAAAGCGAGGCATTGAGGTTGATTTGGGTGTCAAACTGGCCTGGCGCGGTTTTTTCCAGCTCGTCTTTCATCACCGTCCACATCTTGGCGTGCCAGTCGTCCGGCACGGCGGGGGTGGAGATGCGCAGCAGTTGTTTGCTCTGCGCCTGCGCCGCCAATGGGGCAATGCTGAGCAGCGAGGCGGCTGCCGTGGCGGCCAGCAAGGTGCGGCGGCCAAAAGTAACGAATGGGGTCATGGCAAGTCTCCGGGTGAATGATCTAAAGTGTTGCCATGTTAGCGAGAGATTGCATGTTCAAACCTACGGTAATTCCCTGCATCCGCCGCCCGGAGGCAGGGTGGTGATATTTCCTTCAATGAAACCCACTCTGGCTGACACGCGCGGCTTGCGGCTGGGCCTGGGCGGCGCGCCCCTGGGCAACCTGTTCAACGCCATCAGCGAACCAGAGGCCCAAGCCGTGTTGCAAGCCGCCCTGAATGACGGCTGCCAGAGCTTCGATACCGCGCCACATTACGGTCATGGCCTTTCAGAGCATCGCTTCGGCCAGGCCTTTCGCGCAGGTGCGCAGGCCCATGTTGCCCCAGGTGCGGGCGAGACTTCACGAGACAGGCAAGCCATCTCCAGCAAAGTCGGTCGCCTGCTCACGCCGGCCACACCGGGCCAACTTGCGCCGCGCGACCAGCACAACTTCCGCAACATCCTGCCCTTCAACCAGCATTGGGACTACTCGGCGCGCGGTGTGCGCCAAAGCGTGATGGAAAGCCTGCAGCGCACCGGCCTGGCCCGGCTGGATGCCGTGTTCATACATGACTGCTGCGAGGTTTGCCATGGCAGCGACTACCCGCGTGTTTTGCACCAGGTGGTCAATGAAGCGCTGCCCGAGCTGCAACGCATGAAGCAGGAAGGCTGGCTGCGCCACATTGGCATGGGTGTGAACGTGGTGCAAGTCTGCCTGGATGTTTTAAGTGCGGCCGATCTCGATTGCATTTTGCTCGCGGGTCGTTACACCCTGATCGACCACAGCGGCATGGCCGAACTGTTGCCGCTGTGCGAGAAGCGTGGTGTACGGGTGGCCATTGGCGGGGCCTTCAATTCGGGCATATTGGCCACCGGAGTCTTGAATAACGTGCGTGAGAAGCTATTTAATTATGAGCGGGCGCCAACTGAATGGCTGCGAAAAGTGGCCGCTGTGGAGGCCGTGTGCGCGCGTTTCAAAGTGCCGCTGCGTGCGGCGGCACTGCAATTCCCCTTGGCGCATCCTGCGGTAGACATCGTGTTTGCCGGCGCACAAACACTGGCGCATTGGCAGGATGCGGTGGTGATGATGTCTTGCGTGATTCCGGCAGACTTTTGGACGGCCTTGCAGGTTGACGGGCTGATTCCTGAATCGGCACCGGTGCCTGTTTGATTTTTTTTGTCATTGGTTGGAGTCGTGGTGAAGTCATGTTGGCCAGTGAACGTGAACCTACAGTCCACGAAGCGCTCATAATTTTCCCGCCACGACATCAAAAACGTCAGCCAAAATTGCCCCAGCAATCCAACACGGCACTCCAACATGCACATCGACGCCCACTTCCATGCCTGGCAAATCGCACGGGGCGACTACGGCTGGCTCACGCCCGAGCGCGCCCCTCTCTACCGCGACGTGTCCGTGGCCGATTGGCAAGCGCAAGCGACCTCCTGCGGCATCGCGGGCGGCGTGTTGGTGCAGGCGGCGCCCACGGAGGCGGAAACCCACTTCCTGCTGCAACTGGCAGATCAAAACGACGCGGCTCAAAACAGGCCAAACGTTCTGGGCGTGGTCGGCTGGGTCGATTGGCTCGCGCCCGATGCCGCCCAGCGCGTCCATGCCCTTGCGCATCACCCCAAACTCAAAGGCCTGCGCCCGATGTTGCAAGACCTTGCCGACCCAGCCTGGGTGCTGCAACCGGCCTTGCGACCCGCGTTAGAGGCCATGGCAGCTTGCGGCTTGGTGTTTGACGCGCTGGTCAGGTCCACCCACCTGCCGCACATCCTCACGCTGGCGCATCGCCACGCCAATTTGCGCATCGTCATCGACCACGGCGCCAAACCCAACATCGCCGCAGCCGAGTGGCAACCCTGGGCCGAGGGCATCGGGCGAATCGCCCGCGAAACCACGGCCAGCTGCAAACTCTCGGGCCTCTTCACCGAGGCTGGAGCTGACCCGTCGGCGGTTTCCGTGCGGCGGTGGGCAGACCACATCCTCGCGTGTTTCGGCCCTGAGCGCGTGGTGTGGGGCAGCGACTGGCCGGTGCTGGAACGCAGCGGCAAAAATTACGCTGACTGGTGTCAGGCCACGCAGAGCTTGCTGGCGCGCTTTTCAGCAGCCGAGCGTGACGCGATACTCGGCGGCAACGCAATACGCCTGTATCGACTTTGAGATCGCCTTGACCAACACCCTGACCAACACCCTGCCCAACCCGCCGCCCGAAGACTGCCTGGCCGCCACCGACCTGGTGGACTGCGAACACCCCGCCGTCGTAGCCTTCGCCCACCAGCACGGCGCAGGCGCCAACCCCCGCGAGCGCGCCGTTGCCCTGTATAACGCAGTGCGCGACAACTTCCGTTACGACCCCTACCGCACAGATTTACGGGTTGAGGGCATGCGCGCCAGCCGCGTCATCAGCAACGGCTACGGCTGGTGCACCCCCAAAGCGGCGCTCTTGGCGGCCGTGTGCCGCGCCTCTGGCATCCCCGCGCGCCTGGGTTACGCCGACGTGCGCAACCACCTCTCTACCGAGAAGCTGCGCGAGACCATGGCCACCGACGAATTTGTTTGGCACGGCTACACAGACATCTGGCTCGACGGCGCCTGGCGCAAGGCCACACCGGCTTTCAACCTGCAGCTGTGTGAACGTTTCGGCTTGTTGCCGCTGGCGTTTGACGGAACCACCGACTCCATCTACCACCCCTTCGACAAAGCTGGCAACCGCCACATGGAATACATCCGCGAGCGCGGCGCTTATGTGGAAATGCCGCTGGCGCAAATGGTGGAAACTTTTCATGCGGTTTACCCGAAATGGGGACGGCAAGACTCGGACAATGCGAAGACCAACACCTTGGCCGAGGGCGACTTCTTGGCCGATGCTGCGCGGGAGAACGGCTGATCAACTTCTTCACCGAACCGAACCGAGCTGAGCCGGTCTGCCACGCTGACCGAGACGCGCAGCCGCTGCCCAGGCAATGCCGTGGGATCAGACTGAATTGTTAATATGGGTATTAACAATTCTGAAAATAGTCCGAATTTTCACAATCTTCAAGTATTTTAAGCCCTTAAGTCACGTGAAATGGCGCTTTCAAGCTACTATTATAATAGCGTCTGCTTGAAGAACGACATCGTCCGCTCCCAGGCCACTTTGGCCGCCGCAGCGTCAAAACGTGGCGTGGTGTCGTTGTTGAAGCCGTGTTGCGTTCCAGGGTAGCCGTGCGCGGTGTATTTCGCGCCAGCGGCTTTCAGGGCGGCTTCATACGCAGGCCAGGCGGCGTTGATGCGCTCATCGACACCGGCTAAGTGGATCTGCAGCGGCGCTTTGACTTTGGCGGCGTCTTCCGCTGCGGGGTGGTTGCCGTAGAAGGGCACGGCGCCGGCCAAGTCGGGCAGGCGGGTTGACAGAAAGTGCGCCATGCCGCCGCCGTAACAAAAGCCGATGGCAGCCACTTTGCCGGTGCAGTCCGCCCGGCTTTTGAGCCACTGCGTGGCGGCGATGAAGTCTTCGCGCGTTTTGTTTTGGTCAAGTTGGCCGAAGAGTGAGCGGGCCTTGTCTTCGTCGCCGGGATAACCGCCCAAGGGTGTCAGCGCGTCAGGGGCGAAGGCCATGTAGCCGTCTGCTGCCAAGCGGCGCGCGATGTCTTCGATATGCGGGTTCAGGCCGCGGTTTTCATGCACCACCAAGATGCCGGGGAGCTTGGTGGCGCCCGAGGCACTGGCCGGGCGGCACAGGTAACCCTTCATCTTGCCGTAACCCGGCACGGGGAACTCAAGCGTTTCGGTTTTGATGCGCGCATCAGTTTTAGGAACGACTTGGCCGATGGCGAAATTGGGGCTCAAAGCGGCCAGCAAGCCCACTGCCGTCATGCCGCCCACGGCGAATTTTTGAGCTTTTTCGAGGAAGCCGCGCCGGTCGATGTTGCCGTGAACGTAGGCGTCAAAAAGAAGCAGCAGTTCTTGGTCGAAATCCTGGGCAGTCAAACGCGGCGTGGGGTGTTGCATGGGGGTTCTCCTGAAAACCGCAGGATAGCCGCTGTCGCGCCGAATTGCCAAAGCCTGGATTAAAGTAGCCCACTGTTCTTCCATGCGCGTCCCAAGCGCCCACCCCAAAGCCCGCCAGCGGGCCATCAACCGAAACTCAAAATGCCCGATTTCAGCGCTTCCCACGCCGTCCTGCAACGCATGTTCGACCAGCAACTCCTGCCCGGCGCCTCCTGCCTGGTGATGCGAAATGGCCAGTTGCTGGACGAGTTTTGCGCTGGCTTGGCGAATCTTGACACCCGCGAGGCGCTGCGGCCTGGCCACATCCACCGCGCGTTCTCCAACACGAAGCTCATCACCTCGGCGTTGACGTTGATGTTCACGGACGAAGGCCACTTCGCGCTGGACGACGCTATCAAAAACTGGATTCCTGAATTTGCCAAAACACGCGTGTTGCGACCGGGCGCACAGAACGCGGACGACACCGAGCCCCTGCAAACCGACATCACCATCCGCCACCTCCTCAGCCACACCTCAGGCCTCTCCCACGGCGTGTTTGACCCTGGCACCGTGATCTTCAACGCCTACACCGCAGCCGGCGTGCGCTCGGGCCAACTCACGCTGGCGCAGGTGATGCCCAAGCTGGCGGCGCTGCCCCTGAGTTTCCAGCCGGGCCAGGGCTGGGACTACGCCATGGGCGCAGACTTGCTGGCGCGGCTGATGGAGATCATCACCGGCCAAACCTACGCCGAGATTTTGCAGACGCGCATCTTCGACCCGCTGGGCATGGCCGACACGGGTTACCTCGTCACGCCCGAGAACCGCGCGCGCCTGCTGCCGCTGTACCGGGGCGAGGACGCGTCAGAGCCGCTGCTGCCAGGCCTGCATTTGACCGACAACCTGCCCTGGCCTGATGCCTTCATCACGCCCGTGCCGCGCCAGGCCGGCACCGGCGGCCTGGTGACGACCCAGGCCGATTACCTGCGTTTCATGCTGGCTTTGTTCGGCGATGGCTCGGGCAGCAAATTGCTCAAGGCAGGCACCCTCCAAGAGATGTTGCGCGACCAGGTGCCGCCGCAATATTCAGTGCAATTTCAGCACTTGGGCGCCATGCCGCACCTGGGTTTTGGTCTGGGCGGCGCCATCACCCGCGCGGCTTCGGCGCTGCAACCCAATTCACCGGCGGGCGAGTTTCAATGGGGCGGCCTGGCCGGCACCCACTGGAGCTTCTGCCCTGCCAACGGCGTGATGATCGTGCAAATGGCGCAGCGGCATTTCGGCTTTTGGCACCCGTTCTGGTTTGAGTACAAGGCTGCCGTGCACCAGGCGCTTTTGTGACAGCCTGCGGTCTTGCCAGTCGCTAACATGAAGCGGTTGAAACCACACTGCGAGACACCATGACCAACCTGCTGAAATACCACCTGGACAACGGCATCGCCACGCTGGCCATGGACGATGGCAAGGCCAACGTGATGAGCATCCACATGCTGGCGGCCATCAATGCGGCGCTGGACCGGGCGCTGGCTGACAAAGCTGTGGTGGTGCTCACCGGGCGCGCGGGCATGTTCAGCGGCGGGTTTGATCTGAACGTCTTCAAGACCAGCCCGGACGAGTCTGTGCAGATGCTGGAAGCCGGCGCGCGTTTGGCGCTGCGGCTGTTGGCGCACCCGCAACCCGTGATGGCGGTTTGCACCGGGCACGCCGTCGCCATGGGTTGCTTTTTGCTGCTCGGTTGCGACTACCGCATCGGCGTTGACCAAGGCGCGCGCATTCAGGCCATCGAAGTGCAGATCGGCATGACCTTGCCGCACTTCGCGCTGGAGGTGTGCCGCCAGCGCCTGACACCCGCCCATTTCAGCCTGGCCTGCAACACCGCCTGGCCCTACACACCGGCGCAAGCCGTGGCAGCCGGGTTTTTAGATGAAGTCGCGCCTGCGGCCTCACTGCTGGAGGTGGCCAAAGAACGCGCCGTTTACCTGTCGAAACTGCATGCGCAAGCGTTCACCGCGACCAAACTCAAACTGCGCCAGCCGGTGATTGCCGCCTTGCACGCGGCCATTGACCAAGATGTGATCGCCTGGTCAAAACGCAGCGGTGCTCAGGGCTCCTGAAGCGGCCCTGAAGCTACCCTGAAGCGGCCATCAGACCTGGCTGAAGTCGGGCTTGCGCTTTTCCATGAAGGCGGTAAACGCCTCGCGCGCGGCAGGCTCACCTATAAGTTTGCGAAAACTTGCGTTTTCGTCCGCCATTTGCGCGGTGATTTGACCGGCCTGCCCTTTTTTCATCAGGCGTTTGGTCTCAACCAGGGATGAGATCGGTTTGGCGGCCAGTTTGCGCGCCTGGGACTGAGCCACGCCATTGGCCTCGGTCGGCGGAACGATGCGGTTGACCAGGCCCACTTCGAGCGCGGCTTCGGCCATGAAAGGCTCGCCCAGCAACAGTGCTTCAGCGGCGCGGTGGTAACCCATCATGTGTGGCGCCAGCAGACTCGACGCCGCTTCCGGCACCAGGCCCAGGTTGACAAACGGCAGCGAGAACGCGGCGTTGTCACCCGCGTACACCAGGTCGCAATGGAACAACATCGTCGTGCCAATGCCCACTGCCGGGCCGCACACTGCCGCCACCAGCGGCTTGGGAAACGCGGCAATGGCGTTGAGAAAACGAATGACGGGCGAATCTTCCGTACTCGCCGGGCCATTCAAGAAGTCGCCAATGTCGTTGCCGGCGCTGAACACCGTGGCGTGGCCCTGGATCACCACGACACGGCAGGTTTTGTCTTCTGCGGCCAGAGTCAGCGCGTCGGCCAGGGCCGCGTACATGGCGGCCGTGATGGAGTTTTTCTTGTCGACACGGTTCAGTGTGAGGGTGGCCACACCGGCGTCGAAGTGGGCCAGGATGTCGGTCATTCGGCTTTCCAGTTACTTTCAATCAATTCTTGGCAAGCGCTTGGCGCACAAACTCCAGCCGGTCTTGGCCCCAAAACATCTGGTCGCCAACAAACATGGTGGGCGCGCCGAAGATGCCGCGTTCTACAGCGCGTTGCGTCAACACCTTGAGGCGATCCTTCACGTCTTGCTGGCCGACCAGGGCCAACATGGCAGCCGCGTCAAAACCAGCCTCGTGCAGCACCGCGCCCATGACGCCCAAGTCGTTCATGTTTTTCTCATAAACCCAGATCGCTGAGAACACGGCCTGGGTGAAGGCGGCTTGGCGCTTGTCTTCACGCATCTGCAGGCCCACGGCAGCGCGCATCAACACCAGGGTGTTGATCGGGAAGTGCGGGTTGTGCTTGAAAGGCACGCCGTAACGCACCGCGTAACGGTTCAGGTCGGCAAACATGTATTTGCCCTTGGCGGGCACGGTCGCGGGTGAATGGTTGCCGGTGGCTTGAAACACGCCGCCCAGAAGCATGGGTTTCCAGTTGAGGGTGGCGCCTGTCTCAGCACAAATGGCCGGCAGTTGCGTGTAAGCGAGGTAGGCAGCGGGGCTGCCGAAATCGAAATAGAAGTCTACTGTTTTGGTCATGGTTCCAACGTTTTGTTGAACTCTATGGTTGAGTTCTTTGGGTGAATTCTAGGGAAGAATTCCGAGCGCGCTCGGCGCTTCAAAACTTTTCCATGAATGGCCGCAAGTCCAGCTCGTGGGTCCACGCGTCGCGCGGTTGCTGGTGCAGCATCCAATACATGTCGGCAATGTGGTCTGGGTTCAAGATGCCGTCCTGCCCCTTCAGCGCATAACGCTCGGGGAAGTTGTCACGAATGAAAGCGGTGTCAATCGCGCCGTCAATGATGCTGTGCGCCACGTGAATGCCCTGGGGGCCCAGTTCGCGCGCCATGCTCTGCGCCAGCGCGCGCAGCGCATGTTTGGCCCCGGCAAAGGCAGCAAAGTTGGCTGAGCCGCGCAATGACGCCGTGGCACCTGTGAAGATGATGGTTTGCGGGCGCTCTTTGGACGCTCGCGCCACCATGCGTTTGGCGACTTCGCGGCCATTGAGAAAGCCGGAAAAACAGGCCATCTCCCAAATCTTGAAATACTTGCGCGCCGTCTCTTCGAGAACGCTGGCGGGTGCGTTGGCGCCGATGTTGAACACCAGCACCTCGATGGGGCCCAGCGTCGATTCGATGTGTTCGATGAGCGCGACGACTTCCTCTTCTTTGCGCGCGTCCGAGGCAAATCCATGAGCAACGCCACCCTCGGTTTTGATCTGATCCAGCAGCGGTTGCAGTTTGTCAAGGCTGCGTCGGGTGGCGCACGCGGTAAAACCCGCGCGCGCAAAACGCCGGGCAATGGCCCCACCTGTCGCGTCGCCTGCGCCAATGACCAACGCGACTTTATTCATGCAAATCGTTTGACTCCTGAAACCGCCATCATGCGCCTACTCTTTGAAATACACAATTTGATGCGACGTGGCCAAAAGTTCCCCAGCCTCGTTCCACAGCTGCGCGGTCTGGTCAAAGAAACCGTTGCGAAAGGATTGCGCGCGCGCCTGCCCAAACAAATAGCCCGTGCCGGTGCCAGCGAGTTGTTTCGAATCGGCATGAAATACACTGTCATGGACACCGTGCCGATGGGCACCCGCGTGGCGCGGCGCACGTACACACGGGGGAAAAATACGTCGGCCAGGGCCGTGAGTGAACAAAAATCCAGAGGGCGCGCAGGGTCGTCCCGCACCCACAATTGTGTCAGGCTGCTGCCGCTGTCGGTGCCTTCCCAAACCTCGGGAAGCGCGCCGGTGACGGGCCGCATCTCATACCGTTCGACCCAATCCAAGGGCACGGCCCGGTGTTGCGCTGGCACTTGTGCGGGTGGCGCTGCCACCGGTATGTCGATTTCATTCAGGCTCCAGGTTTCACGCCGCAGCGCCGTCACCGCAGTGGCGGTCAAGGCCGTGTTGCCGGCCTGCGTCAGCTCGATCATCCAGTGCTGGGTGGAGCGGTTGGTGCGGGCCGGGCGAGCGGCCACCGTGAACGGGCCGTTGGCCATTGCCGCAGCAAAATTGACTGTGAAAGCCACCGGCTCACCGAGCCGGTCTGGGTGTTGCATCACCGCATTGAGCAGTTGCGCCGCCATGATGCCGCCAAACGGGCCCACCATGTTGGCATAGGCTGGGCTGGTGCGTCCTTGAAAACTGCCGTCGGCCATGCGCTCTAGAGCGATGGCCTCGTCAAAAGGGTGCAACGTCAACTCCTGGGTTTCGGGTTGGTATCAACGCACTCAAACCCGCTCAAAAATGCCCGCTGCGCCTTGCCCCATGCCGACACACATGGTGACCATGCCGTATTTCAGGTTCTTGCGCTGCAAGGCGTGGATGACCGTGGCCGCGCGGATGGCGCCGGTGGCACCCAAGGGATGCCCCAGGGCAATCGCGCCGCCCATCGGATTGACTTTGGCGGCGTTCAAGCCCAAGGTGTTGATAACCGCCAGCGACTGCGCGGCGAACGCCTCGTTCAGCTCAAACCAATCAATGTCGTCTTGTTTCAAACCGGCGTAACGCAAGGCAGCGGGTATCGCTTCAATCGGGCCAATGCCCATGATGTGCGGCGGCACACCCCGGCTGGCATAACTGACAAAACGCGCCAGCGGTTTGAGGCCAAACCGTTTCACTGCGGACTCGCTGGCGAGAATCAAAGCACCCGCGCCGTCTGACGTTTGTGAGCTGTTGCCAGCGGTCACTGAACCTCGTGCGGAAAACACCGGGCGCAGTTTGCCCAGGCCCTCCACCGTGGTGTCTGGCCGCGCGCCTTCGTCCAAGCTCACCGTGCGGTTGTTGACGGCGACTTCCGCGCTTTCCAAGTTGACAGTGCGGTCAGCTACTTCCACCTGCGTGATCTCGTTGCCAAATTCACCGGCTTTCATGGCGGCGATGGCCTTCATGTGCGAGTTGTAGGCAAACTCGTCTTGCGCGTCGCGGCTGACTTTCCACTGCGTCGCCACTTTCTCTGCCGTGAGGCCCATGCCATAAGCGATGCCGTACCGCTCCACGTCGTCGGTGTTGCAGAAGATGGCAGGCGACAGGCTGGGTGAATTGCCCATCATCGGCACCATGCTCATGCTCTCTGCCCCCGCGGCGATCATCACGTCGGCCTCGCCGACGCGGATACGGTCGGCGGCCATCTGCACCGCCGACAGGCCCGACGCGCAAAACCGGTTCACCGTGATGCCACCCACGCTGTTGGGCAGGCCGGCCAGAATCGCGCCGATGCGGGCCACGTTCAGGCCCTGCTGCGCCTCAGGAATGGCACAGCCGCAAATCACGTCTTCCACTGCTTTGGGGTCCAGCCCCGGCAGCTGCGCCATGGCAGACCGCAGCGCGATGGCCAGCAAGTCGTCTGGCCGCATGTTCTTGAAAAAACCACGGTGCGAACGGCCAATGGGCGTGCGCGTGGCAGCAACGATATAGGCTTCTTGGATTTGTTTCATAAACTTCCGTAATCAGTTGGGGGCAGAGCAAAATTGCTGCGCAATTCTTGGTCTGTCCCACAAGTTTGTTAGTTGCGAACTGGTTTTCCTGTGTTCATCATGCCCATGATCCGTTCCTGCGTTTTGGGGTGAACGAGCAGTGAACAGAAGGCCTGGCGTTCGAGCGCCATCAAATATTCTTCACTGACCAGGGTTCCGGCATCGACATCACCACCCGTCACCACACCGGCGATCAAGGAAGCGATGTGAAAGTCGTGGCCGCTTGCAAAACCGCCGTCGCGC
This sequence comes from Rhodoferax sp., assembly GCA_031428695.1. Classification (GTDB taxonomy): domain Bacteria; phylum Pseudomonadota; class Gammaproteobacteria; order Burkholderiales; family Burkholderiaceae_C; genus JANYCG01. The sequence goes on along the minus strand of JANOYE010000090.1, from coordinate 2,411 downwards.
ATATTGACCAGTTGCCCCAAGATGGTGGCTTTGCCGCTGCGCCCCGCCACCGGGAACAGGCGCTTGTGCGGCGCGCGGTAACCGCTGGTGAACATGGCTTTGGCTTCGTTGATGGCCGTGAACAGCAACTCGTCTTTGTGGGCAACGACAACATCGCTCTCCAGCAAAAAGCCGAGTTTGCGTGATTCAAGTGCGCTGGTGCCTACTTTCGCGGTGGCCGCAGCGGCGAACCCTTCGGTGAGAAACGGCAACAAGTCTTTGCCGGTTGAAGCCGCCGCGTTTTCAGCGGCGCGGCGGGCAATGTAGGCCAGGCCACCGGCTCCCGGAACCAGGCCCACGCCCACTTCGACCAAGCCGATGTAACTCTCCATCGCTACCACCCGTTTGCTGGAGTAAACCGCCAGTTCGCAGCCGCCGCCCAAAGCCAGGCCACGCATGGCGGACACCACCGGCACATTGGCATAACGCAGGCGCAGCATCATTTGTTGCATCTCAGCTTCTGCGCCGTCAATGGCACTCACGCCCGCCATCAGAAACGCGGGCAGCATCGCCTGCAGGTCTGCGCCCACGGAGAACATGTCGTCTGGCGACCAGATCACCAACCCTTGGTAGTCTTTCTCGGCCATGTCGATGGCTTGCATGAGCCCCTCGACCACGCCGGGGCCGATGGCATGCATCTTGGTTTTGATGCTGGCGATGAGGACTTGACCATCGGGAAGCCCGCCCTGGCTTTCGTCCATCGTCCAGATACGGAGGGCTTCGTCTTCGTGCAGCGTCTTGCCGGCGGTTTCGGCGGCAATTGCTTTCGCGCCCAGCACCGATTCCGGGAAAAACTGGCGGGTGTACACCGGCAGACTGCGCAGCGGAGCGAACTCGCCTGTCGTCGGGTTCCAGGAACCTTGCGGCGTATGCACGCCGCCAGCGTCGGCCACCGGGCCCTTGAACACCCAATCGGGCAGCGGCGCATTGCACAGCGCTTTGCCCGCGTCAATGTCTTCCTTGACCATATTGGCAACGGCCAGCCAGCCAGCCTCTTGCCACAACTCAAACGGACCTTGCTGCATGCCAAAACCCCAGCGCATGCAGAAATCGACATCTCGCGCGTTGTCGGCGATGTTTGCCAAATGCACGGCGGCGTAATGGAAACTGTTGCGAAGAATCGCCCAGAGGAATTGACCTTGCGCGCCTTCAGAATTGCGCAGGAGCTTCAGGCGCTCTGCGGCGGGCTTTTTGAGCATGCGCGCGTAAACTTCGTCGGCCTTCTGGCCTGCCGGCACATAGTCTTTGCTGACCAAGTCGAAACGGAAAACGTCGCGGCCCACCTTTTTGAAGAACCCAGCTTTGGTCTTTTGCCCCAGGTTGCCCAGGTCAAGAAGCGTTTTCAACACCTCGGGTGTGGCGAAGCCGGCGTAAAACGGGTCGGATTCAAGGCTCAACGTGTCTTGCAGCGTCTTGATCACGTGGCCCAGGGTGTCCAGGCCCACTACATCCGCCGTGCGGAAAGTGCCAGAGCTAGCGCGGCCCATTTTTTTGCCGGTGAGGTCGTCGACCACGTCAAACGTCAAACCGTGGTTCTGCACTTCTTTCATAGTGGCCAGCATGCCGGCGATGCCGACGCGGTTGGCAATGAAATTGGGTGAGTCTTTCGCCCGCACCACGCCTTTGCCCAGCGTGCTGGTGACAAAAGTTTCAAGGTGGTCAAGAATTTCAGGCTGGGTTGTCGGCGTGTTGATCAGCTCGACCAGCGCCATGTAACGCGGCGGGTTGAAGAAATGGATGCCGCAAAAACGCGGCTTGATTTCCGCGGGCAGCGCTTCGCTCAGCTTCGTGATCGACAGCCCCGACGTGTTGGAGGCGACGATGGCGTGCGGCGCGATGAACGGCGCGATTTTTTTGTAAAGATCAAGCTTCCAGTCCATGCGTTCGGCGATGGCTTCAATGATCAGGTCGCAGCCTTTGAGCAGTTCCAGGTGTTCCTCGTAGTTGGCCTGTTGGATCAAACTCGCATCGTCGACCCAACCCAGGGGCGATGGCTTGAGTTTTTTCAAGCCTTCCACCGCTTTGATGACGATGCCGTTTTTCGGGCCTTCTTTGGCCGGCAGGTCAAACAGAATGACGGGCACCCGGACATTGACCAGGTGCGCCGCGATCTGCGCGCCCATCACACCGGCGCCCAGAACGGCGACCTTCTTCACATTGAAACGAGACATGGATTTCCTAATTTGAACCGCGCCAGTGCTTCGCGCTTCGGCACGGCATCACACAATTACTACTTGGCTCTGACCCAGGTTTGGGTCCGGCCAAACGGGCCGATGGAGCCGCGCACTTCGAGCTTGCTGCCGCCCTCGACGGGCGTCAAACGCTGGTTGTAGGTCTTGCCGTTCTCCGGGTCGAGAATCTTTCCGCCCTCC
>JANOYE010000089.1:0-13040 GCA_031428695.1 Rhodoferax sp. | reverse complement strand
GCCCCTGAAGGAGCGGCTTGATTTTGTTTACAGCGTGTTGCCCGAGCTACTGGAGATGCGCGAGCGCCGCGCCATGTTGCTTTCGGGCGGGCAGCAAAAAATGGTGGCTCTGGCGCGCGCCTTGTCGGTGGGCACAAAACTGCTGTTGCTCGATGAACCGTTTGAAGGCGTCGCCCCAGCCCTGTCGCAACGCCTCGCGGAAGTCGTCGGCAAACTGCGCGGCAGCGGCCTCTCGGTGCTGATCAGCCAAAGCGACTTGAACCATTCAAAAAGCTTGCTGGATGGGGAAGTGGTGATTGAACGTGGGGCGAACCTGGCCTAACTCGGCCCCAACCGACGGTGTGGCCGCCCATTGAATTTGACCAAATCGAACGATTTGGCTGAAACGCGCGGTAGAATCAGCTTCTTTCTTTGAATTCGATCCCGCCACGCCATGCAAACCTTTTCGGCCAATGACGCCAAAACCCGTTTTGGCGAGTTTCTCGACCAAGCGCAGCGCGAACCCGTCGCCGTTTTGCGGCATGACCGCATGGTCGGCGTGATGGTCAGCGCACAAGACTACGAGGCGATGCGCCGCTTTTACGCCAACCGGCTGCAAAACACCCTGGCCGAGTCCGCAAAAGCAGCCAGCCAGGCCGGGCTGACGCCCAATGAGCTTGAGGTTTTGCTGAAAGACGAGAGTTGACGCCAAGGGCAAGCGCCAAAGTTGTCGTCGATACCAACGTCTGGATCAGCGCCGCCTTGTCGACCGGCGGCGCACCCGCGCAGCTTGTCAACAAGGTCTTGCTCGTCGGCATTCCCGTGTTTTCAGACGCCACGTTTGAAGAGTTGGAGCAGCGCCTCTGGAAACCTAAATTCGACCGCTACCTCAGCCTGGAAATCCGCCGAGCCATCCTGCGCGACGCCAAAGCCGTGGCCGACTGGGTAAAACCCGCGCCAGAGATCACCTCAAAAGCGTATAGCCGCGACCCGGATGACGACAAATTCGTTCACGCCGCGCTGGCCGCCGCAGCGCCCTGGCTGGTGACGGGCGATCATGACTTGCTGGTGCTGGCGTCTGGTTTCGAATTGCCCGACTCAACTTTGCGCATCGTTTCGCCTGCGGCGGCACTGAAATCTACTGACTTTTGCAGGGTCTGATTCCATTTCTAAATCATTCGTGAAATAGGCGCACCGAACTGCACGGATGATTTTGAAATGGAATGACTCAGCAATTCGACGTAGGAGCCTTCAATCAGTTGATCTGGATTGATCTCGAACCGTTTCATCCATTGATGTGCTGCGAGCACCGCCTTGTTGGCAGATTCACCATCTGCCAACACCACTTCAAGCTCCAAAAAATGCCCCAAACCTTCCACTTCATCGAGGTGCACACGGGTTTTGTCGATTTCAAAAAGCGTTCGGTGTTTGCGCACCCTGCCCGCTTGGCCATAGGCCAACGTTAGCGTTGCGCGCAGGGCGTCGGGCGCGTGGGTGGGAGACAACTCGTAAAACGATTCTTTTGGCCCTTGCTGATTCGCCCGTTGGTAGTAAATCAACTGGCCCGTACCATCAGGAAAGGCCCTCAGCTTCAGACGGCCTGACGCACAGTTGAAAAACGTGTCGTCTTGATCGACTTCCACCGCGCCGCGATCTGCCAGCCCAGCGACTTTGACTCGGAGCGCTGCCGCATCTGCCACAAGGGCTTTGATTTCAACGTTGCGGGCCATGGGTCGCTGGCTATTCAGGCGACAAGTTTGTCGAGAAACCGCCGCAGGTGAGGATCACTTCGACCCAGCGGCGCGTCCTCAAAGGCGAACCAGCGCACCGAGTTGAATTCGCCTTCGTCAAAGCTGATCGGCTGCGCGCGGCTGGCACGCACGACGTACCACATGGACACATCGGTGTGCCCCATCGTCAATCCGACGGTTTCGGTGATCGTCAACATCAATGGCGCGGTAATGGCGTGGGCTGGCGCGAAGCCCAGTTCTTCCTGAATCTCGCGCAGCACCGTGGTGCGCGGGTGCTCCCCCGGCTCGACATGCCCGCCAGCGGGCAGCCACAACTGCGCGTTCTTGTGATCGACCAGCAAGATGTGGCCATCGTCCACCACCGCGAAGTACGAAATCAGATGTTTCGGCGGCGTGGCGGGCTTGGCTGTGCGAAACAATTCAGCGCCAGAATCGACCCAGGCCAGCGCGTCGTCAAGGTGCCGACTTTCGAGCGCATCCAAGGCAGAAATGGCGGAGATTTCGCCCCGGATTTGGTTGCGAAGGTTCAAAATAGAAAATACACACGCTATATATTATATAGCAAACTATCTATTAAATGCGTGACTTAGGGGCTGAAATTTCTTAAAACTTCTTAATGAAAGCAAAATTCAGCCACAATAAACCCCAATTTGGGTACGATTGGCCGAACTCAGGCCGTGCCGCCGACCGTCAACCCATCAATCCGCAGCGTCGGTTGCCCCACACCCACGGGCACGCTTTGGCCTTCTTTGCCGCAGGTGCCGACGCCGCTGTCGAGTTTCATGTCGTTGCCGATCATGCTGACGCGTTTGAGGCATTCGGGGCCGCTGCCGACCAGGGTGGCGCCTTTGACAGGGTAAAGAATCTTGCCGTTCTCCACCCAATACGCTTCACTCGCCGAGAAGACGAATTTGCCCGAGGTGATATCCACCTGCCCGCCGCCAAAGTTTGTGGCGTAAAGGCCCTTTTTGATGCTGGCGACGATCTCTTTCGGGTCCATGTCGCCGGCGGTCATGTAGGTGTTGGTCATGCGCGGCATGGGCACGTGGGCGTAACTTTCGCGGCGGCCGTTGCCGGTGGGCTTGACGCCCATCAGGCGTGCGTTGAGTGAATCTTGGATGTAACCCTTCAAGATGCCGTCTTCGATGAGCACGTTTTTTTGGCTGGCATGGCCTTCGTCGTCCACGTTCAGAGAGCCGCGGCGGTCTTGAATGGTGCCGTCATCGAGCACATTGACGCCTTTGGCCGCCACGCGTTTGCCGATCTTGCCGCTGAAGGCGCTGGAGCCCTTGCGGTTGAAGTCGCCCTCTAGTCCGTGGCCAATGGCTTCGTGCAGCAGGATGCCGGGCCAGCCGTTGCCGAGCACCACCGTCATTTCACCGGCAGGAGCGGGGCGCGATTCGAGGTTGGTCAGCGCGGCTTTCACCGCTTCATTCACATATTTTTCGATGCAGGCGTCGTCAAAATAGGCTAGGCCGAAACGCCCGCCGCCGCCCGCCGAGCCGACTTCGCGGCGGCCATTTTGTTCGGCGATCACGGTCACGCTCAAGCGCACCAAGGGGCGCACGTCTGCCGCCAAAGTGCCGTCAGCGCGCGCCACCATCACCACGTCGTATTCACTGGCCAAACCGGCCATCACCTGGGCCACACGCGGGTCTTTGGCGCGGGCCAGGGTTTCAACTTTGCCCAAGAGGCCGACTTTGGCCGTGCTGTCCAGCGTGGTGATTGGGTCGAGGTCTTGGTAAAGCGTGCGGCTTTTAGAGACCTTGGTGGCATTGGCCTTGACCTTGGCGTTTTTCGACGCGGCAGAGATCGCCCGCACCGTGCGCGCGGCGTCGAGCAATGAGGCTTCGGAGATGTCGTCAGAATAGGCGAACGCCGTTTTTTCGCCGCTCACCGCACGCACGCCCACGCCCTGGTCGATGCTGAAGGAGCCAGTTTTGACGATGCCTTCTTCCAAGCTCCAGCCTTCAGAGCGGGTGTACTGGAAGTACAAATCGGCGTCGTCCACCTTGTGCGCGCGGATTTCATTCAGCGCTTTGGCCAGATGGGTTTCATCCAGGCCGAAAGGCGTGAGCAAGAGAGATTTGGCAATCGCCAAACGTTCGATGGTGGGTTCGCGTGAAATCATTCGGCCATTTTAGGCCGCAGCGCCGATGCGCCTGAATTCAGGGGCATTCCAGCTCTCGTGAAGATCAATCCCGTGACAACCATTTGAAGAGTGCCGCATCGTCTTCACCGTCAAGGCCGCCAGCGCTGGCGGCGGCAAACACCTGGCTGGCCGCCGCGCCCAATGGCCCGTCAAATCTGGCGGATTTCGCGGCTGCCACAGCCAGGCGTGTGTCTTTCTCCAAGAGCGTCATGTGGGCGCGCGGCGCGTAGTCGCCGGCAATGGCGCGGCGCATGCGGTCCGAACCGACCCAACTTTGGCCGCTGGATTTTTCGATCACGTCCATCATTTTGCTCAAATCCAGGCCCATTTTTTTCGCCATCGCCATGGCCTCGGCAGCCCCAACAAGGTTGATGCCCGCCAGCAGGTTGTTGACAAGTTTCGTGCGCGCTCCGTCGCCCACTTTCTGGCTCACATGAAACAGTTTGTCAGACAGTGCATTCAAGAGCGCGCTGTGCTGCTCAAACACATCATTGCGGCAGGCAACCATCAGGCTCATGGTGCCCTCAGCCGCCCGCGCTGGGCCGCCCGACATGGGCGCGTCGATCAAACGCACGGCCAACGGCAGCAGCGATTGCGCGAAACCCTCGACATCTTCGGGCGCCAGGGTGGGGCACATCATCACCGTGCCGCCCGGCTTCAGCACAGAGGCGATGCCGTGCTCGCCAAACAGCACTTCGTGGGTCTGTTTGGCATCAATGACGCAAACGATAGTCACTACAGAATTTATAGCTGCTTGCGCTGGTTTATCGTGACCTAGAGCCCCAATAGCTTTAAGAGACTCCACCTTTGATCTGTCAATGTCGCAAACATTCACCGGCCAGCCTCTGGCCAACAAATTGCGCGCCATGCCGCCACCCATGTTGCCGGCACCGACTATTCCAACTTGGTATTTATTCATGGATTCCTTAGCTTTGAACCAGTCTTTTCGATTTGGCGATCGACATCAAAATGCCCAGCCCCAGCCCCAAAGTCACCATCGCCGTGCCGCCATAACTGATGAACGGCAGCGGCACACCCACCACAGGCAAAATGCCACTGACCATGCCCATGTTGACAAAAGCGTAGGTGAAGAAAATCATCGTCACGCCGCCAGCCAACAAGCGCGAGAAGAGGGTTGGGGCTTCGAGTGCAATCATCAGGCCGCGGATGATGAGGAAGGTGAAGGCGATGATCAGGCCGCCCACGCCCAGCAGCCCAAACTCTTCGGAGAACGCGGCGAAGATGAAGTCGGTGGTGCGTTCGGGGATGAACTCCAGGTGGGTTTGTGTGCCCTGCATGAAACCTTTGCCAAAGACGCCGCCCGAGCCGATGGCAATCATGCCCTGGATGATGTGAAAACCATTGCCCAGCGGGTCGCGCGTGGGGTCGAGCAAGGTGCAGATGCGCTGCTGCTGGTAATCACGCAGCAGCGGCCAACTCACACCGTCCGCACACACGGTTGGCTCGAAAATGACGATCAGAACGATGGCTGCCAGGCCCACCAGCACTGGGGGCAAAATGAGCCGCCACGACAAGCCGGCAAAAAATATCACCGCCAGCCCGGCCGACAAAATCAACAGCGCCGTGCCGAGATCGGGCTGCTTCATGATCAAACCCGCGGGCAGCGCCAAGAGCAGAACCGCCACAAAAAAATCAAAGGGCCGCAGTTGCCCCTCGCGTTTCTGGAACCACCAGGCCAGCATCAGCGGCACAGCGATCTTGAGGATTTCACTGGGCTGGATCACCACACCCAGATTCACCCAGCGTTTGGCGCCTTTTTTGGTGATGCCGAACACCGCCACGGCAATCAGCAGCGCAACGCCGGCCACGTAAAGCGGCACAGCGAATTTCATCAGACGCTGCGGCGGCACCTGCGCCACCACAAACAAGATGGCACCGGCGATCAACATGTTGCGCCCGTGGTACTCAAACTGCATGCCGTGGTCATACCCGCTGGAATACATCGTGACCAGGCCGGCCGAGGCCAGCACAAACACCGCAAACGCCAGCGGCCCGTCAAACCCCGTGAACCAGGGCAGAACCCGGCTGGCGAGGGACGGTTTTTCGAAAGTGGCGAGCATGGGATGGGATTATCCTGCGGTCTGCGTGCCAGGTTCATCCAGAGGCCGGCGAGGCGCCACAATATTTCAAAACCATGACATCCCATTCGCAAACCCAGATCACCCATCTCTTGTACCTGCACGGTTTTCGCTCGTCGCCCCAGTCAACCAAGGCCAGGCTGATGGCCTCGTGCATTGCGCGTGATTTCCCAAAGGTCACCTGGTGGTGCCCGCAGTTGCCGCCTTCGCCAAGGGAAGCGGCTGAAATGATCCACCACGGAATTTCAAGCTGGCCAATAGCGTCGATGGCGGTTGTGGGGTCATCTTTGGGTGGCTTTTATGCGACCTGGGCGGCGGAAACCTGGGGTTGCAAGGCCGTGTTGCTGAACCCAGCCATCTTTGCCGCGCGCGATCTCGCCCAATACGTCGGCGAACACACCAGTTGGCACAACCCGGCGGAGAAATTCATCTTCAAAGCCGAGTATGTGGACGAACTTCGGGCACTGGAACGCCATGGGTTGGCGAAACCAAGCAATTATTTCGCCGTCATTGCCAAGGGCGACGAAGTGCTGAGCTGGGAGGAAATGACAGCCCGTTACGCAGGTGCAAACGTCAAATTGCTTGAAGGCTCCGACCATGCCATCAGCGAATTTGAAGACCACCTGCCCGAGGTGTTGTCGTTTTTGGCATTGGATCGCTGATTCGCTGGCTGATTCGCTGGCTGAGTCTCCGATTCAGGACGCCTCGGGTGGGAAATGCCCCGTAGTTTCTCCATGGGACAATTCCTGCATGCATGTATTGTTTGATGAAGCCGGGAAATTCCTGGCCGGCACGGTGTTGTCTGAAACCGAGGCGTCTTTGCAGGTGGAGCTGGACAGCGGCAAACGCGTCAAGGTGAAGGCTGCCAACGCGTTGTTGAAGTTCGAAAAGCCCTCGCCCAAGGCGTTTGTGGAAGACGCCGCCCGCTTGGGCGAGTCGATTGAACTCGAACTGGCCTGGGAATTCGCACCCGAGGACGAGTTTGGGTTTTCTGAGCTGGCGCGCGAGTACTTTTCAACTGACGGCAAGGAAGCCAGCCAGGCTCAACAGGCCGCCACGTTATTCCGCCTGTTTGAGTCGCCCCACTATTTCCGCCGCGCGGGCAAAGGGCGCTTCCGCAAAGCCGGGGCGGACGTGATTGCCCAGGCCTTGGTGGCGATTGAGAAGAAGAAGCTGATCGTGCAGCAAATCGCCCAATGGGTCACGGAACTCAGTACGGGTGCCTGCCCCGCGCCGATCCGCGAACAGTTGTACAAAATTCTTTTCAAGCCGGACAAAAACGCGCCCGAATACAAGGCCGTGGTCGAAGCCTCCCGCGCCACGCACCTCGCGCCCTTGGACTTGCTGCAAAAGGCCGGCGCGATAGATTCAGCCTACCAGTTCCACTGGAAGCGATTTCTGTTTGAGAATTTCCCCAAGGGCGCCGGATTTCCGGAGCTGCAGGCGCCTTTGGTCAAAGACGATTTGCCGCTGGCTGACGTGCAGGCTTTCTCAATCGACGACTCGGCCACCACGGAAATTGACGACGCGCTGAGTGTGCGCGGCCTGGGCACGGGCGAAGTCACAGTCGGCATCCACATCGCGGCGCCCGCCTTGGCCGTGCAGCCGGGCGACGCCATCGACAAACTTGGCCGCAGCCGCCTCTCCACCGTGTACATGCCCGGCTACAAGGTAACCATGCTGCCCGACGCGCTGGTGCAAAACTACACCTTGCTGGAAGGGCGAGATTGCCCGGCGGTGTCGCTGTATGTCACCTTCGACGAAGCGACTTTGGAGATCAAAAACCGGCAGACAAAACTTGAGCGGGTGCCGATTTTCGCGAATTTTCGCCACGACAAACTCGACGCCCTGGTCACACCCGAGTGGCTGGAAAATCCTGCTTCTTTAGAAGAAAAAAGCCTCCAAGTCACGAATATTGAGCGTGAGAAGCTATCATTTTTATACCGACTCGCCAAAGACCTGAAGGGCAAACGCGAAGTGGTGCGCGGCAAACCCGAGACTTTCAACCGACCGGACTACAACTTCAGGCTGGTGGGTGAACCCGGCAACAGCGCCAAAGCGGCGGGCACCGAACCGGTGGGCACCGAGCAGGTGTTGATCAGCACCCGCCAGCGCGGCGCGCCGCTGGATTTGATCGTCGCCGAAGCGATGATTTTGGCCAACAGCACCTGGGGCGCGTGGCTGGCGGAACTGGGTGTGCCCGGCATTTACCGCAGCCAGGCCTCGCTGTTGCCGGGTGTGAAGGTGCGCATGGGCACCAAGGCGCTGCCGCACGCGGGCATTGGGGTGAAGGCTTACGCCTGGAGCACCTCGCCGCTGCGCCGGTATACCGACCTGGTCAACCAATGGCAGATCATCGCCTGCGCGCGCCACGGGCAAACCGCCGCACTGGCCGCGCCGTTCAAACCGAAAGACGCCGAGCTGTTTTCGATCATCTCGGCGTTTGACGCAGCGTATTTTGCTTACAACGGTTACCAAGGCGCCATGGAGCGTTTTTGGACGCTCAAATACCTGCAACAAAACGCCATCACCGAGGTGACCGGCACCGTGTTCCGCGAAAACATGGTGCGCGCAGACGATTTGCCGCTGGTGCTGCCGGTGCTGGGTGCGCAAAACCTGCCGCGCGGCGCGCATGTGCGGGTGAAACTCGGAGAGATTGACGAAATCACGCTGGATGTGGCAGGCACCGTGGTGGAGCGGCTGGATGTGGCGCAAACCGGTGCGCTTGCTCCAGACGGCGCCCAAGAAACCGACGAAAGCGAGGACGGCGAAGAACCCATGGCCGGCCCGATTGCGATTGCTATGAAATTAGATGAAGCCGAGGCCACTTCGGGGGATAATCCAGCCTTGTGAACCTGCGCCAATTCAGCACTTTGCAAATCGCCCTGGGCGCGTCCGTCGCGGTCCACGCGGCGCTGCTGACGGTGCGTTTTGTTGATCCGCAGAGTTTCAACCGTGTCTTCCAGGACACACCGCTGGAAGTGATTCTCGTCAACGCCCGCACCAACGAAAAGCCGGAGAAAGCCAAAGCCATTGCCCAGGCCTCGATGGCCGGTGGCGGCGAAGCGGAAAAAGGCCGTGCCACGACGCCGCTGCCCACCAGCCTCATCACCCAACCTGGCGACAGCCTGGAAGAAGAATCGCGCCGTGAGTTGCAGGCCTTGCAGGAGCAACAAACGCTGCTGTTGACGCAGGTGAAAAACCAGCTCGCCGCGTTGCCGCCGCCCGACCCGAAACGCGCCGCTGCCACCGCCGAGCAACAGGACACCGCCGAAAAACGCAAACGCTTGATCAAAGCGCTGGCCGAGATCGAGCGGCGCATCAACACCGAAAACTCAAAGCCAAAGAAGCGGTACATCAGCCCCTCCACGCGCGAAATGGAGTACGCCATGTATTACGACAACCTGCGCCGCCGCATCGAAGAAAAGGGCACCGAGAACTTCCCAGAAGCCGGTGGCAGAAAGCTGTATGGCGAGTTGACGATGATCGTGCACGTGAACCACGACGGGCTCGTATTGAAGACCGAAATCGTCGAAAGCTCAGGCAGCCGCAATTTGGACCGCCGCGCCGAAGTAATCGCCCGCAATGCCGCACCTTTTGGCGACTTCAACGCCGCGATGCGCACCAAGGCTGACCAGATCGTGGTGGTCTCGCGCTTTAAATTCACCCGTGACGAAACGCTCGAAACCCGCCTCACCGCGCAATGACATGGGCGCCGCTGGCGGCTCAGCCCGGCGCGTGCCCGAGCAAATTCTTCGCGGATTTCTGTTTTGGCTGATGCTGTTGGCGGTCGCAGTTGTGGCGCTGCAAGTGTTTTTTGCCGCCCGCGTCGCCCTCATGGCAGTGGTGGACCCGCAATCCACCGCCTTTGAACGCTCCGAAGCCTGGCGCCTCGTCACGGAAAAAGACGCATTGCGCTGGACGCAGCGCTGGCTCGCCTACGACGACATCTCAGACCACCTCAAACGCGCCGTGATCGCCTCTGAAGACGACTTCTTCGCCTACCACGATGGGGTGGACTGGGAGTCGTTGGAAAAAGCCTGGGAGAAAAACAGCCGGGCCGAGGTGGCGCAACAAAAGTCGCTGCGGTTGTCGGCCAATGGCGCTACTGGTGCGAATGGGGCGGCAAAAAACCCCCGCGCAAGAAGCCCGAAAATCGTTGGCGGCTCGACCATCACCCAGCAGTTGGCGAAAAACCTCTTCCTCTCCGGCGAACGCACCTTGGCGCGCAAAAGCCAGGAATTTGTGCTGACGATGATGCTGGAGGCCATGCTCAGCAAAGAACGCATTTTGGAGATCTACCTCAACAACGTGGAGTGGGGCGAAGGCGTGTTTGGCGCCGAAGCCGCCGCGCGGCATTACTTTCGCAAACCCGCAGCCAAACTCAACGCCTATGAATCGGCGCGGCTGGCGGTGATGTTGCCGCGCCCCAAGTATTTTGAGAAGTTGCCCAATTCGGGCTACCTCGCTGAGCGCGCCGGCGTGATTATGGGCCGCATGCCGAACGCCGAGTTGCCTTGAATCGATGACCCTCATTGCACGCTAAAACGAACCTGGTCGAAGCGGCCTTGCTGATCCATCGCGGTGAGGGTGTGTTCTCCCGGCTGCGAGAGGCGCAAGCGCAGGCCCGCCGAGCGCCCGGTGGTGGTGCCGACCCATTGCCCATCGAGCAGCCATTGCACCGCCTCATGGCTGCCAATGGCCTGCACTTGCACCGAAGCCTGCGTACTGCCTGGCCGAGGCCGAATCACGCTGCCAGGGTCGATGCCAGTGACACGCAGCAGGCGATGGGGTACCAGCTGCGCGCAGGCGGCGTCCATTGGCAAGCGTTCGATCGGGCTGCGTTGTGCGGGGCCGATCCAGGGTTCAAGCAAAGCGGGCCAGCGCGGGTGCTGAATCGGTTGGACGGCGCTGGTGTTGCCCAGTCTCGCCGGATCGGCAACGCAGCCGGGGCGCAGACGACGCTGGCGGCTGGCATCGACCCAGGCGGTTTCCATCAGGCCGGTGTCGCGCACACGGTCTGGCAAGGTCGGTGGCGCGGCGCTGTCAAGCGTCCAGGCGCTGCGACGCACCAGGCAATGGGCGGGCGCAGTCACGCTCGCGGCCAGGCCCAGGGGCCAACAAATATCAACGGCGCGCACGTTGGCGGGTACGCTGCGCGAGCCGCCGACCGAGGCATCCAACGCGGCCAGCAAATCGCGCAACAAAGGCGCCGAGGTGTTGGCGCCAAAATGCCCCGGATTCGGCGTGCCGTCGGGCCGGCCGACCCAAATGCCGACGGTATAACGGTCTGTCACGCCCACCGCCCAGGCATCGCGAAAACCGAAGCTGGTGCCGGTCTTCCAGGCCACCTGAGCGCGAGACTCGACAAACGGCGCGTCGGGGCGGCCGCCGTTCTCTAAAATCTGGCGCACGATGAAGGCCGCGCCGGGGCTCATCAGGCGGGTTTCGCTGAGCGCCTGCCCAGGCGTCAATCGCGGCAAGCCAGCGACACCTTGGCGTGCCAGTGAGGTGTAGGCGCCGACGAGTTCCTCCAAGGTGGTGCTGCCGCCGCCCAAGATCAAACTCAAATTGGGTTCGGCACTTTCGGCCATGCGCAACTTCAGCCCGGCGTTGCGCAGCTTGGCGGCAAAGCGGGCCGAGCCGACACGCTCCAATAAATCCACCGCAGGCACATTGAGTGAACGCTGCAGGGCCTCGCTCACACTCACCGGGCCGCTGAACGAGGCTTGAAAATTGCCGGGTGAATAACCGCCAAAATTTTGCGGTGTGTCCAGCAGCAGGCTTTCGGAATGCACCAGGCCGTCGTCCAAGGCCATGGCGTACAAAAAAGGTTTCAAGGTGGAGCCGGGAGACCGTACGGCGCGAACCATGTCCACATGGGCCGAACGGGCGGGGTCGCTGAAGTCCGCCGATCCGGCATAGGCGCGCACGGCGAGGTTTTGGTTTTCAACCACCAGTGCGGCAATCGACACTTGGCTAGGCAGGCCGGCCAGGCGATCCAGCAGGATTTGCTCGACCCGGCTTTGCACACCGGCGTCAATCGTGCTTTGCAGCAGGGTGCTGCCCGCAGGCGCGCCGCTGCGCAAGCGCTGCGCCGCCAGCGGCGCCAGCCAGCGCGCGCGCAGTGGCGCGGCAAACACACGCTCAAGCCGCGCGTCTGCCACCTCGGCGGGCGTCCACACGCCACTGGTTTGCAGGCGGCGCAACACTTTGTCGCGCGCGGTTTGCGCCAGGCCCGGCGCGCGGTCTGGCCGCAGCCGCGAGGGGGTTTGCGGCAGGGCCACCAAGAGCGCGGCTTCGGCATGGCTCAAATCCCGCGCCGATTTGCCCAGGTAGGCGCGGCTGGCCATCTCCACGCCCTGCACCTGGCCACCCATGGGCGCGTGGTTGAGGTACAGCGCCAAGATGTCGTGCTTGCTCAAGTGCGCCTCCAGTTGCAGTGCACGGGCGATTTGGCGCAACTTGCCAGAGAGGCTGCGGGTGTCGGGCGCAGCATCCAGAATGCGCGCGACCTGCATCGTCAGGGTAGAGCCGCCCGAGACGATGCGGCCATGGCGCAGCCATTGCCAGCCAGCGCGCCCCAGGGCCACTGGGTTGACGCCGGGGTGCCAGTCGAACCAGCGGTCTTCGTAGCGCAATAGCGCCTGCACATAACGGGGCGAAGCGTCAGCCACCGCAATCGAATAACGCAATGCGCCGTCAGCGCCGGGCCAACTGCGCAGCACGCTGCCGTCTTCGGCGAGCACCATCACGGTGTCGCTGGCGCCGTCCTGGGTCAAAGGCGGCAGGGGAAAGGCCAGGTCAAGTGCGGCGAGCGCCAACACAGCGCCTGCCAGCACCCCCATGCGCCGACCCCATTTGGTGGCGCGCCAGGCGGCAATGGAAGCAAGCGCTTGCATGGCGAATCAGCTTTTTTCGGCGTCTATTTGGCCCGTGGATCCATCACCACAAGGTCTGGCTCTGGTTTTCCAACGCCACGCAGCTCAGGCCGGTACATGTCTTCCGCAAAGGGCGCGGGCACCACATACTTGCCTGGGGTGACGACCCGCAACAGGT
>JANOYE010000088.1:0-6492 GCA_031428695.1 Rhodoferax sp. | reverse complement strand
CACCAGCACCATGCCCGGGGGAATGGCATCGAAAAACGTCACATTATTGGCGGCACCATTGCCTGCCGTGTTGTCAAGATTGACAGAGTAACGCACGGCATCGCCGACAAACGTGGATGTCTTGTTGGCCGATTTGACGGTGACGGGGAAGATCGGCGAGGTGACGTTGATTTGCATGGCCAACGCGTTGATGGCGTACACGTCGCCCGCAGTAATACCCTGAGCGGATGCTGTGGTTTGGCTGTTGGTCAATTGCGACGAGGCATCGACATTGGTGATGTCGTATCCCTGGCGCGCGCCTGCGGTGGAAGTACTTGTAGTCGCGAGCGCCGTGCTGTTGAACCCGCCGTAGCTACCCGTCGTATCTCGCGTACCCGAATCGCCATTGATTTGGCTACCGAAAAAATTAACTGACTGGCTGTTCGGCCCGAACAAATTGTTCGCCGCGCTCAGCGTCGCAGTAGGACCAAAGCGCATGGCGTCGCCGACACCGGACGCATCACCCTCAATACCGCTAGTCATAAGCCGACCGTTCACGGGCCCGGCTACTGGCGTGCAAAATCCGCTCACAGTAGCGGGGGCGGCGCCCGATGGCTCGTTACCAACAAAAATCGTCAGGTTACGCGCCACTTGCGCCGGGTCTGCATACGCCACGGCCAGTGTCCAACCTGCGGCATCAGTGGCACCGCCAGTCGCAATGATGGCGGGCACACCGCCCACCGTGTAATTGCCGCCACGGCCAATCTGCACCAAGCCCGTCACGTTGGCTGAGCGGGTGTAGAAAGTCCCGGTATCGTTCGCCGTTGTTGCACTGGGCGTGACGGTGTAGGTGCCAGACGGGGTGATAAATTTAACCGCATTGCTTCTTGAGGCATTGATTGCAGCGCCATTGGTGCCTGACCAGATTAACTCGGCATACAACACGGTTGCGCCGACTGGAATGTTCAGCACGGCGCGTGAGGCGTTCTTGGTCCAGTCGTTAGTTGTCCCTACTGCACCAGCCCCATAGAACGTAGCGTTGAACCCGCCGAAATAGGTGAGCGGTGAAATCCCTTCCGCAATGAACGCACCACCAGTCGAACTTGTGCCGGGCACGCCAGACTGAGCTGTGCCGTTGCCGTTCAGAGCCAGCGTATTGCCGGTGAAAGTTATTGCGCCTTTTTGAATCGTGTTGTAAACCTGCACATAGGCGCCGTGCGCGACCGAAAAGCCCAACACCAAACCCAGGACGCAAGCAAGCCTGCCGACTCCGCGCAAGTGGCAGCCCACTTTCGACATCAGGCCCGTCAATCTCATTTGAAAAGACTTTCGTCAAATTTGTAGCGCAATCGCAGGTAAACGCCTTGGTTGGTATAGGCCTCGCCCGCCAGATCATCGTCTCTGAAACCGAAGTGGTTGTAACCCACCGACAACCAGAGGTTCTTCGCCAGGATGCGACCCAGCTCCAAGCCCAGCGCCCACTGGCGGCTGCGCAGGTCGCCGCTCATCAACACGCCGGTGTTGAGCCCGGTTGTCCAGTCGGTGCCGATGTCCAGGTCAACTCTGCCCGACAAAAGGTGGGCCGAGTAGCGGCTGCGGATGCCGTTGGTGTCTTCCAGCACATATTTACCGGCGTATCGGCCAGACAAAACCAGAGCAGCGCTGTGCTGGTAGCTCACATGTGATGACAGGATGTGCGCCGAGCGTTGCACCGCCGGTGTCGCCGTTTCGTCGCTTTCGTGTTTGAACTCGTAACGGCCCAGGGCGTCCCATTGGTTGGTGGCGGTATCGCGGTAGGCCATGCCCAGTTGCAAGCGCTCAAGCAATTTGCGGCCGCCAGCGCCCAACTTGCTGGTTTGAAGTTGCAACGCGTTGCGGCCAAGGAAAGTCCAGTCACTGGAGACTTTGAACGCCAGGCCCAAGGTGCCGAGCCACTGGTCGGAGGCGGGGTCGGTGCGGTATTCAAGGCGGGCGCTGCCTTTCCAGCCGGGGTTGCCGGTGTAGTCGATGGCGCCGGTGATGGCCGTGCTGTTGTGATCGATGCCGTTGAGGGTGTGGATTTGCTCCAACCCGCCGTGCAGACGCAAGCCGTCAGCCACCGACCACTGGTGGCGCAGGCCAACTGCGGCTTCCGCCTCGCGGCCGGTTAAGGCATCACGCACGCGGTATTCGCTGAACACCCGGCCCGCTTCCGAATAACCGGCGTCTACGCCCAGCACGGTGGCGTTGCGTTGCTGCGTTGCATTGAGCGTGTAGGGGTTGCCCAGGCTGGAAATGAGTTCGTGGCGCAGGTAAATTTTGGTGCGGTCGCCCAGCAGGTAATCACCGCCAATGGCTGCCATTTTCTTGTTGCTGTCCGCCACATCCTGCTCGTATTCACCAAACACGGTCAACGTGGGCACATCGGGGACTTGCCCGGACAGCCTTAAACGAACGGCCGTGCCTTCAATGGGCGTAACGCCCAAAGTGCTGGCATCAGCCGGGTTGGCCGTTTCTTTGAAGTACCGCAGGCCCGCTTGCGCGTTGAGGTTTTGACCCAGGCTGCGCTCCACCACCACCGTGGCCCCGTCGCGAACGCCTTGGGTCAAACCGTCTTCGCTGCGTATGGCTTCAGCCTTGAGGGTGGTGAGTTCATCCAATGGCAGTTTGACTTTAGCGCCCGATTCTGCGCGCCCTTTACTGAGCAAGGAGGCCGGATTGTCAAAGCCCGCCGTGGTTCTGCCGCTGTACACCTGTGCCTGGAGCTTGTCGCCCTCGTGTTTGAGTTCCACGCGGGTGCCGGTGCCGGAACCGGAGGCAATATGGTCAGTTTGCGCCAATTCGACGCTCACAGTGGTTTTCTCGGCGACTTGCACTACCACTTGGGCACCCTTCAAGGTGAAGTCTTCCAGCGGGTTGGTGTCCCGCACGTAGGTGGCGGCCACAGTGACTTTATCGCCCAGCTTAGTCTGGGCATCGACGCCATAGACCCAGAACTCAGGGCCGCCTTGCGCGAACTCGTAAGTGACACGAATGAAGTTTTGGTTGAACGCCTGATCCAGCGTGGCCACCGGCCCGTTGAACAACAGCCGGCCGGTGAGGGCCTCCAACACGTAGTCGTTGAACCGCGTCATCAACACAGTTTTGATGACGATGGCGGGTTGGTTGCGGTCACGGGTGATGATCTCGACCTTTTCGCTGCCGGGCACGATGTCGGCGCTGGTCAATGTGTAATAGCCGGAGACGCCACGCGCTGGAAACTCCTCCGTGACCGAGCGGTAGCTGGTGCGGGCGGCAAAGGCGTTGAGGCTGCCCTGCTCGCCTTCCAAATGGGTGCGCACACCATTGAGGCTGCGGTTGTACTGGCTGAGTTGGCGCGCTGGCCCGGCGGACAAGGTGCTTTGGGTCTGTGTGCTGAAGTCGCCATACAACACATAGGAGCCGCCTTTGTCCACGCGCACATACGCACGACCGGTGGACTGCGCGTCAAACCCCTTGGTGGAGTCGTCGCCGTAGACCGGGTAAAACTCGTCTGGCTGGATATCGCGGAACAAACGCTCTTTGTTGGCTTTGTCAGAGTCGTAGGCCAGCGTGAGCAGGTAGTCGCCCTTCATTCTGCCTTTGAGAAACAGCGCGGCGCGGGCGCCGAGCTGGCGGCTGCCGTCGGCGCTGGAACGGGAAAAATACCGCAACTCTTGCTCAAAGCCGTCTTGCGAGCGGGCAGTTTGCAGGGCTCCTGCGTCCATGCGCCTGAAATTGATGACGCCTTCGACCACACCCACAGCGATCAAGGGGCGCAACTCCGGCAAAAATTTGATTTTCGCGAACGCCTTGATGTCTCCCGACGACGCCCGAATTTCACCCTCCGTCGGGTCTAGCGGCGACAGCAACGGCACGCTGACCTCGCCGTCTTCCACAAAAAGTTGCAGCCCCGGCTCTTTTTTGTCGAGATCATCTGCCTGCCAGGTTCCAGCGGCTGCTTCCAGCGTCACCGGAATGCGGCCCTTGACGGGAAGGCCATCGGCATCCGCCAGCGTGACCGTGACTTCAGTGAGCGTTTTGCCGTCAGCCGGCGCGCTGCTTGCGGCGGCTTTGACGCTCAGCCTGGCGAACTTGCCCGGCGCAACCACCTGAATGGCCGTTTTGCCGCGCGGGTTGCCAAATGAATCGACTTGTTCGACCTCAATAGTATTGGCGCCAGGCTTCAAATCGACGCCAATGAACTCCCAGGCCTGCACACCCGCCGATTCCAAGACAGCTTTGCGGCCCACACGTTTTTCCGACACCTCCACGCCATTGACCTGCAAGCGCAAGGTGCCGGCGGCTGCGCCTTTGACCACAATGTCGGTCTGCGCCACGCCAAACACTTGCTTGTCTGAAGGGCTCAACACCTGCAACGTGGGGTCTAGCGTGAGCAGTAGTTTGTCCAGATCTACGCGTGCCACCGGAGCGGTCGATTTCGCCGCAGCGCCGCTGCCCGGCTTGGCAGCAGCGCCAGGCGCTGATGGCGCCTTGGCACCAACGACACCGCTGGCCGGCAGGGTCTTCTCGTCCACCGCCAGGGGTGTGCTGTCGGCCGACATGCGGGCGGTGACTGCGAATTCGGTTTCCGTCATCGTCCGCGCACGTTTCTGGCGTTGTTGAATCTCTTCCATGACGCCCGCAGCACAGCCATCCACCGCAAAATTGACTTTGAGCAATTGACCGTTTTTCATGTCGACAAACCGGCTGCCGGCATCGCCTGCTTGGCGCGCATCCAGCACTTCAAGTTTGGCGCCTTGCGGCAACGTCGTCTGGTCGAGCTTGAGCACATGGGTTTGGGGGCGAATGTTGTACAGGCTGAATTTGCCGTCTTTGTCGGTAATTACGAAAGTGCCGTCTTGCAAATACAAGCGCACATCGGCAATGCCAGGCTCTTCGCCATTTTGAATGCGGTCACGGTTGCAATCGGCAAATACCTTGCCGACGATAAAACCCCGGTCGCTGAACACGCCGGGCAACACCTGGACCGTGGCGGTGGCGACGTTGCTGATCTTGGTGGCGATGCCCGTGGAGATTCGGGCACTGAAAGCTTGCGCCCGATTGATGCCATCACCCTGCAAGGCGCCGGGGCCAACGCGCACGCGGTAGGTCAAGGTAAGTACCGTGTTGTCTGCGACGGAACCCGCGTTGAAGATGATGGTAGGGCCAACACCACCTTCCGGCTGCGGCAAACTGGAGCCGTCGAGCCGTGTCGTACCCGCATTCAATCGAGCGCTTTGGGGCACGTAGGCAAAACCGGCGGGCAAATGGTCTTCGAGCTGAATCTGTCCGAGCAACTGGCCGCTGGTATTCTTGATTTTGATGGTGTAGTCTAAAAACTCACCCAACTCCACGGTGGCGCGGGAGGCGGTTTTGTCAATGAACAAGCCGCCCAGGTTGCTCGCATCCAGCGGAACGTCAATATGAACCGGCCCGGTGGCCAGACTCACAGCAAAGTCACCGCCATAAGAGCCTTTCGCGTCAGTCAGGCGGGTCGCCGGCAACAATGCCGGTGACAGCACCGAGGGAAAGCTGAAACCACCGGGCGGCTGCACCAGAAGCCGGTAGGTGCCGGGTGCGACGGTGGGAAACTCGTAGCGACCATCGACCCCGGTGACCACCGTGCTCGGTGAAGGTGTCACGCCGTCTGCTCTGAATACGACAGCCGCAGCGCCCGCGCCGACGTTGAACAAGGTGACGGTTGCGCCGCTGACTGGCACATTGCTGCGCCCGTCGTACACCACACCAAACGGGTCGATCAGCAGATTCACCAGGAGATCGGAGTCACTGCAGCCCAACATGCTGGTGCCCAAGGTATCGTTCTTCGCCGTGCTGACCAAGGTGTCGCCAGCGTTGCGGGCATTTGCCGTGAGCGTCACGGAGGGTTCAATGCGAAACGTACCGGTGTTGAGCCCGGTTTCCGTAGCAATGAACGATTCGATATCACCCGTGATTGCCGACTTGATAATGACCGTGTAGGTTTCCGCCCTCAACGGGTTCACATTGCACTGAGCGGCGTCGGCCTGAACAAAGACCACCTGGTCGGTTTGGGCAACGTTGGTGGGGTTGGTGTACGCGGCGTCCCGGAAATAGGCGATGTTGGGCGCCCGTTTCGGCACCGTGGTTTTGGTGGTGTTGGAGTTCACCACGGCGAGGCCTGGCGAAGGCGCTCCGAAAAAGCTGATTTGCGCGGTGTTGGCGATATCGCCGCTGGCGTTGGCATTGATGGCTACGTCGAAGGAACGGGACACACTTTGATCGGCGGCGATCGACGCAAAACCGAATCCCACCGCGTCTACCTCGGCGAGCCTGGGCGGCGGAGTGGAGGTGTAGGTGTTGGGGTCAGACCCGACGCGGTGGTACAGCGGCGTAGCAGCGCCAGGCGCGCCAAGCGACACAAAAACCGTATTGGCGGGGATGGTATCCCTCAGCACCACCAGGTTTGCCGGGCTGCCGTCCACCGTGATCGGCATGCCAGTGGCTGCCGCACTGCCGATATTGTTGGCTGTCAGG
>JANOYE010000087.1:0-16721 GCA_031428695.1 Rhodoferax sp. | reverse complement strand
TCGCCGCCAATGTGGCACTCGCGGTGCCCTGCCCACTCGCCGCCTAAGGCGTGGTCCAGCCACTCGGGCCCCAACGGTGCATCATTGGCGATCAGCAACAGCATGGCTTCTTTGAGCTGGTGCATGTCATACCGACCTGATCGAGACAGCCGCTGTCAATCCTTCAAAAAGGACTTGGCATAGTCCGCCACACGGGGCGGTTCGGCGCGTTTACTTGCGGCTGTTCTTTTCGAGGTCATCGAACAGCTCGGCGGCGGTGCCAAAACGGGCCCGGCGCGTCAAGGCAATTTGATCGGCCTCCTTCATCGCGGCCCAGGTTTTGGCGTTCGGCGCGGTGAGCGCAATCGGCATTTGCTGCTCAGCGAGCACTCGCATCAAAAACACCCGCACGGCGTCAGAGACCGACAAACCCATCGCCGCCAAGCGCCTCGGTGGCCTGGGCTTTGATCTGTTCGTCCACCCGGACGTGAACCATGGCCGTCGTCGTCATTCTGGAATTCTCCAACTTGTGAGTGACATTGTATCTCGCCTGCCCTTCCCGCGCCAACGCCCCCAACAGCCCGAACTAGTGATCGTCATGACGCACATTCGCCATTTTAACTATTGATAACATATTTTATCAATACCTATGAATGAAGTCTTGATCCATGTATTTGTCGGGATCGAAATCAGTGATGCCCGTTTTATGGTTTTCGGGGCCGGAAACCCGCATTTGTGCTTGCTGCGTTGTTGCGTCTGGACATCGTAATTTACCGGGCTCGCCCGCATATGGCCTCGATAGTCTGTGCCTTTGCCCTGAGCGGCGGCCAAGTCCGTGAAGCCCGTCCAATTGTCCGCGGGGCAACTCATGGCATCTCGATGTCATGAAAGGACGGGCTCGAGCGGAATGTTGGCGTGGTCAACGATGCAAGCCGAAATGGTGCATCACGCGTCGGGACGCCTTTCGAAGAAGAAGCAGTCAGGCAGGATGGCGGGGGCGATGTAGTCGATGTCCTTGGCCGACACGCCGCAGGCGAAGAAGCCTTGGTGCCAATGCTGGACGACATCGACGAGTCGATCGATTTGTTCGCGCGCCTCTTGCGCCGACAAACCGAAACGCCCCGCTTGCGATAGCAGGTTGTAGATGCTGGCCGTGCGACCGTAGTCCCCGACGGTCAATGCCAGGTCGCGCCTCTCCAGGCTGACCACGGGTGCGGGCACGAGATCGTAGGCCGGCGACAGCTGCCATCCCTTCTGCCTGCGCAGCAGGGCGTGGTTGCGAGGATGATCGTCGTTGTTGGTCACGGCAGCATTGAAGACCATCCGCCTGAAGAGTTCGGCACAGTCAGCTTCCGGCTTGTCAGACCATCGGCGCAAATTGTCGGCCAGCATTGGGTAGGACCAGCGCTCGCGGTCCAGGTGGCTGTCACCGCAGTCAAGCACGGTCAGGCCGCTGACAAGGCCGAAGCGAAGGTAGCCCTTGTCGGTGTGGTCGCGATCGAAGCGCTGCAACATCAGCACATCGCTCTCGCCAACGGACTGGAGCCGCGCCTGTGTGACGTTCAGGCCACATCTGCGTGCCAGGTCGAGTGTCGCAAATTCGACTCGCTGCAGATTGAAGCGGTCATCTCTGGCGGGAAACTTTCCGAGCCAGAGAATTTGCGCATCCTCGATCGTGGCCTTCGGCCGCGCTCCACCCATGCTGGTGCCCGGATCAAGCTGTTCGAGCAGATGTGCGGCCACCGGGCGCCCCTCTTCGATCGCCTGGGTGGCCGCGATTAGCTCGGCCAACTGATGTGTGCGGTTGTACTGGCGCTTGGGCGCGGGCGGTTCGGCCTTCAGACCGAAGCTCAGGTACCCTGCCCCGTCTTGCGGTCCATGTAAAAGATAGTCGATTTCCTGAAGGTCAGCCGCGCTGCGCTCGAGTTTGTGCTCGATCACGCGCCGTCCCCAGGCGTCGGGGCCAGCGTCTCGAACCGCACCGGGGATTCCCTTGAGCTTGGTGAACTCGAAGACTTCTTTGGCAAGAGGCAGCTGGAACGGATCGAGTGCAACCGCCTCCTGGCGCTGAAGGTAACGGTCGCCGTATCGAAACCGCCCTACCTGTGTGCCGTCGGGCAGCGTCTGCACCCTGAGTAGCGCTGCCGGCACCGTTTCCAACGTGTCGGGTAGCTGAACGTAGACATAGGCTTCTCGCTCAAAAGTCATAGTCGTCGCTCGGCTTTCGGGCCTTGCTCGCCCGCGTGGGTCGGCGGGACGCTTCGAGCGCCTTTCCGTGGAGATCGCTGTCGGGATCCGCAACAGCATCCAGAGACTTGTCCAGGCCGAGCGCCCATAGTATCGTGAAGCAAACGCCGACCGCCGCGCCAGGCCGACCGAGCTCCAGTGCCGTGAGGGTGTTTCGGTTGATCCCCGCCTTACCTGCAAGATCGGCGACCGACCAGCCGCGCCGAATCCGCGCCACGCGGATGCGCTGACCCAGCCGGGCAACTCGCTCGGTGACTTGTGGGGGCATTACGAATTTGCTCACAAAACTAGGCATTATCTGTACTCAACGCCGCCTATATTAGGCTTTTTCCGAAAGGAGCACAAGTCCGGCTCGGGTAAAAAAATCGCCAAACCAGGCACAAAAATCGACAATGCCCTTTATATTAGGCATTTTAGGATCGACTCTTCGCGCTTCCTGCCGCGATGCAACGGGCGCGGGCGGGGTACGTCCTTCCTCAGAAGAGCACTCACGAAGACCCTAAGTCTGTTGCCTGACGGCGAGGAATGCGGAATCATCGCCCATGTGAATGTACAAATGCCCGTGCAGTTCATCCTTGACAATCTCGGCGTGTCCGCGCCCAGCCAGTTCGTCGCCTTCGTCAAAGCCGTGCCAGGTGAACTCGACGCGTTGGCTCTGCCGTTCTTCGAGTTTGCAATCCATCTGTCCTTGCACCATTCCGAATTGGAAGTTGCCGGTCAGATCCTTCCCGAAGGTGATGTGACCCGGCACCTCCATGTTCACATAGTCCTGATCCCAGTCTGACATCCAGACGATGTGCCAAAGGCCTGGGTAAACGTTATTCGCCACTATTTTGGCTTTCAGTTAACGGTCATTCGCTACTGGCCGCATTGCGGCGTTTCGTCATTTCTGCTTCAGTGCCCAAAAGCGGACATTCAAGTGAGCCATGTCGAACAGTTGCGATGTTCGACTGAAATATATGCATTTTCGGCTCCCGTTCCAAGAGCTGGCCCAATCATAGCGGCGCAGCCTTGTTTACCTGTGTTTCGACGTCGCTGCAGACCTGCATTAACTGATCGAAAGGTAATGCGTCGCCCACCATGACGGCATCAGCAAGCATGTTCGCGTAGTCAAGAGCGAGCGCTTCTCGGGCTTCGTCCTCAGGCACGATTTTCAAATGGCCTGCGACCGCCCGCGTGTAGTCAACAACCTCTCCGTTCGCGTCCTTCTCGACGAAGAAAAAAGACTTGTGTTGTGCGACTGCCGTGGCCACGGCCCGATCTGACACTGCGCCCGCGAAATAGGAGCTGCGCGCTATTGCCGCCAGATCATGCCAATGACGGGCGTACCGCTCGCTGCGGATGCGCCCCTGAGCACAGTAGACGTGCGCGGCCGTTGCCTTCTCCCAGAAAGTTCGCGCCACGCTCATGACCAAAGGCGAAGCGGTCGGGAAAGAGACCCCCTCAACATGCCCCTCCATATCGCAGGCGACGCGCATGACCTGATGAGGCTCACCAGTGGCGCGGCCGCCGAATTCTAGTGTCACCACGGGTGGCACATAGCCCGTCCCGTGTTTGATTGCTGGGTAGCGTAGCAGCAGTTTTTCATTCTCAACGCCGCCCGTTTCCAGTTTTGCGTCCAAGTGGTCACGCGCCAGCGCTGCCTCAAGAATCGGTTTTACGTCCGCTGCGATCCAGCCTGGTAGACGGTCTCGCACAGCCTTGGTCCATTTGTTCGCCTGGCTGCGACTCGCCGGCAAGAATTCATCGCCGCTCATCAGGTCATTGATCAGCTTGCGGATATCGTAGGTGAGGTCAATGTCTTCGGAAAACCGGTCGATGACCTTGTAAGCCTTGGACAAGGACGTGCCGCCTTTGAAAGTCAAATCGGCCGCAAGTGGCGACTCGAAGAGCGCGCCAAGCGTCCAGACCACCCATACGTCCTTTTCCAGCAGATGCGTCGGGCGATCAGTCTTGGCTCGTGCCTGCTCCAGAACTTCGCGCTGATCCTCCCGGCTGAGAGACAAGTAGGACTCAGCCACGCGTTGCTTCCTCGCCGATGGCCTGCGCCATCCAGGATGGCAGTGCTGAGCGTGCGGAGGCCAACGCACGCCATTCCGAGTTTGGCAAGGTGCGGTGCAGAGTCGCTAGTGATTCATTGACATGGGTTGGCCCCATCCAGGCCAAGGCACGCACTGCCGCGCCCGCCTGACCCGTACCCAAGGCCAGCATCCAGCGCGGCACGTGTTTGACCAGTACCTCTGAGCGACCCAGCTTCAGCTTGCGGGTTCGCCCTGATGTCAGGTAGACCTCGCGAATGGGTACCTGCTGGGTCAAGCCCAGGGCGTTGGCCGCCATAGCACCATGTGGAGTTACTGTTTCGCCGCTTTGAGCGGCCAGAGACTCAACCACCTTTTCGGGTGCCGGTGCTCGGGTGCCAAAGCGGCTGGACACTGGGTTGACATAGGTGCCGCGTCCCACGCGCAAAAGCTTGCCTTCCTTAGTCAAACGGGAAAGCGCCTGATCCACAGCGGCTCGGCTGCCAAAGTGCAGAAATTCCTTGGGTGACAACACACCTCCCTCAGGCAGAGACTGTGCGTGTAGCAGGATGGATTCTGGCAATGTGCTCATGGAGTACCTTGAATAGTGAGAATCATATATCAGTTTCTGACATTTGACACAAAAGCACGACAAATCTAAATATTTGCCCTCCCCTCTCTGGGGTCGACCATGGCTGGCAATCCGTCACTTCCAGTGGCACGTAGATAAACGTAAGTCATCAAAAAAGCTTTGTTTGCTCTATCCTTTCGACAGTCGGCAGCGAGTCCTCCTCCTCGGAAGCCATCCATTCAGTGCCCCGACTTTGCTTCCAGTAATAGCGCATCAACTCACCCATCACCAGTGCCGACTGCCAATTCCCTTTTTCAAGACGTTGCATAACGGATGTCGGCATGTTGCGCTTGCTGAGCTGAAGCTTTAGTCCTAGCAACAATTGAGAAAGCGAAGTTTCGTCCAATGCTGCGATCTCAGTTCGGATCATTTGTACCCTCTTGCTCTCGCTGTCCCGAAGGCGTTCTTGACGCTGTGCAACCGCATTGACCTTTGGAGCGACTGCGCTCTGTATTCCTCCGTCACTTGGCCTCATGAATTCACCGATCTGAGATGGCAAGTCATGAGGCTTATCAATTGCCTTTCCTGACAAGAGCGACTTCAAATAGGCGTGGCGAGACAATATCGAAGGCCCTGGCATTGACAGCCTGGACTCCAATCGCTTAATCGCATTTGCAAATGCGAGTGCCCCATGCCGAATGAAAAGGTCTTCCGCAATTTCGGGATCAATTCCAAGTTGCTGTGCTTGAACCACCTCGACCAGGTTGAGGGCTTGAGGTGTCGTTTCAATCGGCAACTCTTGCTTTTTTCGGACCTCAAACTGCAAGAACTCAACAGATCGCCCGATCTTGTGCTCGCGCGCAACGACGATTAGCTCGCTAACTTCATTCACTTCTTCCACCGCAGGTTTGATAGTGTCGCGATTGAAAAAGCGAAATTCAGTCTTGATTTCGTCCGGCACTGGTTTGCCAGTGAGCACCGGTAGCCACCATTGCCATTGTTGTTTACTTGTTAGGTGGGAAGGGTTGTCCTTGTATCGTGCGCATATCTCGTACAGCGCTAAGGCAGCATGCGACCGAAATTGGGCAATCGTCGACCTGCGAATTTGAGCGAAGCGCTGGGGGTTGAGCATTTCGTAGCGCAACGATGGCGGATAGGCCCAGGAAATCCAGTTTTCCCCGTTCTTCGTAGTCAATTTGACCTCTGAGAGCAAGGCGCATGCGCCCCACTCCATAGTCTCAGATGGTGATGGTGACTGCCATTCGACGACATGAGTCACCATCGAGCGAAGATGGCGTTTGAGCTCACCACTGGCAGCGAGGTTGCCGTTAAACCCACGGATAACTGTATTTAGGGGCGCTGTAAACATCTCCGTGTCTCCCCTCCCCCCACCTTGCTCCCTGGCAAGTAGCAACATGATTGTGTAGGCTTGGCGCCCAACTCTGGTAATTGCCGCTGTCTTGGGCACCAAGGCGAGCGTCGAGACTGGTTTCTCGATTCGATCAGGGCCTACATGTTGCTCAATCTTCATGGTGACCCTATTATGTGTGAGATTGATAATTTCACACAGGGTCGCCCTACTCCACATGGACGTTGCTTAATACAGGGTCCCGTTTTCTCTCACATTTAAGACGGCGCAACACGTTGTACACAGTGACGCCCCCCATGATTTCTCTCACAGTTGAACAAAAATGGGCATCCGTGGGCCTAAAAAGAAGAGATTAGCTGGCTATTGATGGAGATTTCATCCATCGATGGGACGTTGTGGATAACTTTTCCAGGGGGATTTTTCCTCTCACAGGTCACATGATCGCTCTCACGTGTCCCCTGAAAGTTCTCACATTTCCCTTGAATCCACTCTCAAAATTCGTTTAACTTATTGATTTACATAGGTAAAATACCAACAAAGGTATTAAACACTCTTAGAACCTCTAAAAGAGAAAGAGCGAATTTTGGGATAAATCCGGAAAGAGTAAGCAATTCGCTTTGAGTTTCTTTACGATAGACGCACAATACCACCTGTATCGCGGAATGTTGCGTCTACTGGAAGGAAATGCATGTCAACAAAGAAGGTGCTTGATTCACGAGTCAGTCTTAACGATCTTATTGCTACGTCAAGCAGGGTTGGAGCAGTGATTGAAAGTGTTAGGAGCACGATGCTTGCACCTGACGCTAGAAAGTCCCCGCCGGTTTTCACCACCAACCAAATCGCAGCAATTTGTGAATTGGACAAGGCGCAGATGGACTATCGCATAAAGAAGGGGGATCTTCCACTTGGGCAAATGGAGAGTGGACATCGACGACGCTTCTCACTTCAAGAGGCTCGAACCTGGGCGAAAAGCATCCGCAGCAAGAGCTTGCGCCCCGCAAAGGCCGAGGCGATCACAATCGCAGTCGCAAATTTCAAAGGGGGCGTAACCAAGACAACTACGGCCGTCACATTGGCTCAAGGCTTAAGTTTGCGGGGACACAACGTTCTCGTTATCGATACCGATCCCCAAGGTTCAATGACGACTCTCTTTGGCATGTTGCCAGATGTTGATGTTGACGATGAACAGACGATCCTTCCGCTTTGTTACGGGTCGGAGATATCGGTTGATTACGCGATTCAGCCTACCTATTGGTCAGGCATAGACATCGTGCCGGCAACACTTGCGCTGTACTCAGCGGAATTCGCCCTGCCTTCACGTCAAAAGCAGGAAAGTAGTTTTGAGTTTTGGAACGTCCTGTCAAACGGCATTGACACTGCGCGAACCAAATATGACGTCATCATTCTCGATACCTCCCCTTCCCTTTCATATTTGACGATCAACTCACTATTGGCGGCCGATGGCTTGATCATGCCATTGCCGCCAAGCACACTTGACTTTACGTCGAGTGGTCAGTTTTGGAATCTGTTTAATGACCTGGCGAAAAACTTGATTACTCAGCGATCCAAAACCAAGAGTTTTGAGTTCGTGGATGTTTTGCTGGCCAGGGTCGATTCAAATGACGCGTCATCTTCGGTAGTCCGTGAATGGATTACAGCTGGATATGCAAACATGGTGCTTCCGGTGGAGATACCGAAAACTTCCTTGACGGCAAGTGCAAGTGCGGAGTTCGGGACCGTGTATGACACTGATCCATCGACCATAAATGCCCGAACCTATCGAAGGGCCTTCGATGCGTATGAGCGAGTTGTTGAGCTGGTGGAAGAGCAAATTCAAACAGCCTGGAAGAGGCGGATAGGAGAACTTCATGGCGCTTAAAGATAAAGCTGCGATGGTTGACTTGAGCAATATCGGGGTAGCCAAAGTCTCAAAAGCAGTGGGTGCAAAGACTGCAATTGGTATGCACGCAGAGGCCCTATTTCGGGACGAGAAGGTTGCTTTTGAAAACGTCGAATTGAAACAGCGCCTGGCCGAGTTCGATGGCGCTAACGCCAGTCGGAAATTGAATCCTGAACGAATCAAGGCGAGCAAATGGGCGAATCGACAAGAGGAGTCCTTTCATACCCCTGAATTTGCGCAATTGAAAGCAGAAATTGAGTCGGCGGGTGGCAACATCCAGCCAATCAAGGTGCGTCCCATGCCTGGACATCCTGGCGATTACGAGTTGGTATTCGGGCATCGTCGACATAGAGCATGCCTTGAGCTCGGGCTTGATGTCTTGTGCGTCATTGAGGAGATGGGAGACGTCGATCTTTTTTGCCAGATGGATCGAGAGAATAGGGCGAGGGAGGCATTGCGCCCTTACGAGGCGGGCGTAACTTACGCAAAAGCTCTCGATGAAGGACTCTTTCCGTCTGCCCGAAAACTGGCTGAAAACGCGTCTCTAGATTTGAGTATGTTGGGTAAGGCTTTGTCCCTGGCTCGGTTGCCGCCAGATATTCTTGCTGCTTTTCGGAGCCCGCTTGATCTTCAGTATCGGTGGGCAACCGAGATTACCCAGGCAATGCAAAAGGACCCCGAGCTGGTTTTGTCGACGGCAAAGCTCATTAGAAGCGAATCCCCGCGCCCGGCGGCGGCCCAAGTTTTGAAGAGATTGGTTGGGGGGGGTGGAACCGTTCCACCCCCCTCGTCAAAAGAAGTTGCACTGAACGGCAAGAATGGACAAAGTGCCTCGATTCGAATGGATTCGGTAAAGAAAACCGTGGCAATTGATTTGAAGAACATTTTGCCAGAGAGGTTCGAAGAGATGAAAAGACTCGTCCAAACCTTTATTTCCTGACTGCCGGCGCAACACGAGAGCTGAAAAGAGTAGGGGGTGGAACGGTTCCACCCCCTTTTTTTGGTTGCCCCGTGACTTACCGCAAACCCTTGACCAGACTTCAATTGGACATCTGCCACGTCCCTCAAACCAACCGTCAGTCAGCGAAACATCTATCCGAAGGCCTTCCCCAGCTCATCCACCCGCCGTTTGATCGGTGCCCGCCCGTAAATCGTTGTCGTCGTCTGGATGCTGGCATGCCCCATCTGGGCCTGAATCACGTCCAGCGGTACCTCCCGCGCCACCGCCCGCGTGCCAAAGGTGTGCCGCAGCCAATGGGTTGATGCCCGGGCCAGCTTGGCGCGTTCGGTGGAAGGCAGGCCAGAATTGGCAATGGCTTTTCTGAACCAGCCGCGTACATGTTCATACAGCGCCTGATAACCAATCGGTTCAAACGGATCCTTGGTGCTGGCCAGCAAGGGCAGGGTGCCCGGTGCCGTCTCGATGCCCTCCATGTGCCGCGCCATTAAATACTCCTGCAGCGCGGCAAAGGCCTGACCCGGCACGGCGGCCACCCGGTTCTTGGCCCCCTTGCCAAACACCTGCATCACCCAGCCCTCGGGCTCTAGCCTAAAGTCCTTGAGCTTCGCGTCCAGCAGCTCGGCCGAGCGCAGTCCAACCGCCTCCACAAACCGCAAAATAAACCGGATCCGGTAGCGGGAAGGAGAGGGCGGTTGCGCCTCGATGTACTTCAAGACCTCGGCCATGGCCGCTTCACTGAAGGCCTTGCTATCCAGCATTTGATGCTCCCGATCGTCCCCGGTTTTCTGATTCATGAGGGGCCAGGGGTTGGCGCTGAGGTACTGGGCCGATTGCAGCCAGGCGAAGAGGGAGGCGACCAGGGTGATGGCCAGGGCCTGGCTGCGATGGCTCAAGGGGCCGCGAAACGGCGCCCAGCCGGGTTGGCCGGGAGCGGCCCTCACCCGCGAAATCCAGGCGGCGGGGATGGTTTGCAGGAAAGCCATGTAGTCGCCACAATCCCCAGCATCCATCTGGCCCAGGGTTTTGCCCCCGCGTTCGTATTGCAGCCACAACAACACCCGGTTGGCTTCCCGATGGTAGGCGCGGGCCGTGTGGATGGAGCCGGATCGCGCCGCGATCCAGGCGTCCACGGCTTCCAGGTCATTGCGCGCTTTCAACAAAGTCGGCAGGACAAGGGAGGGAAGGGCGGTCTGTATGTCGCCATCGCCCCCCCCCTTAAAGTTCTCACTTTTAGCCGTACCGGCCACCAAGGTGAGCCTATTTGGGTAGCCTTCCTCCTCCTCCATTCCGGCAGACGAGGGCAGGGGAGCATCGAACCGCGCTGGTGCCGTTAAAAGCCGTTGCGGAGCCGGGGAGGGCGCAGCGAACAGATTGGGCGTCCCCGACAGCACAAACAGGGCCCTGGCGGGCCGAACGGCTCTGGGCAAGAGGGTGGCCAGGTGGGCCACGATGCGCTCTGCCTTGGCCTCTCCAATCGAGGGCAGGCTGCGGTACCAGCGCCCACCGGTGGCTATTTTTTGATTCAGGTCGGCCAGGGTGGTCAGGCCGGCGCCCAGCAGGCGCTTGGCCACGACATCGTCGAACCAGCCTGTCACCAGGTCGGTCGGGGCCGGCGCTTCGGCGGCCTGCTGTTCCAGGCGTTTGATCAGCTCCAGTTGGCGCTGGCGCAACTGCGTGCGCTTCTTGGCGCGGCGCTGAACCTGGCGTTCGACCGGGTAGGCCTCCTGGTACATCGCCGTGACTTCACTTTGTGACCAGCCGTCCAGATCGCGTTGTTCAACGAATTCGTCCAGGGTCGGTTGGTCCACATCGAAGTCAATGCGAATGGCCAGGCCGATCAGCCGCCAGCCGCCTTCCCCGGCACGCCGGGCGATGGCGCGGATGCGCTCGACGGTTTGCAGATGAGCGGTACGAGCCTGGTGGCCGTGTTCGATGCCCAGGTAACGCTTGGCGCTGTCCTGCAGGTCCAGGCCTTCGGCCACGGCGCGCAGGTGGGCGAAGTGGTGTTTGCCTAGGCGGCGCACGTACTGGACTGAGCTCGAACGCGGCGCTGATTTGGGGGTCTTGGGTGGGTCGCCGGCCAGGACGGCCAGCGCCGCAGGACGGGTGGGTGGAACGCCATTCACCCCGGCACCCGGGCGTGTCCTATTTCCTCGATGGTCCCGCACTGGTGAGCTCATGAGCCATTAAAAGTTGAATTATTCCTGGGCAAGATGCGCGGCCAGGCATTAATGGCGTTTGGGTGTGGCTCGCGCCAGTTCTGCAATCAATTCGGAAATTCGGGCCAAGGCGGCCTGGTACACGGCACCATCCTCACGCTTGTCGACCGCCATCACCATCACCCTGAGAATGTCGTCTTGGACGCCGTAAACCAAGCGGTAACCCTGCTTGCGCAGTTTGATCTTGTAATGCCCGGCCAGGGCGCCATGCAACTCGCCACCCGGCACATGCGGGTTGTCCAGGCGCTTCTTCAATAATTTGCGCAGCGTCTCTTTGACCGACCCGTCCAGCGCCTGCCATTCGGCCCAGGCGCTGGGCACAAACTGCAAGCGGTACTTGTGCTTTGCAGGCTTCTCAGATGGCATCGATGTCAACTTCTATGGCGCGCGAACGCTCGCCCATGCGCGACAGCACCGTGCGGTGCAAATCCAGGTCCGACAACTCTTCGAGCAGCGACTCAAAGAGGGCGGGCTCCACCATGTAGAAAGCGGCCTTGTTGTGGTTCAACACCGCCACCGGCTTGCTTTTGGCATCCCGCAACACGGCGGCCGGATTCTTTTTGAATTCGGACATGCTGATGGTGATATCGGAATAGATGGTTTCCATAAATTAGCTCCAAATTAAGCGCCAATTATAGCGCTGACAACAACCGGCGGCGTCCTCCAATGATGGGCACACGCACCACAACCGGGCAGAGGTGCCTGGTGAGTGGCGCATCGTGGAAAGCCCCATGTCGTTCCGCAAGTTCGTAAGTCATTGACAGGGCTCACTAAAATCTGAAGCTACCCATAGAATACCATTTTGAAGAGAATATTTCAACCTAAGATATGTAGACTTATCTTAGGTATATGCGTTGAAAAATCCGATTGTCGCCGTCGATGGGGTCGATTTGTTTTCCATGTCGTAATTGGCGATTTGGATTCCAGCACTGGTGTGGGGGTCACAATAGGAGATCGTTGATTCCATTGGGTTTTCAGCCTGTTTGCAAATCTGGATTTCGCGGCGTCAAACCGTGATCGGTTTCAGCCAACGGCTGCATTTATCGACGGTGCCAGCGACGGCATCAAATCTGCTGCATATTTCTCCACCGGAAATCGGAATACGCCCCGCAAATTGATACCACTCAAGCGCGTCGGGGCAATCTTGGCCATGATGTCGGCCTCGATAACTTGGCGCCGGTTGGCCCAGCGGTTCACAACTGCTTGCATTTGCATCGTGTTCCAAGCCATCACTGTGTTGGCCACCAAGCTCAAGCCGTCCGCTACCGCCTGCATTTCGTCTGGCCGCTTGGCCTGCGCCGCACTGATGCGCCCGGTATAGATCGCGCGTTTCAATGAATTGACCGCCTCACCCCGGTTGAGCACCCGGCGCAGTTCCTGGCGGAAAGGCGTCTTCACGAAGTAGTCGGTCAGAAAGGCTGTTCGCAGCAAACGGCCCAGCTGAACGCCGGCCTCATATACCGGTTCGCCTTTGGCTGCAGACCCGAATCGGGCCAATGCAGCCACCGCACTGGCATTGCCACTCATGACCGAGGCCGCCAAATGAACAAGGGTGTCCCAGTGCTTCTCGATCAGATCGGTGTTGACATTGGCCTCGCACACGGTTGCAATCTCCGGGGGAATCGCCATCCCCCGTGGCAAAAACAGATGACGCTGCTTCAACTCTTTGAGGCGCGGGCACAGATCAAAACCCAGCAAGCGTGAGTGCGACATCGCAAAGTCCGTGTAGCCGTGGGTATCTACCGCTAGCTGACTGGTCTCCATGCGATCCTGGCGCAAAACCCCCTCGATGGCCACGCCGGCCTGGCGCTCATTGAGAACAAAGGGCTGCGCGTAGGAGATGCCCCAGCGGTCACGCACATGGGAATAGATGCCAATGGACGGCGTGTTGCGTCGTGGATCCAGGCGTGCCTGCCACACCCGCTTGGTGGTCTCCATGCTCATCATGTCGGACGATGCCAGGTCAGAGCGGCCCCAAGTTGCCGCAATGGGTTGGCGTTGCATGAATTCCAGCACGGCGTTACAGGCCTGGCTCAACCGGCGTTCGTCGCCCGCCCAGCGCATGGCCTGACGAATGCTGGTAGCTGACAGCTGCGGGATCATGCGCGCACATTCGGCCGAAGTCAGACTGGTTCCATGGGCCAGAATACCAGCGTAGACCATCAGTAACTCATCGGTTGATCTTGGCTCACGCCCCAGCATAATCCAGCTGAACCGAACCTGGGCATCCACTTGCAGAATCACTTCTGGCAGCTGCACCTCGCCCAGACGCTGGTCGAGCTGTGCTCGCAGCAAAATGACCTTGGGGTCTTCGTCTTCGGCAGGCATTGCCGTGAGGTGGATCTCATCATCAACCCGCAGCACGCCGTCACGGGCGGCCTTGGCCACAGCCGCCACACCGGCCCGAACACGAGTGAGCAGCGGCGCCAGAAAAGTGCTGGCCTTGGTCGGCAAGTCCAATCGTGCATAGTGGCGTTTGGACTCTGCTGCCCAGCGCTCAGGCGTAAAGAACAGGCGGGCCCGGCCACGAAACGCCAGGCTGTGGTCTACCCAAACGGAGCCGTTGCGCACCGCCCGACGCAGGGAGAACAGCGTTGCCACCTCCAACGCCCTCATCGCCTTGTCGCGGTCGTCTCCCACAACCGCTGCTGACCAGACTCTGCCCAATTTGGGCGCACTGATTTCGATTGGCAGCTCACGCACCTTGTCTGCATACAGCTTGAGTAGTTGGTTGAGGGCGATCAGGACTGGGTTGTCCTGTTCTGCCTGCCAAGGCAGCTTGCCGATTTCGGCCAACAACGAGCGCACAGGGCGGATGCCCTCGAACAGACGTTCACGCACCAGGGATGCGCGGCTTGGTGGCTTGGCTTGCTGGCTGAGTTGGACCAGTTCAACGACTCCCAGGCGTAGCTGGTCATCGGCGAGTTCTCCCTGCTCAGTCAGTGCCGCCAAGTCTGTGACCAGCTTTTTGTAAAGGACAGCCCAGTTCACCGTATCTGGCACTTCTTCGCGGGCCATGCGCCAAAGATCCGTTACCCGGCGCTGAATCATCAGGATGGCCTGGTCGGTCGTGGTGAACAGGCAGTAACGCAGGAAGCATGCGACTTCCATGGTGCGCCGTGGCTCTTTGATCCTGGCACCCACTGATGGCGGACGGTAGGCCAATTGACGGGCATAGCGGCGCACGATGAGGTCGCTCATTATTCCCAAATGCTTGTGGACATCGAGGCTGTAGAGCAAATCGATGCGCTCAAACACCTGAGCAATCTGCACGGTCGAGTGTTTAGCCGGCGCCTCCCACAGCCAGCTTTGCTGGATTTGGCCGTCTGGGCGGAATTCGGCCAGTGTGTCGCGCCACTTCTTCAACAATTCGCTGGGGACGCTGGAGGTGATGAGCTCACCGGTCTGCGTTTCAAAAAGGTCCAGCGCGGTAGAGATCTGGGTACTGAAGGCGCGTTTGCTCTCGATCAGAAACTTGTGGTCATAAAGCCAACGCCGGGCAAAAACCAGCATTTGGTCTTTGTCGGGCGAGCGGGTGGCCTCATCGCGCAGTGCCAGTGCAAAGGCGCGGCTCTGATGATCGGTCGGCAAACGGAATCCGAGAGTCTGCTGGGCCAGCTGACGATGATCATAAAAAGTTTTGCCACGGGCGTACATGGCTTTGAGAGAGGCAATTTCCGGTGGACGCACTCCGAGTTCCTTGCCCAGATGCGCCCACAGAGAGACCGGCACGACGCGTAAGGCATTGAGGGAGCGCCCGCTCAACCGTAGAAACCCCATGTGCAGTGCCAGGCCAAGCTTGTGAGGTGCGCCATACCGGGCATCAATTACTTCACGTTCTGCCTTGCTGTAGGTGAAGAAGGCCTGAAGCTCAAAGGTACTGAGTTCGCGCGGAAGATCTTTCAGACCCAGGTAAGTGGTGTGCCAATTTTGCATCGTTTGTATCCGTCAAATGGGACACCGACGATACGCGGCAAAGTAGTAGCCTGAAAACCCAATGGAATCAACGGTCTCCTATAGCGACCCACACACCAGGGCTGGAATCCAAATCGCAAATTTCGACCTGGACAACAAATCGACCCCCACTTTTGCGCCTTAATCTGGCACAAATAGCGCCTTAATTATGTCACTTGCGTCCGTAAGTGCTGTCATGGTCGGGGGCAACTGTCAAAAACCGCATGAATTCGCCGTCCCGGTAGGCGGTTGCACGGCGCGCTTGGGTAATCCGCAGTGAATAGATGGCGTCCACGCCAGCAGGTGGCGCAACGCTGCTAATCTTTTCCCACTTCAGCCCGCTGTCGCGATAAACCTGATCCCAGGTCAACTGGCGAATTTTGTTCAGCGTATCCAGCGCCGCATGCCGCTCCGGCTTCTGTAGCGTAAGCAGATTACTTTGAAACACCGGGTTGTTCAGATCCAGCCGGGCCAAGGCCGTCGAACTAAGCTTTGCCATGCGCCAGACGTTTGAGGGTTTTGTCCAACGCCACATCGCTGGCCGTATTCGCACCTGCCCATTTCATGGCCTTGTTCAAATCAGTTGCTGCCTCGGGCTCGTGAAGCCATCGCTCGTTGTCAGGTATGACCGTAGCTGCCCTGACCAGCCAAACCCCAGCCTCCTGCTCCTCAATCAAGACTTGTCGCCCGGCAAACTGTTTGCCCAAGGATATCTGGCCATTGGTGCCAACGACCTTGACACTGGCCGGACGTGATGCAGTTGCCAACATGATGATTTCCTAGTTTGCCTAAATTACTAATGCACTAAATTATAAATTTCTTAAGGATTATGCCCGTCGTCGCTGATTTGTCAAATGCGACTGTGCCGCTGATCGCCCTGGCACGGCGGCCATCACAAAGCTTCGACGTCTTGCCGGTGCTCAGTCTCAGACTCGGCGGGTGGGTATTTGTAGATGCCAAAGTTTCCCGCCTGCTCAATCAAGTCCAAGGTGATGCATTCCGTTTTCTGGCGGATGGCCAGCTCGGCGGCCTGCGCCAGGATCGACGTGAGTTTGCCCGTCAAGCCAGAACTCAGGGCCATCAGTTTCTGAATCACCACTTTGTCGCCAAGCGGTGACGGTTTCTCCAGCGGCAACAGTCGCCCGTAGTTCACGACAAATGCGCGAAGTTCAGCGCTCTCGCGCCACTTGGGCAGCGCAAATGGCTCAAAGCGCGAGGCAATTTGTGGATCAGTTTGCATGGCGTACAGGGCTTCGTTGGTGCCCAACGCCACAATGGGCAAGCGCAGTTTGTTGCTGATGAACTTCAACTGATTCAGCAATTGGCGCTGTTCGCGTACCGAGCCAGACAGCAGGTGATGAACCTCATCGATGATCATCAGTTTGGGCGGATGGCGGTGAAGCAATCGTAAACCCAGCAACTCCACATCCATGTTGCGCCGATTCACGGGGGCCTGGATGCCCAGCGCCTCTATGATTTGAGCGTACAACTTTTCATCGCTGG
>JANOYE010000086.1:0-26688 GCA_031428695.1 Rhodoferax sp. | reverse complement strand
CTGGCCAAGCCGAATGGGCTACGGTGCGCCCGCCCCTGACTAGGCTGGACGACGGCGCGGCACAAAAACTACTGGCGCAATTGAAGGAAGTTGGGTTCTCGATGCCGGGGTTGTCGACCGTTTGACGGTGTGTGTCAATTTAGCGTTGCGATGTGAACGCGTTGAATTGGCGCGTCTACCGTGCCCAGTCTCACGGAAATAAGATGCTAGAATTATAGTAGCAAAGAATTCATATTTTACGTGACTTAGAACCCTATCTTCTACCGAGAATTCTGGAAAGACCGATTTGGAGCCAAAACATACCCAATTTGGGTATGTTTAATTCAAACCGGCTTGGGCGATCTTAATCGCGGCCCTTGCCGTGGCCCTTGCCGTGGTCGTCATCGTCATCGTCACGGTCACGCCCGGCATGTTTGCGCCCGTGGCGCTCGCCTTTCCATTTCGGGTGCTCTTGCTGGTAACGCTCTTGCACCCACTGCTCTTGCACAAAATAAACTGGCTGGCCGCAGGCGTTGTAGCGGTAGCAATGTTTGTCCCATTTTTTCTGGTGGCCGGGGGGAACGTACAAATAAATCGGCTGGCGCTGCACCACCACGGCGGGCCGAACGATGATGACGGGCTGCGGGTTGATCACCACGGGCTGCGGGTAGTTGCCGATGTCAATGCGGCCATAAAGCCCCGGCTGATTGATGCCGATCGAGACACCCACGTTGGTCTGTGCGACGACTGGCGCCGCCAGGCATGCCAATGCCAAAAATGCTGCGGGCAAGAATTTATTCATGAGTCGCTTTCTAAGTTGTCCCATATGTAACGTCCCAGTAGCGGCCAGCGTTTACCGGCGGCACGTAAATATATGTAAACAAACAAACATTCAACGCATCCGTGGTCACACGTCAAAGACACGTCCGTGTGACTTCAGCGTGACTTCAGCGCGTTCTCGCGAATCGCGGTCAACGTGCCACGGGTAGTGATCACATCCGCATCGAGCATGATTTCAATCAACGTGCCCTCCTTGCGCGCCATTGCAGCGAGCAACGCCGCTTCGAACCCGGCCGTTTGTGTGATGCGCACACCCGCGTAGCCATAGGCCCGTGCGAGACCAACAAAGTCTGGGTTCTTCAGCGCGGTGCCCGCCACGTGGGTTGGGTAATCGCGCTCCTGGTGCATGCGAATGGTGCCGTACATGCCATTGTTCAGCAGCACGATGATGGTTTTCGCGCCGTATTGCGCGGCGGTGGCCAGCTCTTGGCCGTTCATCAGGAAGTCGCCGTCGCCGGCCATGGTGAGCACCACACGCCCCGTGGTGATTGCGGCAGCGATGCCCGCAGGCACGCCGTACCCCATCGAGCCATTGGTGGGCGCAAGCTGGGTTTTGTGGCCTTTGGCGAGGCCATGGTGTTTGTAGAAACGGTGCATCCAACTCGCGAAGTTGCCCGCGCCGTTGGTGAGCACGGCGTCGGCCGGCAGGTGCTGCTGTAGCGTGGCGACGATGGCCGCCATGTCGATGTCGCCCGGCAGCTTTTGCGGAATCAGGTTGAATTCGTAATCGGCGTGGCAGGCGGCTGTCCAGCTCTCCCAGGGCAGCGATAACGGTGCGGTCAGCACTTCGAGCGAACGCGCGGCGGCGTTCATGGTGGCCTGGATCGCCAGGTCGGCCTGGTAGACGCGGTTCAGCTCTTCTGCGCTGGCGTGGATGTGTGCCAGTTTTTGTTTTGGTTTGGGCGCCGCCAGCCAGCTGTAACCTGCCGTGGTCATCTCACCCAGGCGCGGGCCAATGGCGATGATGAGGTCGCTTTCTTTGAGTTTTTGCGCGAGTTTCGGGTTGATGCCAATGCCCACGTCACCCGCGTACTGCGGGTGGAAATTGTCAAACGTGTCTTGGAACCGAAACGCATTGCCCACCGGCAGCTTCCAGTTTTCAGCGAAGCGCTGCAAGGCTTGGGCCGCTTGCGGCGTCCAGCCGCTGCCCCCAGCAATGATGAAGGGGCGCTCTGATTTCAGGAGCATTTCACGCAATTTGCGCAGGCTGCCGGGGTCGCTCCAGGCTTCAACGGCCTGGACGCGCGGCATCACCTGCGGCAAAGCGCCTTGGGCATCGTGCGGCACCACGGCGGCCAGCATGTCCTCCGGCAAGATCAACACCACAGGCCCAGGCCGGCCATTCATCGCGGTGGCAAACGCCCGCGCCACGTATTCAGGAATGCGCCGCACATCGTCAATGCGCTCCACCCGTTTGGCCATGCCGCCGGTGGAGGGGCCGAAGAAGCTCAGGAAGTTCACTTCCTGGAAGCCCTCGCGATCACGCATTTCACTGGCCACGTCGCCGACAAAAAGCACCATCGGCGTGGAGTCTTGAAACGCCGTGTGGACGCCGATGGAGGCATTCGTGGCGCCCGGGCCGCGCGTGACAAAACACACCCCCGGCCGCCCCGTCAACTTGCCGTGCGCCTCAGCCATGTAGGCCGCACCGCCTTCCTGGCGGTTGATGATGAACTGGATTTTTTCGCGGTGAATGTGAAAACCGTCCAGCACGGCCAAATAACTCTCGCCGGGCACGCCGAAAGCGTGGGTCGCGCCTTGTTCGACCAGGCATTCAACGAGCAGGTGGCCGCCGATTTTGGCGTTGGACGATGGCGCACCGGATGGCGCACTGGATGGCGCAGATGGAGTGGAAGTCATGTCAACATTGTGCCGTGAATGCGATGCGAACTGGTCCTGAACAGCAGTCGCCGGTTGCGCATATAGTTGCGTTCTCAATCCCCAATTCGCCAACGCTTCGACACAAAGGCCATCAACGTGACCACTGCTTCCGCCACTGACACCGCCCGCTTCGGCTCCGGCCAACAAGTCCGCCGCCTGGAAGACGAGCAACTTCTCAAAGGCCTGGGCCAATTCACCGACGACGTGCAGCCCGCTGGCCAGACGCGCTTGGTGTTTGTTCGCTCGCCCTACCCGCACGCGCGCATCAAGTCCATCGACGCCAGCGCCGCCCGCGCCATGCCCGGCGTTTTGATGGTCGCCACTGGCGCCGAGCTGGTGGCGGCAGGCGTGAAACCGGTGGCTGGCGCGGCTGGTTTCAAACGCGCGGACGGCAGCGATGTCACCTCTGCGCCCCGGCGCGCGCTGGCGCATGAGAAAGCGCGTTTTGTCGGCGAAGCCGTCGCCGCCGTGGTTGCGGAAACCCTGCAACAAGCGCGTGACGCCGCTGAAGCCATCCATGTGGACTACGAAGAATTGCCCATGGCCGTGAATGCAGAAGATGCCCTGGCCTCCACCACGGTGCGCCTGTGCGACCACATCAATGACAACATCTCCGCCGAGATTCGCCACGGCAGCGCCGAGAAAACCGCCGCCGCTTTTGGCCAGGCCAAACACATCGTCAAGCTCGACATCGACAACCAGCGCCTGCACGCCCTGCCAATTGAGCCGCGCAGCGCCTTGCATGAGTTTGACCCAGCCACGGGCCGCCTAACGATCCGCCTCTCCAGCCAAATGCACACGGCCCAGCGGGATGGCATCAGCGAGTGCCTGAACCTTGACAAAGAAAAAGTCCGCGTCATCTTGGGCGACGTAGGCGGCGGCTTTGGCATGAAAACCGGCGCCTACCCCGAAGACGTGGCCATCGCCTATTGTTGCCTCGCCTTGAAACGGCCGGTGAAGTGGGTGGCGGAGCGCGCGGAGGAGTTCGTCTCCACGGTACACGGGCGCGACGTGCGCACCCAAGCCGAGTTGGCGCTGGACGCGAACGGCAAAATTCTCGCGCTGCGGCTGGATGGCGTCGCCAACGTGGGCGCTTATGCCACGGGCGCAGGCGTGGCCATTCAGTTGATGATCGGGCCGTGGGTGCAAACCAGCGTTTACGACATTCAATTGATCGATTTCCACTTCCGCGCGGTGCTCACCAACACCGCGCCCACGGGGCCCTACCGGGGCGCAGGCCGCCCCGAGG
This sequence comes from Rhodoferax sp., assembly GCA_031428695.1. Lineage (GTDB taxonomy): Bacteria > Pseudomonadota > Gammaproteobacteria > Burkholderiales > Burkholderiaceae_C > JANYCG01. Next base: position 22,739 of record JANOYE010000086.1, on the reverse strand, counting down.
CGATCTACATCATGGAGCGGCTAATGGACGAGGCCGCGCGCCAGACCGGCATTGACCGCGTCGAGCTGCGCCGCCGCAACTTCATCAAGCCCGAGCAAATGCCCTATAAAAACCCGATGGGCCAAACCTACGACACCGGCAAGTTCGAACATGTGATGAACCAAGCCTTGCCGTTGGCTGACTGGGCCGGTTTTGCCGGGCGCGCGGCGGCATCGAAGGCCAACGGAAAAATGCGCGGCCTGGGCATTGCCACTTTCCTCGAATGGACGGGCGGCAACGCGCTGGAAGAGCACGTTAAGGTGCATGTGCGCGCCGATGGTTTCATCGATGTGGTCACCGCTGTGAACGCCATGGGCCAGGGCATTGGCACCACGCTGGCGCAATTGGTGGTCGATAGTTTTGGCGTTTCCATTGACAAGGTGCGCATCCAGATGGGCGACACCGACCGCGTCAACGGCTTTGGCAGCGCCGGTTCGCGCTCGCTCTTCACGGGCGGCTCGGCAATTCAGGTGGGCGCGGAGAAAACCATCGACCTGGCCAAAACACTCGCCGCCAAAGAGCTTGAGGTGGCGGTGGAAGACATCAGCTTCGCCAACGCGGAATTCAGCGTCAAGGGCACCGACATCAAAATGAACCTGTTCACGCTGGCCGGCAAACAGGAGGCGAAGCAGATCCATGTCGAATCAACCCACGCCGTCGCCGGCCCGACCTGGCCCAACGCTTGCCACATCACCGAGGTGGAGATTGACCCGCTCACGGCGCACATCGAAGTGGTGGCTTATTCATCAGTGAACGATGTCGGGCGCGTCATCAACCCGATGATCGTGCGCGGCCAGCTCGACGGCGGCGCGGTGCAGGGCCTCGGCCAAGCCTTGTGTGAGCACCTCATCTACGACCGCGAAACCGGCCAGCTTGTCACCGGCAGCTTGATGGACTACTGCGCGCCCAAGGCCGACATCGTGCAAAATTTCAAGACCGAAATGGACGAGTCCACACCCTGCAAAAACAACCGCCTGGGTGTCAAAGGTGTCGGCGAGCTGGGCACCATTGGCGCCACGCCTTCGGTGATGAACGCCATTGCCGATGCGTTGGCGCGCAACGGCATGGCGAAGCTCTCGCCGCAATTGCAAATGCCCGTCACGCCCTCCAAGTTGTGGGGAATGATGCAGGCCTGACGCGGCATACGCCCGATGCAACAAGCGCCAAAAGAGCCCGCTGGCGCGTGGGTGGTGGTGTGGGCCACCTTCGTCAGTTTGGCGCTGATTTTTGGCGTGGCCTATTCGTTTGCGGCGTTTTTCAAATCTTTCGCGCTTGAGTTTGCGGCCCAACGCGCCGATGTGTCGATGGTGTTTGGCCTCACCGGGTTGATCTATTTTGGCTTTGGCGCTGCAGGCGGCATGTTGTCTGACCGCTACGGGCCGCGCCTAGTTTGCAGCGCGGGCATGGTCTGCATCGCTGTGGGGTTGTTCAGCGCCAGCCTGGCCACTTCGCTGCAGGCGGTGTATCTCAGCTACGGCGTGGCCATTGGTTTTGGCATCGCGCTCGTTTACACACCCGCCATCGGCAATGTGATGCCCTGGTTCAAAGAGCGGCGCGGCTTGGCCTCGGGCATTGCCAGTTCTGGCATTGGCCTCGGTACCGTTCTGGTGCCCTTGTTGGTCACTGCGCTCATCGCTGCGATGGATTGGCGCACGGCCTTGCGCCTCATGAGTGCGGGCCTGTTTGTGGCGGGGTTGGTCGCCACTGGAATGCTCAAGCGCGCGCCCTTGCCCGCACTGTTCTTCGCGCCCGCGAACGGACAAGCCGCCAACACGCCCAGCGGCGCAACACTGGGCGAGGCGCTCAAAGACACGCGTTTTTGGTGGTTCTACCTGTTTTGCCTGACCGCCGCGCCCACCATGTTCATCCCCTTCGCGCATGTGTCAGCATCAGCGCGCGACAGCGGCATCAACGAAGCCAGCGCTGTCGGCCTGGTCGGCTTGATAGGCGTTGGCAGCCTGGTCGGGCGCTTCGCCATTGGCGCGCTGGCCGACAAACTCGGCCGCCTGCAAACCTTGACGTTGGCACAGGTCTCGATGGCGGCCACTTACCTTTTGTGGATGGCGGCGGGAGCCTATCCCGTTTATGCCGTGTTTGCCGCTTTCGCGCTTTGGTTTGGCCTGAGTTATGGCGGCATCGTGTCTTTGATGCCCGCCATTTGCATGGATATTTTCGGCGCGCGCGCGGTGTCAGGCATCATCGGCAGCTTGTACACCGGAGCGGCTTTGGGCAACTTGCTGGGGCCCGTTGTCGCCGGGGCGGTGTTTGACCGTTTCGGCAGCTACCACCCGGTGATGTGGGGCAGCCTGGCGCTGTCTGGCGTCGCGGTTCTGGCCATGTTGCGCATGATGCGGGCAGCTAAACTGGTGCCATCAGCCATGCAACACTGATCGAAAAACAACCCTCTGGATTAGCCAACCTCGAACCACGCAACATGACCAAACGCCTCCAAGGAAAAATTGCCGCCATCACTGGCGCCTGCTCGGGCATCGGCTTGGCCACGCTGGAGCTGTTTGTGGAAGAAGGCGCGAAGGTGCTTGCCGCCGACCTGCAAGAAGACCTCGGGCACGAGCTGGAAAAGCGCTTTGCCGGCGCCGTGAAGTTTGTGCACAGCGACGTGGCGCAGCCGGTGCAAATCAAATCGGCCATAGAGGCGGCAGTCGCGTCATTTGGCGGGCTCGACATTCTGTTCAACAACGCCGGGCGCGGCGGCTCAGTGGCTGGGGTGGAAGACTTCGACCCAGACGGCTGGGACCAAACCCACGCGTTGCTGTTGCGCGCCGTGGCGGCGGGCACCGCCTACGCCATGCCCCATATGCGCCAACGCGGCGGCGGCGCGATCATCAACACCTCGTCGATCTCGGCGCTGCAAACCGGTTACGCCCCCATCGCTTATTCAGTCGCCAAGGCCGGCGTGTTGCACTACACACGTATGGCGGCGCAGGAGTTGTCGCAACACCGCATCCGCATCAACGCCGTGGTGCCAGGCTTCATCGCCACCTCCATTTTTGGCCAGGGTTTTGGTTTAGATCGGGCCGGCTCCCTGGCGTTCGCCCAGGCGGTCGCCGATAAAAGTGGCGTCGCCAACCCCATCGGGCGATCCGGCCAGCCCCGCGACATTGCCGAAGCCGTGTTGTTCTTCGCCTCGGACGCGGCCGGTTTTGTCACCGGCACCCACCTCACTGTGGACGGCGGCATCACCATCGGCCCGCGCCATTCGTGGGACGCCGACACCCCCGGCCCGATCCAGCACGCGCTGGGCATCAGCCGCGAGCAAATTATGGCCATGCGCGCAGCCAATGCCGCCAAGCTCGGCACCTCACAGACATAGTTTTTAAAACGGAGCCCTCCATGGACTTGAACAATTCCCCCGAAGAAGCGGCATTCCGCCTGGAAGTGCGCGGTTGGATCGCCGCCAACCTGCCTGCCGATTTGCGCGAAAAAATCACGCATTACCAGCACCTGTCGCGCGAGGATTTGATTCGCTGGCACAAGATCTTGGCGGCAAAGGGATGGTCGGTTCCGCACTGGCCGGTGGAATGGGGCGGCACCGGCTGGGACATCACCCAGCGTTACATTTTTGACGAAGAAATGGGCTTGGCTGGCGCGCCGCCAATGGCCCCGTTTGGCCCGGTGATGTGCGCAGCGGTGCTGATGCGCTTTGGCACAGATCAACAAAAAAACCGCTTCCTGCCGCGCATGCGTGAGGGCGACGATTTTTGGGTGCAAGGGTATTCCGAGCCTGGCGCAGGCTCCGACCTGGCAGCGCTCAAAACCAAAGCCGCGCGCCAGGGCGACCACTACTTGGTCAACGGCCAAAAAATCTGGACCACGTTGGGCCACTACGGCGACTGGATTTTTTGCCTGGTGCGCACCGACGCGACCGTCGAAAAGCGCCAGGAAGGCATCAGCTTCCTCTTGATCGACATGAAGACGCCCGGCATCACCGTGCGCCCCTTGATCTTGATGGACGGCGGCCACGAGGTGAACGAAATCTTTTTCGAAAACGTCAAAGTGCCGGTGGAAAACCTGGTGTTTGAAGAAAACAAAGGCTGGACAGTGGCCAAATATTTGCTCGGCCACGAACGCATGGGCAGCGCCCGCACCGGCGGGCTTCGCCGCGAAATGTCTGCGCTCAAAGCGCTGGCCGCGAAAGAGGAACGCGACGGCCAGCCGCTGATGAAAGACGTGCGTTTTCGCGACAAGGTGTCGCGCACTGAAATCGAACTCGACGCGCTGGAGCTCACCGCCATGCGTTTCCTCGACAAAATGCGAAGAAGCGGCCAGCCGCCGGGCGCCGATGTCTCGATGCTGAAGATTCGCGGCACCGAGATCCAGCAGATGATCACCGAGTTGATGATGCAGGCCGCCGGGCCCAATGCGCAGCCATTTGCCGGCGTGAACGGCGGCACCGTGGACGCTTATGCCTCGCGCCTGTCGCCGCGTTATTTCAACTACCGCAAAGCCAGCATTTACGCGGGCTCCAACGAGATTCAGAAAAACATCATCGCGAAAATGACCTTGGGTTTGTAGCCCAAAAAAGCCGCTGAAAAGAACAGGATCAAGCCATGGATTTCGAATACTCCGAAGAGCAAAAACAACTCGCCGATTCACTGCAAAAGTACCTCGCTGCCAGTTATGGCTTTGAGGCGCGCAAAGCAGCCCTGGCCTCTACTGACGGGTTCAGCCAACCCGCCTGGTCAGCCTTTGCCGAAATGGGCCTCACCGCCCTGCCCTTCGCTGAAAGCGCGGGCGGGTTTGGCGGCGGCGCGGTTGACATGATGGCCGCGATGGAAGCCTTTGGCGAGGCGCTGGTGGTGGAGCCGCTGCTGGACCACGTGGCCCTGGCCAGCCGCCTCGTCGCCCAGGCGGGCACTGCCGCGCAACAAGCCAGCGTGTTGCCCACTTTGCTCGATGGCAGCCGCAAAGCCAGCTTCGCTTACCTGGAGCGGGGTCGGCGTTATTCGCTCGAACCCGTGACCACCTCCGTTTTGAAAACCGGTGACGGCTGGCAATTGGACGGCGAAAAAATCGTCGTCATCGGCGCAGCGTCAGCCAAGCTGCTGGTGGTCTCTGCCTTGATCAGCCACGGCCCAGGCTGCCCGGTCAACGGCGGCATCGGCCTCTTTCTGGTTGACCCGAAGGCGGCGGGGGTCAGCGTCAGCAGTTACCGCACCGTCGATGGCCTGCGCGCGGCAACGGTTGTGTTCAAAACTGTTGTGTTGCCAGCAGACGCCATGCTGGGCGGCGAAGCAACCCAAGGCCTGGCCCTGCCGCACATCGAAGAAGCCGTCGATTTCGCCACCGCGCTCTTGTGCGCCGATGCCGTGGGCGCGATGAAATCTGCCACCGATGCCACTTTGGAATACACCCAGGGCCGCAAACAGTTTGGCATTGCCATCGCGTCGTTTCAGTCGCTGCAACACCGCATGGTGAACATGTTCATGGCCTGCGAGGAAGCCCGCTCGATGGCGATTTCAGCCGCCTGCCGGGTCGATGCCGCGCGCGGCCTGACGGATGACGCCGCAGTGGCCTCCCGCAAAAAATCCGTCTCCGCCGCCATGGTGCGCGTGGCCGACTGCGCCCGCCTGGTCAGCCAAGAGTCAGTGCAACTGCACGGCGGCATGGGCATGACCGAAGAGATGAAAGTCAGCCACACCTTTCGCCGCCTGACCATGCTGGCGCAGCGTTTTGGCGATGCGGACCACCATTTGGCGAGGTACGCGGCGTTGTGAAACCTGGCCTTTGGCGGGGCAGCTACGTGGCAGGTTCTGGTGGCAATTTTTGGCTGTGCGCCGGCTTTTGATTCGCTATATTGTCGATAGCTGGTAACGCACATTATTCGTGACTTAGAGGGTGAAAAGCCTTCAAATCTGCATTGAATTGGCCTAATGGTTGAATTTGTTAATATGGGTGTTAACAAATTTAAAAAGCCTCTGCCGTGTCAGTTCCGTGGCGGGATGTTCAACCGTTGCAGAGGAACTACGGTTATTGCCGTAGAGGTCGGGGTGGGTGACGCAGCGAAATAAAGAAGGAGACGCGCGCCGGGCTTTTTCGAAGCCTACGGGCGATTCACGCGGCGGGTGACATTCGCGTAGTCACCCACCCTGGCCTTTGCGGCGCGCCCACGGCAGAACCGAAATATCTGCGTTGTGAACCGGAATCCGGGCTCCGGCGGACTGAGCCCGAACCGTATCGTGAATTCCAAAACTCCCCAGCGAAAGGGAATCACTGCCGCAACGGTTGCGGCGTCCCACCCGCGCCCCGTGGCGTATCGCCACTTCCCATATCCCAATACACCCCCGCCATCAAGCCCAGCGCCTCGCGCAGCAGCTCGGGCGGCAGGTGCTCGTTGGGCGCGTGTTGCGAGCAGCCGGGGTAGCTGTGCGGCACCCAGATGGCTTTGAGGCCGAGCGTTTCGGTGAAGATGTCATTGGGCAGGCTGCCACCCAGGTTGGGCAACACGGCCACTTTTTTGCCGCTGGTTTTTTCGAGTGACGCGACTGCCCACTGCACCCAAGGCTCGTCAGGGTCGATGCGCGTAGCCTGAAAGATTTCGCCCTTCGCCACTTCGAGTTTGACCATGCCGAAACCGCTTGCATCCAGGTGGCGGCGCAGCGCGGGGATGATGTCTTCTGCATCAATACCGACCACAAACCGCAACTGGCAACGCGCCCAGGCGCGCGGCGGAATGGCATTCACGGGGGTATCGGGGTTGCCGGTTTTGAAGGCCAAGACTTCGAAGCTGCACCAGCCGAATACGCGCTCGGCGGGGCTCAAGCCCGGCTCGCCCCACCCGGGCTCGATGCTTGGGCCACCGGCGCCGCCGTCCACTTCGCAGTCTGCCAAGGCGCGTCGCACGGCATCGGGCAATTTCGATGGCTTCCACTCAGGAATCAAGATCGCGCCGGTGGGTGAGGTGATCGACGCGATGGCGTGCGCAAGCTGGATGCCGGGGTTGGAGATCAGCCCGCCCCAGTTGCCCGAGTGGTGGCCGCCAGCGCGGGCGTTGATCGTCAAATCGAAGTTGATGCAGCCGCGTGAACCCAGAAAAATCGTGGGCCTGTCGGCGCGCAAACGCGGGCCGTCTGAGGCGATCATCACGTCGGCCTTGAACATCACTTTGTGCTGCGTACACAGCGCTTGCAAGCCTGGCGAGGTGACTTCTTCGCCCATCTCGATCAAATATTTGGCGTTGAAGCCTAAACTGCCCCGCGTTGCCAACACACTGGCCAGGGCCTGCATGTTCACGCTGTGCTGGCCTTTGTTGTCGGCGATGCCACGGCCATACCACTTGCCTTCGCGTTCGGTCAACGCCCATGGGGAGAGGCCGTCTTTCCATTCGGTGTCTAGCCCGCGAATCACGTCGCCGTGGCCATAGCCGAACACTGTCGGCAGCGCCGCGTTTTCGATGCGCTGTGCAAACAAAAACGGCGCTTTGGCGTCTGGGTGGGTGAGCGTCTGGCACTCGAAACCCATGGCTTCAAACGCGGGCTGGATTTCGCTTCGCAGGTAGGCGACCAGCTCAGGCGCGCGTTGCGGGTTTTGGCTCTCGGTGGCGATGCCGATACGCCTGGCCAACAGCTCGCGAAAGGAGCCGTTGTCGAACTGGGTGTGGGCGTGGGCAATCGCGCTAGATCTTAGGGCGCTGGATCGTGTCATGGCTTCCATCATAATCATCCGTGGTCTCTCGCAGGCCATCCCGCCGCCACACACGGAGCCGCCATGCACCCGAATGCTGAACTGATCAACAGTTTTTACACGTCTCTGTCCAAACTCGACGGCGCAGCGATGGCTGCGTGTTACGCCCCAGACGCAACATTTTCAGACGCTGTGTTCCAGGGCCTCAAAAACGGCGAGCCCGGCAAGATGTGGCGCATGTTGACTTCGCGCGGCAAGGACATGACGGTGGTCATCGACGGCATCGAAGCCGACGACAAAACCGGCCAGGCGCATTGGGTGGCGACCTACACGTTTTCAGGCACCGGCAGGCGCGTGGTGAACGATATTCAAGCGAAATTCACGTTTGAAAACGGCAAGATCAAAACGCACCAAGACACGTTTGACCTGCACAAATGGATGGGCCAGGCGCTTGGGCTTAAAGGCACTTTGCTGGGCTGGCTGCCGCCGGTTCAGGGCAAGCTGCGGACGACTGCGCGGGCAGGGTTGGATGCTTTCAAGGGTTGATAACTATTTTTATCAACTCATGTGATAGGTTGCGCCTATCCAAGTCACGTAAAATCTGCTTAGAAAGCTATTAAAAAAGCTCTATTTGTGATCGTTTTTTACTAACAAAACAATGTCAAATCAACAAACAACGCTTGGAATTATCCTGCACGGCGCAACCGGTCGCATGGGTTTGAACCAGCATTTGATCCGCTCCATTTTGGCCATCCGCAAACAAGGCGGCGTGACTTTGTCCAACGGCAGCAAGGTCATGCCTGATCCAATTTTGATCGGCCGCAACGCGGAAAAAATCGAAGCGCTGGCCAAGGCACATGGCCTCACGCGTTGGGGCACTGATTTGGACGCGGCGCTTGCCAACCCGGCAGACACCGTTTTCTTCGACGCCGGCACCACACAAATGCGCCCCGCCCTGTTGGCTAAAGCCATCCGCGCTGGCAAACATGTCTATTGCGAGAAGCCCATCGCCACCAACCTCAACGACGCCATCGAGACGGTGCGTCTCGCACAAGAGGCCAACAAAAAGAGCGGCCTCAAACACGGCGTGGTGCAAGACAAACTCTTCCTGCCCGGCTTGCGCAAGCTCGACATGTTGCGCAAGGCAGGTTTTTTTGGCCGCATCCTCTCGGTGCGCATCGAGTTCGGATATTGGGTGTTCGAGGGCGACCTGCAACCGATACAGCGGCCAAGCTGGAACTACCGCAAGGAAGACGGCGGCGGCATCATCCTGGACATGGTGTGCCACTGGCGTTACGTGCTGGACAACCTGTTTGGCGAAGTGCAATCTGTGAGCTGCCTGGGCGCGACGCACATCCCCACACGCTGGGACGAAGCCGGCAAAGCGTATGACGCTACTGCTGACGACGCCGCTTACGCCACGTTTGAATTGAAAGGCCCGAGCGGCGAAAAAATCATCGCGCAAGTCAACAGCAGTTGGGCCACGCGTGTGCGGCGTGATGACTTGGTGACCTTCCACGTGGACGGCGCCCACGGCTCGGCAGTGGCGGGCCTGACCACCTGCCGCGCACAAAGCCGCGTCAACACGCCGCGCCCGGTTTGGAACCCGGACGAAAAACAGCTGATGCCCTTCTTCGACCAATGGGCCGAGGTGCCCGACACGCAGGTGTACGACAACGGTTTCAAAATCCAGTGGGAAGAATTCATCCGCCATGTGGTGGAAGACGATGAAGCCACAGCGCCTTGGAAATACACCTTGCCCGAGGGCGCAAAAGGCGTTCAACTGGTCGAAGCGGCGCTGCAATCGTGGCGCGAGCGGCGTTGGGTCGATTTGCAGTCACTATCGATTTTGTAGCTGCTTACTCATGTTTTTTGTGACTTAGCAGCCCATTCGTTATAAATTTCCAACAAATCATGGCCCTGACCTTGCTGCTTCCCACCTCCACCGGCACGGCGCAGACTTACGCCATGCAGGGCCAAATGCCCGCGCCGCGCCAGGCCACAGCCTTCAACCGCATCGCCTACAGCGCCGCCCATGTGGTGGCCGACCCGCTCGCCGCCATTGACCCGTGGCTGCAATGCGCGGTGGATTGGGACGCCACCCTCAATTACCGCCGCCACTTGTGGTCGCTGGGCTTGGGCGTGGCCGAGGCCATGGACACGGCGCAACGCGGCATGGGGCTTGATTGGCCGACCTCGCTGGAGCTCATCCGCCGCTCGCTCGATGCCGCGCGCGACTTTGCGGCTATAGATTCGCCCGGCGCGCTAATCGCCTCCGGTTGTGGCACCGACCACCTGAATCTTGGCGATGTCAAATCAGTCGATGAAGTCATCCGGGCCTACGACTTTCAGATGGAAGCCATCGAAAAGCTCGGCGGCAAACTGATCGTCATGGCCAGCCGCGCCTTGGCCCGCGTGGCGCGTTCACCTGCGGACTACGAACGTGTGTACGACCGCATCCTCTCGCAGGCCAAACATCCCGTCATCCTGCATTGGTTGGGCGACATGTTCGACCCGGCGCTCAAAGGCTATTGGGGCAGCCACGACATAGACGCCGCGATGACCACCGCCTTGAACGTCATCCACGCCCATGCCAACAAGGTGGACGGTATCAAGATTTCGCTCCTGGACAAAGACAGGGAGGTCGCCATGCGCAGGCGTTTGCCAATGAACGACGAAGGCGGCGTGCGCATGTACACGGGTGACGATTTCAACTACGCTGAGTTGATCGCCGGTGATGGCCACGGCGCCATCGACGGCAAGCTCGGCAACCACGGCAACAGCGACGCCCTGCTCGGCATCTTCGACGCCATCGCCCCGGTGGCCAGTGCCGCCCTGAGTGAATTCGCCCAGGGCAACACGGCTGAGTTCCACGCCCTGCTGGCCCCCACGGTGCCACTCTCGCGCCACATCTTCCAGGCCCCCACGCGTTTCTACAAAACCGGCGTGGTGTTCATGGCTTGGCTCAACGGCCACCAAAGCCATTTCACGATGGTCGGCGGGCAACAAAGTGCCCGCTCATTGGTGCATTTGGCCGAATTGTTCCGCCTGGCCGACGCCGCCAACTGCCTGCAGCAACCTGAGCTGGCCGTGCAGCGCATGAAAAACCTGTGCGCGCTGCACGGGTTGGATTCGCGCTAGTTCAGCCGCCGATTCAGTCGCCTGTTCAGACGCCCACGCGCGCCGCCGGAATCGCGTAGGTGCCCACCGCATGCGCCACCGGCTCGTCGTCGCCCTCTGAGTACAAACTCACCTCGCCTATCGCCAAGGTGCGCCCGACCTTGAGCAACTTGCACACGCCCACCAGGTCGCGCCCCGCCTTAGGTTTGCGCAGGAAGTTGAACGACAGGCTGGTGGTCACCGCCAGCGGCACGATGCCAATTTCACCGAGGATGGCGATGTAGATCGCCACGTCGGCCAGGGCCATCATCGTCGGGCCAGAGACGGTGTTGCCGGGGCGCAAATCGTTGTAACCCACATTCACCTTGACGGTGGCTGCCATGCCGCCCACGGCCAGGATGAGGGTTCTGTTTTGGGGAAATTCCGCCTTGAGGAAATCGGCCAACTCGTCTTTGCTGGGCTTCTGTTGTGTGTTCACTTTTGTGTTGCTCATCAAACCCGCCGTACCTTTCGAATATTGAAAGCGCCAGCGATCAACGTGAGTTGCACCGCTGCCAAACCAATGAAGACGCCGCTGAAGAGCTGGCGATCCATCAACATGCCAAAAACCAAGGGCGAGAGCGCCTGGCCGATGTCCAGGCCCGAATAGACCACGCCATACACCCGGCCAGTTGAATTCTCGGGCGTCGATTTCTTCACCAACATGTCGCGCGAGGGGCTCGCCGTGCCCGAGGCGAAACCCATCAAACCGAAGAGCACCGGCACTGCCGCCGCTGGCATTGCCACCAGGCCGAGCGAAAGCGCAATAACCGCCGCCACGGTGAACGCGCCGAAAACCACCCGCTCTGCCCGCTCGGGGTTGGCGGCCATGAAGCCGCCAGCGATCATGCCGCCGGCATTGCACACCATGTAGATCGTCAAACACGCGGCGGCCAAGCCAATCGGCACCTCGTGCAACTTGCGCGCGGCCTCGGGCGCGAAGGCCTGGATCACGCTGATGACGATGGCGTACAAAAAGAAAAACCCGAAACACGCCCAGACCGCCGGAATCTTCAGAAACGCCAGGCTGTTTTCAGGCGGCGCGCCGGGTTTAGGCGCGGTTGCCACGGTCTCCAGCGCCAGTTTGCCGCGCTGCAAAAACAGCACCACCCACACGATGAAGATCAACACACCGGCCACCAGCATCGCCGCCTGCCAAGAGCGCGCCAACGCGATCGGCACCAGGAGCGCAGGCGCCAAGGCCCAGCCCAGGCTGCCGGTCAACCCGTGGGTTGAATACGCATGTCCCAACCGTTTGGCGCTGACTTTGCGGTTCAAGAGCGTGTAGTCAACCGGGTGGAAGACACCGTTGCCCACGCCGGCCACCACCGTGAATGCGGCCACCATCCAATAACTGGTGCTGGCCGAAAAGCCCAGCGCCGCCACGCCAAGCAAGGCCAGCCCCGCAAACAAAATCGGCCGGGGGCCGTATTTGTCCACCCAAAATCCGGAGAGTGTTTGCACGATGCAAGAGACGACGAAAAAGATCGTCATCAACGCGCCCAGCTCGGTGTAACTGGCGTTCAGCGCATCCTTGAGCCAAGGGAACAGCGGCGGCAGCAGCAGCTGGCTGAAGTGGCTCACCATGTGCGCCAGGCCCACCAGGCCAATCAGGTGCGCGTCTTGGCGCAGGGAGTTGCCAGCCGGAAGCGTCTGGCCCAGGGTTGAAGCGGTCATGGGGGGATTTTGACTGAATCTGTTGAACTATTTGGCTTGGTCAGTATCATTCAAGGATGCGCACCCTCGTTATCGCCATCTTGATCGTGCTGCTGCCTGTGCGCGGCTGGGTGGGGGACGCCATGGCGACCACGATGGGATTGCAAAAAGCGGCTGTTGGTGCCGCAACAGCCTCCGCAGCCGTGTCGCAATACCCCTCGACTACAGACCCCGCAGTGGAAGAACCCTGCACCGCGTGCAGCACCTGCCAAATGTGCCATGCCGTGGCCATTGCCGTCCTTCCTGCCACAGCGCAAACTCCCGCCCGATTGGAGGCCGCCCCAGCCGGATTCAGTGCGAGCTTCGCGAGCGCCAGACGCACGCCCAGATTCAAACCGCCGATTTTCTAGCTCCAAAGCCCGAAGTACGCCCGCGTTTTTCTGACGCGGGCCGTTTTAAACTGCTGGAGATGCCGGAAATGAAACTTACTTTTAAACACTTTGGCGCGTGTGTGCTGGCCCTTTTTGCCACGCAATTCACCCTTGCCGGCCCGATGGGTTTCAAGGAAAGCACGATGGCCATGGGCGACTTCAGCCCCAACTGGCGCGAAGGTTTTGCCAACTACGCCTTCACCGGGCGTGATGCGGTTGGTTTGGGCGGCTTGTGGATGCGCTCGGACGACGGCTTGCGGGTGCGCGAGACGGTTGAGATCAATTACACACGCCGCCTGGCCCGTTGGAACCAGCCTGAATCGCAGGCCAACGTTTGGTTGATCGCCGGGCTGGGGCCGGTCACGGGCAACGACTTCAGCGGCAGCCGCACCTTGTTTTCGCCTGGCATTCAGGTCGATTTTGAGACCACGCGCGTTTATGCCTCCGCCATGGTTCGGCTCTACCGCGCCGAGGGGTTGAACCACGACTACGCCTCGGTGCGGGCTGGTTTTTCCTTCTACGAGGTTGACTACGACGAGATCCAGCCCTGGCTGATTCTCGAAGCGCGGCGCATGAACAACCTCTCGGATTCCACCGAGGTCACCCCCATGCTGCGTGTCATCCATAAGCGCTATTTTGTCGAGTTTGGCGTCAACAACGCCAACCAGGGCCGCTTCAACTTCATGTATATTTTTTAAGGGCATTGCCATGAAATACTTTCACCACTCCGTTTTGGCTGCCGTGCTGGCTACCGCATCCCTGTCCGCGCCGGCGCTGGCGGCCACGTCCGTCAAGGCCACCGTCAACGGCATGGTCTGCGCCTTCTGCGCGCAGGGCATCGAGAAGCGCCTGGGCAAGTTGCCCGCCACCCATTCGGTGTTTGTCGACTTGAAGCAAAAAGTCGTCGCCGTGCAAGCCAAAGACGGCCAGACGCTGGACGCCAAAACCATCACCGGCGAAATCACTGACGCGGGTTACGACGTGATCAAAATGGAAACCGTGCAGAAAACGGTGGCCGAAATCAAAGCCGAGGTCAAGGCGACGGCCAAGCCGTGACACTGCGCACGAAATCGCCCCCGAACCTGCCCATGAGTGACGATGGCTTGGCAGCGGCGCGCACCGGCATCTGGGCCTCGGTGGCCAGCCTGTTCGCCAGTTCCGGCACGCTGGTTTGCTGTGCCCTGCCGGCCCTGCTGGTGGCGTTGGGCGCGGGCGCGGCGCTGTCGTCGCTGATCGCAGTCGTGCCGCAATTGGTGTGGCTGAGCGAACACAAAGAAGGCCTCTTTATATTCGCCGGGCTCATGCTGGCTGGCAGCGGCTGGCTGCAGTGGCGCAACCGCTTCGCACCCTGCCCCGCGGACCCAGCTCTGCGTGACGCTTGCCTGCGCACGCGGCGCATGTCCGCGTGGGTGTACGGTGCGAGTGTGGCGATTTATGTCGTGGGAGCTTGGTTTGCGTTTGTGCAGCCGCTATTGAGGGCTGATTAGCCTGCACGCGCCCTCCTGGTTTGCAATTTTAACCACTTTGGCTTACCATGCGGCTTACTTTTTGGAGCTGCACCCATGGAAACCGCGACCCTTTCGAGCAAAGGCCAACTCGTCATCCCGCGCCAAGTGCGCGACTTGGCGCATTTGGTGGCAGGCGATGAATTCGCCGTGAATTATGTGCAGGGCGAAATCCGCCTGCGGCCTTTGAACCGCGGCAAGACGAGCACGATTGATGATGTGGCGGGCTGCCTGGCCGGACTCGGCGGTGATAAACCAGTTTCTGAGGCCAAAACCCGCGCCTTGATTCTGACCCGGCTGAAGGCCGAAGATGAAGCGACCAAAACGCCGGTGAAACCTGCGGCAAAACCCGTCAGCAAAAAAGCGCGATGATCGCGCTCGACACCAGCCTGCTGGCGCGCTTGTTGCTCCAGGACGACGCGGGCCAATATGCCAAGGTCAAGGCACTGTTGGCAACGCGCCAAATCTTCACCGCGCCTGTCACTGTCATGCAGGAATTGGTATGGGTTCTGGAATCCAGAGACCGCGACCATGAAAGGGTTTCCACGGCAATGACCCTATTGCTGGATTTGCCCAATTTCAAACCAGAGCATGACGATGAATTGCGCGAGGCGCTGCGCAACTACCGCGAAGGCATGGGCTTTTCCGACGCCCTGCATTTGGCCCTGAGTTCAAAGCACCAACAATTCACGACCTTCGACAAAGCCTTTGCCGCCAAGGCCAAAAAACTCGGCCTGCGCCCCGCCGTGTCGCTTGCATGAATGAAGTGAATGACGTGAGTGCGCTGAGTTCACCCGAAGTGGCTCCAATTACATGCCCTTCCCCGGCCCGCGCAGCCACCGCCTGCAACTGGCCGACCGGCCTTCAGCCGATCTGCCACCGGGCATTGCTCAAGGCGTACACCAGCAGGCGGGTATTGCGGTCGTAGTAGTCGCACTGAAATTCCTGGCCCGCTTCCAGAACGATATCTTTGCCTCGGCCATCCTGGGTCAGCCACAATGAGCCGACTTCACAGATGATCTTTTGCGAGCCTGGCCGGGCAATGGTGGCAATTTGACCGCGTTCCAGCACCTGGCTGGCGGCGTCGACTTGGGCGACGGGCTGTGTCGCCCTGCGTGGCACGAGCAGGCGGCCCATCGTCCGGGCCAGCAGGCTTTTCAAGCCGTTTGCCTGATTGGCAGTTGCGTGGCGGGTGGTGCGGCCGGGTAGATTTCCGATTGAATGGTGAAGGGTTGCGAGGTTCATGGCGGGCTCCTGTTGGATGGCCCCCGGCGGTTGCAAGGGGTGGATGTAATGTCCGCCAGGCGGGGGCCTGCCGTCCTTAAGCGCGCCTGAAACGATGCTAATCGTTCCTAATTGGAAGGACCAAGGCCATAATAAAAGCTAAAAGCATTGCCCTCGTTTCCTGAAAGCATTCCTTGGCCCATCCCCACAACTCCCACCGCTTTGGCCGGTTTGAGGTATTGCCAGCCCAGCGCCAGGTGCTGGTGGACGGACAGCCCGCCTTGCTGGGTGCCCGCGCCTTTGACCTGCTGCTGGTGCTGATCGCCCACCACGACCGATTGTTGGGCAAGGACGAACTGATGGCCCTGGTCTGGCCCGGTGTGGTGGTGGAAGAAAACAACCTCACCGTACAAATTTCGGCACTGCGAAAACTGCTGGGCGCGGATGCCATTGCCACCCTGCCCGGGCGGGGCTATCGCTTCACGTTGCAAGCGTCGCCGGAACCTGCGGTGACCCCTGCGTCTGAACCGCCGGTGTTGGCGCTGCCCGACAGGCCATCGATCGCCGTGCTGCCCTTCGAGGCCCGATCCGACGAAGCAGCAATTGGGTTTCTGGCCGACGGGCTGGTCGAGGACGTGATCGCTCAACTGGCCCGCGTTCCAGGGTTTCTGGTGATCTCGCGTGCGTCCTCGTTCGAGTTCCGCCGACGAGACGAAGCCATCACGTCAATCGCCCGACACCTTGGCGTGCGCTACATCGTGGAGGGCAGTGTTCGGCAAGTGCTTGGCCGACTCAGCGTCTCGACCCATCTGGTGGAGGCGGCGTCGGCGCGCGTGTTGTGGACCGGGCGGTTCGAAGTTGCCCGCGAGACCGCATTCGACCTGCAGGAAGATATTGTGCGCGGCATCATCACCGAGCTCGAACCCGAATTGACGCGCGCCGAGATTACTTTGATCAAGCGACAGCGGCCCGAAGATGTGGATGCCTGGGGGCACTATCACCAGGCAGTGGGCGCAATAGCGTTGAAAGGCTGGACTGAGGGGGCCGTCGCCGACGCGCTGGCCGGCTTTGAGCGCGCGGTCGTCATCGACCCTGGCTTTGCCCTGGCTTGGGCCCACCTGGCCTTGATTTCGGCGTTGGCACTGACGACCGGTTTAGCCGTGGCCCAGGTGACCAGCGCAGACGCTGTCGTCCGGGCTGCCGAGCAGGCTTTGCTGCTGGACGATGGTGACTCGGAAGTGCTGGGCTACGCAGGCTGCGCGTTGAGCGACCTGGGGCAACGCGAGCGCGGGGCGGAAATCCTTCAGCAGGCGCTGGCAATCGACCCTAGCAACGCCCAGGCCCATGTGGCCCTGGGGTCGACGCGCGCGCTGCAAGGCCAATGGGAGCTTGGCATTGAGACGTTGCGCCACGGCATGCGCATCAGTCCGCGTGACCACCGTCTTGGATTCTGGGGCTGGGCACTTGCGCAAATGCTGCTGCGTTCCGGCCGGCCCGAAGCCGCCCTACAGGCAGCACGGGTCAGTGCCCGGAGCGATGCCAAGCTGCATCTGCCCCGCATCATCGAAGCGGCGGCGCTGCACACCCTTGGGTTTTCCGACGAGGCACGTTTGGCCCTGGCTAGCGCGCGCCGGCTTCGGCCTGGCCTTACGCCCGCAGAAGTGGAACTGACGCATGGACGCCGAGTGGCCCGGCTAATAGCGTCCTTGTGGCCAAGGGGCGAGCTGCCGGCTGCATAGAGGGGCGCGTCAATGCACCACCCTGGCAAAGCTGAACTCCCCCGGCGCGCGGATCGGATCCACATCGACCGGGATGATGGATTTGGGCAGGAACTTGCCCTCCAGCAGCAGCTTGGACAGCGGGTTCTCGATGCGCTGCTGGATCGCGCGCTTCAGCGGCCGCGCGCCAAACACCGGGTCGAAGCCGACCTTGGCGAGTTCTTTCAGCGCCGCCTTTGAGACTTCGAGCGTCAGGTCCATCTTGGCCAGGCGTTCCTGCAAAACCTTGATCTGGATGCCGGCAATGGCCTCGATGTGGCTGGCGTCGAGGCTGTGGAACACCACGGTTTCGTCGATCCGGTTCAAAAACTCGGGGCGGAAGTGGTTCTTCAGTTCGTCCATGACGGCGTCTTTGACGTCTTCATAAGGCTTCCCAACCATGGCCTGGATCATCTGCGAGCCGATGTTGCTGGTCATCACGATCACGGTGTTCTTGAAGTCCACGGTGCGGCCCTGGCCATCGGTCAGGCGGCCATCGTCCAGCACTTGCAGAAGCACGTTGAATACATCGGGGTGGGCCTTTTCAACCTCGTCGAGCAGCAACACGCTGTAGGGTTTGCGCCGCACCGCTTCGGTGAGGTAACCGCCCTCCTCGTAACCCACATAGCCAGGGGGCGCGCCAATCAAGCGTGCCACGCTGTGTTTTTCCATGAATTCACTCATGTCGATGCGCACCAGGTGGTCTTCGGCATCAAACAAAAATGCCGCCAAGGCCTTGCACAGCTCGGTTTTTCCAACCCCCGTGGGGCCAAGGAACAGGAAGGAGCCGGTGGGCCGGTTCGGGTCAGAGAGGCCCGCACGTGAACGCATGATGGCGTTGGCCACGGCGTCTATCGCCTCGTTTTGCCCCACGACTCGCTGGTGAAGCTTGTCGGCCATTTGCAAAAGCTTGTCGCGCTCGCCTTGCAACAGTTTGGCCACCGGAATGCCGGTGGCACGGCTCACCACTTCGGCGATTTCTTCGGCCCCCACCATGGTGCGCAGCAGTTGCGGGCGGCCACCGTCTTTGGCGTTTTTGGCCTTGCCGGCTTCGGCGGTTTGCGCCTCTTTGAGCTGCTTCTCTAAGCCGGGCAAGGTGCCGTATTGCAACTCGCCGGCCTTGTTGAAATCGCCCTTGCGTGAATGGTCTTCAATCTGGAAGCGGACTTTTTCAATCTCTTCCATGATGGTTTTGCTGCCTTGAGCCTGCGCCTTCTCGGCCTTCCAGATCTCATCCAGGTCGGCGATTTCCTTCTGCAGGGTTTTGATCTCGTCGTTGATCAGATCAAGGCGCTTTTGCGAGGCTTCGTCTTTCTCGCGCTTGACGGCTTCGCGTTCGATTTGGAGCTGGATCAGGCGGCGATCCAGCTTGTCCATCACCTCCGGTTTTGAATCCAACTCGATCTTGATTTTGGATGCCGCTTCGTCGATCAGGTCAATCGCTTTGTCGGGCAAAAACCGGTCGGTGATGTAGCGGTGGCTGAGTTCCGCCGCAGCGACAATGGCTGGGTCGGTGATTTGCACGCCGTGGTGCGTCTCGTAACGCGCCTGAAGACCACGCAGGATGGCGATGGTGGCTTCTACCGTGGGCTCGCCCACCAGAATTTTCTGGAAACGCCGCTCCAGGGCCGCGTCTTTCTCGATGTATTTTCGGTACTCGTCCAGTGTGGTCGCGCCCACGCAGTGCAGTTCACCACGCGCCAGCGCGGGCTTGAGCATGTTGCCCGCGTCTATCGCACCCTCGGCTTTTCCGGCGCCAACCATGGTGTGCAGCTCGTCAATGAAAACGATGGTTTGGCCTTCGTCTTTAGCGAGATCCTTAAGCACGTTTTTCAGGCGCTCTTCAAACTCACCACGGAATTTTGCCCCAGCCAATAACGCCGCCATGTCCAACGACAAAACGCGTTTGCCTTTGAGTGATTCAGGCACTTCACCAGCGACGATGCGCTGCGCCAGGCCTTCGACAATCGCCGTTTTTCCTACGCCTGGCTCGCCAATCAACACCGGGTTGTTTTTGGTGCGGCGTTGCAGCACCTGAATGGCACGGCGGATTTCGTCGTCTCGGCCAATCACCGGGTCGAGCTTGCCCATGCGGGCGCGTTCGGTGAGGTCGATGCAGTATTTTTTGAGCGACTCGCGCTGGTCTTCAGCATCGGCGCTATTCACCCCTTCGCCGCCGCGCACTGCTGTGATGGCGGTCTCCAATGATTTGCGCGTCAGGCCTTGTTCACGCGCCGCTTTGGCCAGATCGAGCTTGCTGTCTGTCAGGGCCAGAAAGAAAAGTTCACCCGCAATGAACTGGTCGCCGCGTTTGATGGATTCTTTTTCCGAAGCTTGCAGCAGCGAGACCATGTCGCGCCCCACCTGCACCTGCTCGTGGCCCTCGACTTGGGGCAGCTTCTTCATCGCCGCCTCGGCAACGGCGAGCAAACCCGGCACATTCACGCCCGCGCGTTGCAACAGGGCCTTGGGGCCGTCTTCCTGACGCAGCATGGCGGCCAGCACATGGGCGGGCTCAATGTAGGCGTGGTCTTGCCCCAGGGCGAGCGTTTGCGCGTCGCCCAGGGCTTCTTGGAATTTGGTGGTTAGTTTGTCAGTTCTCATGCTGGCTACTTTGGGTGCCTCGCGGTATTTTCAAGCCATGGTAGTCCGGGTTGTAAGATGATTGGTCGTGAAATGACGATGGCTTGACTCAGATCAAGGCCACGTGGGTCTGGCTTTCAAGCCGATCGCCCAGCATTTCCAACCTTCACCCGCGCACCTTCTTTCAACCTTATATTCTGCCCACAGCTTGCCTGTCTTCAGCCACCCAGTTGTCCGCATCGCCCTGGCCACGGCGCTGTTTGTCGCCTCCTTCGCCATGTACGGGCCGGTGCTGGCCGTGTTGCTGCAGCAGCGTGGGCACGGCACGTTGGCCGTGGGCGCGTTTGCGATGATCGGTTTTGCCTGTGTGGCGGCGCTGATTCCCTTTTTGCCCACGCTGTTAGCCCGCTTCGGCGACCTGCGGGTGCTCCAAGCGGGGTGCTGGCTGTGGTTTGCGGGCGGGTTGGGGTACGCCATTTTTGACGACCTCGCCATTTGGAGCGCCTTTGCAATATTGGGCGGCATCGGTGCGGCGGCAGTGTGGAACGCGACTGAGGCATTGATCGCGCGTTATTCCCCGCCAGACAAACGCGGCCGCATCACCGGGTTGTACCAAACCCTGCTGGGCAGCGCGCTGGCACTGGGGCCGTTTGTGCCTGCGCTGTTTCAAATCAATGGTCATCAAACCTTGATTGCGGTTTGTGTTGTCCAAGCCCTGGGCCTGCTCCTGGTGGCCAAACTGCCGCCTTTTCCAGTGCAACCAATGCACCCTACGCAATTGCCGGTGACGCAACCAAACCCGGCAACCCGGCGACACAGCGGCCTGGCGGCGTTGGCGCCAGCCATGTCGACGTGGCAAGCACTGCGTGCCGTGCCGGCCCTGGCCGCCATCGCCTTCGCCGGTGGCGTGTTTGAGGGTGGCCTGAGCAGCGTGAGCGCCGCCCACGGCGCGTCACTGGGCTTGACGATGGCAGCGGCGGCCAGCATTGTCGGCGCCTTGGGGGTGGGCAGTTTTCTCTTTCAGTACCCAGCCGGCTTGCTGGCTGACCGCGTGTTGCCGTCACGCGTGTTTGGCGCGGCGGGTTTTCTGCTGTTGGCCAGCAGCGTGCTGATGCTTTTGTCGGCGGGCACGCCCTGGTTGTTGTGGGCTTGCGCTTTCATTTGGGGTGGGGTGGGCGGCGCGCTTTACACCCTCACCATGATCCGCGTGGCCCACCAGTTCAGCGGGCAAGACACGGCCGCAGGCACGGCGGCGATGATTGCCGGCTACACCTTGGGCGGCGCCATCGGGCCGTTGGTCAGCGGCGCGGCCTTGCAGCAATGGGCCGCGCCTGGCCTTGCGGCCTGGCTGGCGTTGCTGTCTGTGATGGTCATGGCGGTGTCGACGCAATTCAAGACCGCTAAAATCGAGCCGTGAAGATCCACCAGCTCAACGTGCAGTATTTGCCAGATCAAGACCGTTTGCTGGCACGCGTCAACACCTCCACGGGGCTCGAATTCCGGCTCTGGTTGACGCGGCGGTTGACGATTGGCCTGTTGCCGTTGTTGCACAAGCTGTCGTCTGACCAGCTTCAACGCACGGTGGATGCGGAGCCGGTTGAGCCCGGCATCACCGCCAATGACCCCAAGATTCGCGAGTTTTTGGCCGAGTTCAAGAAGGATCAGGCGTTTCAACAGGCCGATTTCAAGACGCCGTATAAAGCGCCCGCCCCAGACGCTCCGGTTGAGGAACCGCTGCTGGTCTCCGAGGTGCAAATGACGCTGCTTTTGAACGGCCAAGTGGAGGTGAAGTTCATCGCCAAAACCGGCGAATCCGGCAAAACGCGCGAACTGAAAATGGCACTGGACACCAAAATGATGCATGGCCTGCTTCACCTGCTGGGGAAATCGCTGAGTGATTCGCATTGGGGCCAGGCGGCGCTCACAGATACCCAGGCAGAGGCACCCGCCGAGGCAATTGGCGTGCCAAACCGGCCGCAGTATCTGAATTAAGCGGCGCAGTTCAGCCCAGCACCGAATTGGGCGCCTCAATGCCCCAGCGTGCCAGCGCCGCGTCGTCGCTCACACGGGCATCCACCCACTTTGCACCCTCGGGCGTCGTCTCTTTTTTCCAGAACGGCGCCTGCGTTTTCAGGTAGTCCATCAAAAACTCGCAGGCCTTGAAACTCTCGCCCCGGTGGGCTGACGTGACCGCCACCAGCACGATTTGATCCAGCGGCTGCAAAAGGCCGACACGGTGCACCACCCGTGCGCCAAAAATGTCGAAGCGATTATGCGCTGCGTCGATCATGGCCTCGATGGATTTCTCGGTCATGCCGGGGTAATGCTCCAGTTCCAGCGTGCTGACCTCCCCCGACGTTCCCGAGTTTCTGTCGCGCACGGTGCCAATGAAAGAACACACGGCGCCCACGCGTTTGTCTTGCGCGCGCAACGCCGCCACCTCGCGGCTGAGGTCGAAATCGGCAGACTGGATGGAAACCCGAGAAATTGTCATGCTCCGAATTGTGGCATTGCCGCCGCCCCGGTATGATTGCCACATGTTTGCCGCCTGCTTCACCCATCTGCCCACCGCGAGTTTGCTTGCGGCTATGGGTGGTGTGTGTGGCGTGTGCGCAAGCAAATCGAAAAAACCAAAGCTCATCTGACCGGAGCTTGGGGTTCCGTCTCTCAGATGAGCGATGGAACCTGACGCACACCAGCCCGCCTGGTCGATCTTCCGGCAACCATCGAGCACCTGACAAGAC
>JANOYE010000085.1:0-10266 GCA_031428695.1 Rhodoferax sp. | reverse complement strand
TGAATTTGGATTCGCTTCAGTAACCGCGTCGCTAGTTGTCACCAAGTGAATACTGGCGCGCCCGTGTGACTACCTAGCGATGGTGGCTCCTGTTCAGATTCGCCTTATTTTGCCTCGATAATTGACGCTGTCATCCTCAATATGGAGGATAAAGCGCTGGTGTTAGCACCCAATTCACTCCCACTCAATAGTCGCAGGCGGCTTGGAACTCACGTCGTACGTCACCCGATTAATCCCCCGCACCTCGTTGATGATGCGGCTGGAGACTTTCTTCAATAGCGCATAAGGCAGCTCCGCCCAGTCCGCTGTCATGAAGTCGCTGGTCTGCACGGCGCGCAGGGCGACGACGTAGTCATACGTGCGGCCATCACCCATCACGCCGACGCTTTTCACGGGCAGGAAGACGGTGAAGGCTTGGCTGGTGAGTTCGTACCAGGACTTTCCGAAATCTGCGCCCGCAGTCTCGTTTTTGAAGTTGTGCAGTTCTTCGATAAAGATCGCGTCCGCACGGCGCAGCAAATCGGCGTATCCTTTTTTGACTTCCCCCAGAATGCGCACGCCCAAGCCAGGGCCGGGGAAGGGGTGGCGGTAAACCATGTCGTGCGGCAGGCCCAGCGCCACGCCGAGTTCACGCACTTCGTCTTTGAAAAGATCGCGCAGCGGCTCCAGCAGCTTCAAGCCGAGTTGCTCGGGCAGGCCGCCGACGTTGTGGTGGCTTTTGATGGTGACGGCTTTTTTGGATTTCGCGCCGCCGGATTCAATCACGTCGGGGTAAATGGTGCCCTGAGCCAGCCACTTGGCTCCGACATGGCCGCCGGTGCCGGCCTTCAGCCGCGCCGCCTCGGCCTTGAACACCTCGACAAACTCGCGCCCAATGATCTTGCGTTTGGCCTCTGGCTCACTCACGCCCTTCAAATGGCCCAAAAATTGGTCTGCGGCATCGACGCGGATCACCTTGGCATGCAGTTTGCCTACAAACATGTCCATCACCATGTCGCCTTCATTCAGGCGCAGCAAGCCGTGGTCTACAAACACGCAAGTGAGCTGGTCGCCGATGGCGCGGTGGATCAACGCGGCCGCCACGGACGAATCGACACCGCCGGAGAGGCCCAGAATGACTTCTTCGCTGCCCACTTGTTGGCGGATTTTTTCGACGGCTTCGGCGACGTGGTCTTTCATCACCCAGTCTGGCTTGGCGCCGCAAATACCCAGCACGAAACGCTCAAGAATCGCCTTGCCCTGCGTGGTGTGGGTCACTTCGGGGTGGAATTGCACGGCGTAGAAGCCGCGCGCTTCATCGGCCATGCCGGCAATCGGGCAACTCTCGGTGGAGGCCATGAGTTTGAAGCCGGGCGGCATTTCGACGACGTTGTCGCCGTGGCTCATCCATACGTTGAGCAGGCCGTGGCCCTCGGGTGAAGTGACGTCGGCGATGCCGTCGAGCAGCTTGGTGTGGCCGCGCGCCCGCACCTGCGCATGGCCGAATTCGCGGCTATGGCCACCCTCGACTTTGCCGCCCAGCGCTTCGGCAATGGCGTACATGCCAAAACAGATGCCCAGCACTGGCACGCCCAGCTCAAACACGGCTTGCGGCGCGCGCAGGGTGTCGTCTTCCCACAAGCTGGCGTGGCTGCCGGAGAGGATCACGCCTTTGAGTGTGCCGTCTTTGGCGTAGTCGCGAATCCAGTCGTTGCTGACATCGCAGGAATGCACTTCGCAAAAGACGTGCGCTTCGCGCACGCGTCGCGCGATGAGCTGGGTGACTTGGGAGCCGAAGTCGAGGATGAGGATTTTTTGGTGTTGCATAAAAAGCCAATACTGAGCTAAAAGCGCTGGATCAATGCCGCAGGCTTGATGATGCGGAACTTCAAAATAGCCATTTCGGGGTCATCCATGCACAACAAGTCGTCGTCGCCAGACACCAGGAAATCTGCGTTTGCAGATTGCGCCAAATCGAGAAAAATCTGATCACGAGCATCCCGGCAGCTTGGAATTTGCTTCATGTGCGTGGCGCTGCGGTTGACAACACGGGCTTGCGCATAGAGGAGGTACGAAGCCAGTACGCGAGCGATGTCAGCCTGCGCGAGGTTGAATTTTTTGTATGCCAGTACGCGCAACAGTTCGGCACTTGTTTCTTTGGAGACGACAGGGATGATTCGACCAGTCTGCCAAGCCAAACGCACCGCACGCATCGAACCGCTTCCAAATAGAGTGGCGGAAATAATGATATTGGTGTCGAAAACGATTTTCGGTAGAGCGGATTTCAACGCCATTACGCGCTATCAGCGACGGGATTGGCGCGAGCCCATTTGACGGCATCGGCTATATCAGCTTCGGTAATACCCAATTTTTCTATTTTTTGCCAAATTGCTTCCATGCTTTCGCTGTGTTTTTGCACTCGCACCGGCGTCAGCATGATGCAGTCGTTCACCGCCTCCACCTCGTAATACTCGCTGGGCGGCAATTTGGAGATCACGGCTTTTGGCAGCGTGATCTGGTTCTTGGAGGTCATTTTTGCCAACATTAAGATTTCCTTAAAGTAAGAATTCCTTACTTTACCACGTCGATGGCAACATCACTCCGCTCGGTAATTCGGCGCCTCTTTGGTGATCTGCACGTCATGCACATGGCTTTCCCGAATACCGGCGGAGGTGATTTCCACAAACTCGGCTTTGTTTTGCATGTCTTCAATCGACGCGCAGCCGCAATAACCCATGCTGGCGCGCACGCCGCCGGCCATTTGGTAGATGATGCCGACGAGCGAGCCCTTGTAGGGCACACGGCCTTCAATGCCTTCGGGCACCAGCTTGTCGGCGTTCGGGTTGCCGCTGGTGGATTCCTGGAAATAACGGTCGGCGCTGCCCTGCTCCATCGCGCCGATGCTGCCCATGCCGCGGTAACTTTTGTAGCTGCGGCCCTGGAACAAAACGATTTCGCCCGGTGCTTCCTCGGTGCCAGCAAACATGCCGCCCATCATCACCGTGCTGGCGCCCGCCGCGATGGCTTTGGCAATGTCGCCGCTGTAACGGATGCCACCATCGGCGATCAGCGGCACGCCCGTGCCCAAAAGCGCGGTGGCCACACTGTCGATGGCCATGATTTGGGGCACACCCACACCGGCCACAATGCGCGTGGTGCAGATGGAACCGGGGCCGATGCCGACTTTGACTGCATCCGCACCCGCATCCACCAGCGCCCGCGCCGCCGCGCCGGTGGCAATGTTGCCGCCAATCACGTCGATGTGCGGGTAGTTCTTTTTGACCCAGCGCACCCGCTCAATCACGCCGTGGCTGTGGCCATGTGCGGTGTCGACCACAAGCGCGTCCACCCCGGCGCGCACCAGCGCCTCGACGCGTTCTTCCGTGCCCTCGCCTACGCCGACCGCCGCGCCCACGCGCAACTGGCCGTGCGAATCGCGCGCGGCATTGGGAAAACTGGTCTGTTTGGTGATGTCTTTGACGGTAATGATGCCCCTGAGTTCGAACGCCGGGTTCACCACCAACAGGCGCTCGAGCTTGTGTTTGTTCAACAGCGCCTTGGCCTGGGCGGGTGTGGTGCCTTCACTTTCCTGCACCGTCACGAGTTTTTCACGAGGCGTCATGATCTGGCTCACCGGCACGTCATAACGCGTCTCGAAGCGCAAATCCCGGCTGGTGACTATGCCCACCACTTTGCCGGCGTCACACACCGGAAAGCCTGAAATGCCGAGCTGCTCGGAGAGGGCCAGCACTTGGCGCACGGTATGGGTAGGGGTGATGACGACCGGGTCGCGCAACACACCCGATTCATAACGCTTGACCTTCGCCACCTGCGCCGCCTACTCCTTGGCCGTGAGGTTTTTGTGGACGATGCCGATGCCACCCTCCTGCGCGATGGCAATCGCCAGCCGCGCTTCGGTGACGGTGTCCATCGCCGCTGAAACCAGGGGCAAGTTCAGCGAAATATTGCGGGAAAATCGGGTGGAAAGTGAGGTGTCCTTGGGCAGGACTTGGGAGTACGCTGGCACCAACAACACATCGTCGAAGGTAAGCGCTTTGCCGAGTAGGCGCATATCTGAAGCTCCAAATAGCCGATTGTATCTGTGCATGAATTCGACAAACGGCGGTTTTTGGCCCGGTCAACGGAACGGGGGCCGTTGGCGTTTTGCAATGGCAGCGATAAACTCTGGACATGACCATGCCCCAACCTTTGCTTTCCTTGACTTCCCGCAGCCTTTGCCTGTTGTCGATCCGTCGGCTGGTTGCCGGTATCGCACTTTTTGGCGCCGTGGCGGCCCAGGCGCAGTGGCAATGGATTGAAAAAGACGGGCGCAAGGTCTACAGCGACCGTCCACCGCCTGCCGATGTGCTGGAGAAAAACATCCTCAAGCGACCCGGCGGCGTCAAGGCGGCGCAATCTGCGGCAGTTGTGGGCGCGGCTGACCCGGCTCTGGCTGCGGCGTCGGCGGCGTCTGCTGCTGCTGCGCCCGCAGGCAACGTGCCCAAATTGTCCAGTGTCGACAAAGAACTTGAAGAAAAGAAAAAGAAGACGGCAGACGCTGAAACCGCCAAGCGCAAGGCCGAAGAAGAGCGCGTCGCCAAAGTCAGAGCCGACAACTGTAGCCGTGCCAAACAAGCCAAGGCCACACTCGATTCGGGTGTTCGCATTGCCCGCACCAATGCCAAGGGCGAGCGCGAAGTGATGGAAGACCCAGCCCGGGGGGAGGAAGGCAAGCGGATACAAGGCGTGATTACTTCTGATTGCGCCGCCTCGCTCTGAGCGGGCTTCAATACCCCGGCTTGGCTCCGGCCCGACGTTGGGCAAATAGGCCTGCCTTCTTTGCCCCCTGTTTCACAAACCGCTCGCGCCGGGCGACTTTTGGGTCAACCTTCAGCGGGCGGTAAATTTCGACCCGATCCTGGTCGCGCAAGGGCTGATCGGCATGCGCCTTTCGACCCCACACACCCAGCGCCACAGAATCGCGGGCCAGATCGACATCCGGTGAGGATGCCGTCTCTGCTGCCTCCTTAGGTGCCAGGAATGCCGCCAGCGCCTGCGCAACCGTGCTGCCTGCGGGCAGCGTCAAGCGGTGTTCCTGCACCTGGCGCGGCGCCGGCGAAAAAACCACCGTCACCGTGATCGTTTCTCCAGGTTCAGTCTCAGCGCCGCGCTCGGGTTTGGCCGTCATGGCGCGGCAGTCATGGCAGGCAATACACCTGTTCAGCGCGCTTGACAAACGCATCGACCAAACTCGCGGCGATCAAATCGAACACCGGGCCGACCACCATGTCCATCGCCGCGTTGTCGAAGCCGTAACTTAAGGAGAGCTCAATCCGGCAGGCGCGCTGGCTGCCGTCGCCCAGTGGCAAAAAGTTCCATTGGCCGTCCAGGTTGGAAAACGGGCCTTTCACCAGCCGCATGCCAACCTGCCGGTCTTGCACGTGGGTGTTTTCAGTGGTGAAAGTCTGACGAATGCCCTTGAATGAAATGCCGATTTCGGCGGTCATGCCGTCGCTGCTTTGTGTCAACACGTCGGCGTGGTCGCACCAGGGCAAAAACTTCGGATAGTCGGCTACGGCAGTCACCAGCTTGTACATTTCGCCGGGGCTGTACCAGATCAGGACTGACTTCTCAATGGTTTTCATAGAATGGGGGTGCGCCTGCGAATTGTAGACAGCCTTGTTTGCCGCAGGCAGCGCCCCAACCTTCGTTCCATGGCCAAATCCCCCGCTCCAGTTCCCTCCCCCCAAGCTTCGAGACCGTCCAAAGCGCCTGCAAAAGCCAATAAGGCGGCCAAGCCCGTTCAAACACGCATCGCCGACAACAAGAAAGCCGCCTACAACTACTTTTTCGAAGAGCGTTTTGAGGCCGGCCTGGTGCTCGAAGGCTGGGAGGTGAAGTCGCTGCGCGAGGGCAAAGTGCAGTTGACCGACGGCTACGTCGTGATTCGCGAGGGCGAAATGTTCATCATTGGGCTGCAGATCAACCCGCTGGGCACGGCCTCCACCCACATCAGCCCGGACAAACAGCGCACCAAAAAGCTCCTGATGAAGAAGGAGCAAATCAAGCGTCTGACGGCCAAGGTGGAGCAAAAAGGTTACACCCTGGTGCCGATCAACCTGCACTGGAAAACCGGCAAGGTGAAGTGCGAAATCGCGCTGGCCAAAGGCAAGGCGGAACACGATAAACGCGACACCATCAAAGACCGCGAAGGCAAACGCGAGGTCGAGCGCGCCATGAAGGACAAAAATCGCTGATATTCCGGATTTTGAGTCGCTACAAATAATATAGCTTCTAACGCTTATTATTCGTGACTTAGAGGCTCAAAACACATGAATTTCCGAGCAATTCGGCCAAAAGCGTGAAAATCGCACCCAAAATGGGTATTCTCAACACGAATACAGACTTTACAGACTTTACAGACTTTTCAGCGGATGCGCATGGGCTGGCCAGGGGCTGTCAAAAAACGGACTCACCATCTCGGCAGTGACATCTTCAATGGCCGCTGGGCTCCAGCGAGGCTTGCGATCTTTGTCAATCGCTTGGGCGCGGATGCCTTCAGCGGTTTCGCATTGCTGCGCGGTCTTGCCAAGGTGGTGCGGCGCAAAACAATGCCGCACCATGTCGCGTTCCATGCGCAGCTCGTCGGCCAGGCTCATTGAGCGGGCACGTCTAATTTGCTCCAGCGTGACGCGCAGCATCAGCGGTGAACGTTGGCGCAGTTTGGCGGCAGCGTCAATTGCCCAGGCGCTGCTGTCGCCTTCAAGCGCTGTGACAATTTCCCCGACAGACCCGAGCGAAAAGACAGGGTCAATCAGGCTTCTGGCGCGGCTGGCATGGTCGCGCTCGGCCACGCGATGCGGCGCAATCAGGCGGTGAAGGGCCTCTTGTGACACATCAATCCGTGACCCGAGTGCGTTCCAAATCGTGGGGAAATGAGTTGACTCGACCACTGCGTCTGCCAGGCCAAACGCCACGGCATCAGTGGCTGTAAAAACGTCACCCGTCAGCGCCAACCATTCACCGACGTGCCCTGGGCAACGGCCAAGAAAATAGCCGCCGCCGACATCCGGGAACAGGCCGATTTGCGTCTCTGGCATGGCCATCTTGGTGTTTTCAGTGGCCAGGCGCAGCGTCATGCCCTGGCACAAACCCATGCCGCCGCCCATGACGATGCCGTCCAGAAACGCCACTGTGGGTTTGGGGTAGGTGTGGATCAAGTGGTTGAGCGTGTATTCCTCGGTGAAAAAATCTTCCAGCTCGGGATTGCCCGCAAGCACCGCTTGGTGAAAAAAGCGGATGTCACCGCCCGCGCAGAACGCGCCAAAGGGCTTGCTGCCGTTCGGGTTAGCAACGTCTTTGCTCACACCGCGCATCGCCACAGCCTGAATCGCCCCATCATCGCGCCAGGCCATCAGGCAGCGTGTGATGGCGCGGATCATGGGCAAGGAGAGCGCATTCAGCGCTGAGGGGCGATTCAAGCTTATGAAGCCGACCTGGCCCTGAACCTCCGCCATGATGTGGTCACAGCCAGTTTGCACAGTTTCACTAAAGACGTTTTGATTCATAGTCATTGCCGTTGCCTCCAACCAATCCATTCATTGGCAGCCAGCGCGCCAATTACCAGCGCGCCGCCCGTTAACACCGCCGGGTTGGGCGCTTCGTTGGCACCCACCCACGCCAGCAGGATGCCCAAAGGCACCTCCAGAAGGGCCAAGAGCGACATTTCTGGCGCTTTGAGAACCTGGGCGCACACGACCGACAACACACAGGGAATCGCCAGTTGAAAGAGCCCCAAGCCTGCCAGCAGACCCACATCGTGCGCCGTAGCCTGCAGTGGCCAGGCCAGGGGAAGTGTGATCAGGCATGAGAAAAACGCCCCGACCAATACGGCAGTGACCAGATCAACATCGTGCCCTTTCGCGTGGGCGTGCTGCGTCAGCGTCCAGTTGGCCGCGCCCGCCAGCGGCACCGCCAGGGCAACCAGGGTGCCGAGCAATTGGACGCCGGTGAGTTGCGAGCCGAACATCCAGGCAATGCCGATGCCCGCCACCACAATCGCCACCCAAGTGCGCAGCGGCACTTTGTGGCCGATGAAGATGCGGGCGAACAGCGCGGTGACCAGCGGCCCAATGGCCAGCGTGACCAAGACGTTGGCGACGCTGGTGAGCGTCAGCGCCAACATGTAGAACGTGAACATGGCGCACCAGCACAGGCCGGAAATCCAAAACAGGCGGTCTGCTTGGCGCAAATTTGTGAAGATTTCGCGCCCCTTGAAGATGGGCAAGATGACCAAGAGCGACAACAGCGTGAAGAAGCTGCGCCAGAAGGTCACCTCGAAACTTCTAGCGGCTTCCAAGTGGCGCGTGGCCACCCCTGCGGTTGACCATAAAAAGGCCACCAGCAACATCACCAGAACCGCGCGGTTATGGGACATCATGAACGTTTGTCTTGTAAGTGTGCAGAATGTTTTTCCGCCGGGCCGCCCCAAGGAAAAATGCGGCCCCCTGCGGGGGGCAGGGAGCCACACGCAGTGGGCGACCGTGGGGGCAAGCGCTACGCCAGTCCGCGGCCCGCCTTTTTGCGATCACTCTCAGAGAGGTGCCGCTTGCGCAGACGGATCGATTTGGGCGTGATCTCGACCAGCTCGTCGTCTTCAATGAACTCCACGCCGTATTCGAGTGTGCATTCAATCGGCGGCGTGATCTTGATCGCGTCTTCCTTGCCGCTGACGCGGAAGTTGGTCAGCTGCTTGGTGCGCGTGGCGTTGACGACCAGGTCGTTCTCGCGGCTGTGGATGCCGACGATCATGCCTTCGTACACCGGGTCGTTGGCGCGCACGAACATACGACCGCGGTCGTCGAGTTTGCCCAAAGCGTAGGTGAAAATTTCGCCCGCATCCATAGAAATCAACACGCCGTTTTTACGCCCGCCAATCTCGCCTTTGTGCGGCTCGTAGCTGTCAAAAATGTTGGAGATCAGGCCGGTGCCGCGCGTGAGGTTCAAAAACTCATTGGTGAAACCGATCAGGCCGCGCGCCGGAATGCGGTATTCCAGCCGCACGCGCCCACGGCCATCGGGCTCCATGTTGGCCAGGTCGCCCCTGCGCTCGCCCAGGGCCTGCATCACGCCGCCCTGGTGATGCTCTTCGATGTCCACGGTGACCATCTCGATGGGCTCGTGTTTTTCGCCGTTGACCATTTTGAAGACAACACGCGGTTTGCTGACGGCCAGTTCGTAACCCTCACGGCGCATGTTTTCCAAGAGGATGGTCAAGTGCAATTCGCCTCGACCCATGACTTCAAAGATGCCTTCTTCGCCGGTTTCGCTGACGCGCAAGGCCACGTTGTGTTGCAGCTCTTTCTGCAGACGGTCCCAAATCTGGCGGCTGGTGACGTATTTGCCTTCGCGGCCCGCCAGCGGGCTGGTGTTAACGCAAAAGTTCATCGTCAGCGTCGGCTCGTCCACCTTGAGCATGGGCAGCGGCATCGGCGTGATGGGGTCGGTGATGGTGACGCCAATGCCGATGTCGGTCAGGCCGTTGATCAGCACGATTTCTCCGGGGCCGGCGTCGGTGGTTTGCACCCGCTCCAGGCCCTGGAAGGTCAGCACCTGGTTGATGCGGCCTTTGACGGCTTTGCCGTCCGGGCCTTCCATGACCACCACGTCCATCATTGGCCGCACGGTGCCCTGGCTGATGCGCCCAACGCCGATGCGGCCAACGAAAGTGGAGAAATCAAGTGCCGAAATTTGCAGTTGCAGCGGCGCAGCCGGGTCGCCCTGCTGGTGTGGCACGTGGTCAAGAATCGTATTGAACAGGGCCGACATGTCGGGGCCCCACTGCTCGCCCTGCCCGCCTTCAACCATGGAAGACCAGCCATTGATGCCCGAGGCGTAAACCACCGGGAAATCGAGTTGCTCATCGGTGGCGCCGAGTTTGTCGAAGAGGTCAAACGCCGCGTTCACCACCCAGTCGGGGCGTGAACCGGGCTTGTCTACCTTGTTCACCACGAGGATGGGCTTCAAACCCAATGCCAGCGCTTTTTTGGTGACGAAACGCGTTTGGGGCATGGGGCCTTCTTGCGCGTCGATCAACAGCACCACGCCATCGACCATGCTCAAGGCGCGTTCGACTTCGCCGCCAAAGTCGGCGTGGCCGGGGGTGTCGACGATGTTGATGTGGGTGTCTTTCCAGGTCACGGCGCAGTTTTTGGCCAAAATCGTGATTCCGCGCTCTTTTTCAATCGCGTTGTTGTCCATCACCGTGTCAACGATTTTTTCGTGCTC
>JANOYE010000084.1:0-5851 GCA_031428695.1 Rhodoferax sp. | reverse complement strand
TGCTGGAGGCCAGGCGTATGGAAATCGACACCCATCTGGAGCGCCTGCGCCTGGAGATGGAAACCGCGGCGCTGTGGGCTCAATTGAACTATTTGATCGCTGGCGGGCATGACACCACTGCCGTGAAAACACCGGCTTCCTCCTTGGAGAACTGAGAATGAACAAAAAAGTTAAATCAGCGCTTGTCGGACTGGCCGTCGCCGGTGCCTTAGGCGCTGGCGGATACGGGCTGTATCGCCTTGGCATGAACGAAGGCATGACGATGGGAACGGCGATGTCGCCCGCACCCTCGGCGAGCGCCGCGGCAGCGGCTCAAGGCGCGCTGGCAGCTTTGCCGCAGACCATCGCCCAGGGGGAAGAAGCCACCCGCAGGCACATCGCCTCAGGCATCAAGGCAGGCGAGGTTGATCCGGTGACGGGCAAAAAAGTCATTTATTACCACGACCCTATGGTGCCAGGCAACAAATTTGACAAGCCGGCCAAGTCGCCCTTCATGGACATGATGCTGGTGCCCGTCTACGGGGATAGCGACAACGACGGCAGCAAAGTGACCGTGAGCCCGCGCATCCAGCAGAACCTGGGGGTGCGCACCGCAACTGTCAGCGAAGGCGTCCTGTCGCCAATGGTGTCCGCAGTGGGCAACATCGCGTTCAACGAGCGCGACCAAGCCATCGTGCAGGTACGCACCACCGGTTTTGTCGAGCGTCTGCATGTGCGCGCCTCACTCGACCGGGTCGCCAGGGGGCAGCTGCTTGCCGAGTTGCACGTGCCCGACTGGGTTGCTGCGCAGGAGGAATTCCTCTCGGTGCGCCGCATGCAGGGCGCGGACCTGGCGGCATTGGTTGACGGCGCCCGCCAGCGCATGCGCCAGGCCGGGATGGGCGAGGCGCATGTGGCGCTGGTGGAAAGCAGTGGCCAGACGCAACCACGCATCACACTGGTGGCGCCCATTGGCGGCGTGGTCACCGAACTCATGGTGCGTGAGGGCATGACGGTGATGGCCGGCGCCACACTGTTTCGCATCAATGGGCTCTCCACCGTCTGGGCCAACGCCGAAGTACCGGAGAGTCAGGCCGCCCTGATTCGCCCGGGCACCAAAGTGCGGGGAAGCAGCGCTGCCGCACCCGGCACGGTCTTGCGCGGCACGGTCCAGGCCATATTGCCCGATGTGAATGCGGCCACCCGCACACTCAAGGCCCGCGTGGAGCTGGCAAACCCCGGCAATTTGCTGTTGCCTGGCATGTTTGTGAACATGCAATTCATGGACATGCTTGGGCGCAAGGCGTTGCTCATCCCTACCGAGGCAGTGATTCAGACCGGCAAACGCGTGGTGGTGATGCTGGCCGAGGACCAGGGCAAGTTCCGGCCCATTGAAGTGGAAACCGGTATCGAGAGCAACGGCCAAACCGAGATCAAGCGCGGCCTGCTGGCCGGGCAGCGCGTGGTGGTGTCGTCACAGTTCCTGATCGATTCGGAAGCCAGCTTGAAGGGTGTGGAGGCCCGCCTCAACGAGGCGCCCAAGCCAACCGTCGCCAACACCGCGCCCCGGCATGAAGGCGAAGCCAAGATTAAAGCCATCGAAAAGGACAGCATCACACTCGATCATGGGCCGATTCCGTCACTCAAATGGGGGGCGATGGTCATGGACTTCAAGGTACCGGCGCCCAAAAACTTGCCGCGCAATCTGGAGGTTGGGAACAGGGTGAGCTTTGAGTTTTACATGGATGCGGATGGCCTGCCCCAACTAACGCGTGTGTCGCCGGTGGCATCGCCCCCACAACCTGCCGTAGCGAAGTCAAAAGGCACCCGGCCATGAGCCATCTATTCGAAATCGGCGATCACCCTGACAGGTCGCTGGCGCTGGCAAGCTATCGCCAGCTTGCGGTGAAATACGATGCCACCTGCAATTTGATCGATCCTGTGCGAAAAAAGGCGATCTCTCTGCTCGGATTGCTGCCTGGTCAAGTTGCGCTGGATGTAGCGTCCGGAACAGGGCTGTCATTGCCAATGTTGTCCCAAGCGGTCGGTCCAGGCGGCACCGTGCTTGCCCTGGAGCAGAGTCCTGAAATGGCTGCAATATCACTCGAACGAACCAGGCGGCTTGGCCTTGGCAATGTTTGTCATGTCGTCGCACCGGTTGAGGAAACTTCCATCGAATGCGTCGCCGACGCTGCGCTTTTCTGCTACACGCACGATGTGCTGCGCAACCCGAAAGCATTGCAAACGGTATTTGCCGCGTTGCGGCCTGGCGCAACAGTGGTGATAGCCGGATACAAGTCTGCCACTGGGTGGAAAGCCATCTTCAACCCCTGGTTCAGGCATCGGGCTTGCGGCTACCTGAGCACATTTGAAGGCATGGGCGCTCCTTGGAGCCATCTTTTTGCCTACGTGCCCAATTTTGAAATTGTCGAGGAATATTTCCTGGGCAGCGGCTACCTTGGAATTGGTTCGATCGCCTCGTTGCCAGCCGGCGAAGGCGCGGGGCAAAGCGAGGAGCCCGCACCATGATCGCCCAACTCATCCGCTGGTCCATCGTCAACCGCTTCCTGGTGCTGCTGGCGACGCTGATCGTCAGCGCCTGGGGCGTCTTCAGTGCGCTCAAAACACCCTTGGACGCCCTGCCCGACCTGTCCGACGTGCAGGTCATCATCCGCACCAGCTACCCCGGACAGGCACCGCGCATCGTGGAAAACCAGATCACCTACCCACTGACCACGACCATGTTGTCGGTGCCGGGGGCCAAGACCGTGCGGGGGTATTCATTCTTTGGTGATTCGTTCGTCTACGTGCTGTTTGAAGATGGTACGGACTTGTATTGGGCACGGTCACGCGTGCTCGAATACCTGAACCAAGTCCAGTCGCGCCTGCCGCCGGGGGCGAAAGCGACATTGGGCCCGGATGCCACCGGTGTGGGCTGGATTTACCAGTATTCGCTGGTTGACCGTAGCGGCCAGATGGATGCCGGACAACTGCGGGCGCTGCAAGACTGGTTCCTCAAGTACGAGCTCAAAACCGTTCCCAATGTGGCCGAGGTGGCCAGTGTGGGCGGCATGGTGCGGCAGTACCAAATCGTGCTGCAGCCCGACAAATTGGCGGCCTACGGCATCCCGCATACGAAGGTGGTCGAAGCCATCCAGAAGGGCAACCAGGAAGCCGGCGGTTCGGTGCTGGAACTGGGCGAGGCCGAATACATGGTGCGCTCCAATGGTTACCTGCAATCTCTCGACGACTTCCGCAAGGTGCCGCTGATGACGACCAAAACGGGGGTGTCCGTGCGCTTGGGCGACGTGGCACGCATCCAGGTCGGGCCCGAAATGCGGCGGGGCATTGGCGAGCTGGATGGCGAGGGCGAAGCCACTGGCGGCGTGATCGTGATGCGCTCCGGCAAGAACGCGCTGGAAACCATTGCAGCTGTCAAAACCAAGCTCAGAACCCTGGAATCGAGTTTGCCAAAAGGCGTGGAAATCGTGCCTGTTTATGACCGTTCCGGCTTGATTGAACGGGCCGTGGAGAACCTGGGCTACAAGTTGCTGGAAGAGTTTGCCGTCGTGGCAGTGGTCTGCTTCATCTTCCTTTTTCACCTGCGCTCGGCTTTTGTCGCCATCATTTCTCTGCCGTTGGGCATCCTGGCAGCTTTTATTGTGATGCGTTACCAAGGCGTCAACGCCAACATCATGTCGCTGGGTGGCATCGCCATTTCCATCGGCGCGATGGTGGACGCTGCGGTGGTGATGATTGAAAACGCCCATAAACATCTGGAGCATTGGAGTCACGCGCACCCGGATGAAAAACTTGAAGGAGAAGCGCGCTGGAAAGTCATTGGAGATTCTGCTGCGGAGGTCGGCCCTGCGCTGTTCTTCTCGCTTCTGATCATCACGCTGTCTTTCATCCCGGTCTTCACGCTGGAGGCTCAGGAAGGGCGCCTGTTCTCGCCACTGGCCTTCACCAAAACCTATGCCATGGCCGCGGCGGCTGGGCTGTCGGTGACACTGATTCCCGTATTGATGGGTTATTTGATCCGAGGTCGCATCCCTGTCGAGAAAGCCAACCCGCTGAACCGCTTTCTGATTGCTGTTTACCGCCCGCTGCTGAACGTGGTGTTGGAGTGGCCCAAGCTCACGTTGGCAGTCGCCGCGTTGTCGCTGGGACTGAGCCTGTGGCCGTTGCAGCACATTGGCGGTGAGTTCATGCCGCGCCTGGATGAAGGCGACATTTTGTACATGCCTTCTGCCTTGCCCGGCCTGTCGGCAGGCAAGGCCAGCGAACTGTTGCAGCAGACGGACAGGCTGATCAAAACCGTGCCCGAAGTGCTTAGCGTTTATGGCAAAGCCGGGCGGGCTGAAACCGCCACCGACCCGGCTCCCATGGAGATGTTCGAGACCACCATCCAGTTCAAACCCAAAGACCAGTGGCGGCCCGGCATGACGCAGGACAAACTGGTGGACGAGCTCGACCGCATCGTCAAAGTGCCCGGCCTGACCAACATCTGGGTGCCGCCCATCCGCAACCGCATCGACATGCTGGCCACCGGCATCAAAAGCCCGGTTGGCGTCAAAGTGGCTGGCGCTGACTTGGCCACGATTGACCTCCTGACGAGCGAAATTGAAAAGGCGCTCAAAGACGTGCCCGGTGTCAGCAGCGCCCTGGCGGAACGGCTCACTGGCGGTCGTTATGTCGATGTGAACATCCGGCGCGACGACGCCGCACGTTTTGGCATGAACATCGCCGACGTGCAATCCGTCATCACCTCCGCCGTGGGCGGCGACAACATTGGCGAGACGGTCGAGGGCTTGCAACGCTTCCCCATCAACATGCGTTACCCGCGTGAATTCCGGGACTCGCTGGAAAAATTGCGCAAGCTGCCCATCGTGGCGGAAAACGGCGCGCGCCTGGTGCTGTCCGATGTAGCCGACATCCGCATCACAGACGGCCCGCCAATGCTGCGCAGCGAAAACGCGCGCCTGTCGGGCTGGGTCTATGTGGACATTCGCGGGCGCGACCTGCGCTCGGCCGTTCAGGACATGCAAAAAGCCGTCACAGATCAAGTCAAGCTGCCGCCAGGTTATTCGATCTCATGGTCCGGCCAGTTCGAGTTTCTGGAACGTGCCACGGCCAAACTCAAGGTGGTGGTGCCCTTCACTTTGTTGATCATTTTTGTGCTGCTCTACCTGACGTTTCGGCGTTTTGATGAAGCATTTCTAATTCTGGCGACGCTGCCCTTTGCGCTGATTGGCGGCATCTGGCTGCTGTACCTGCTGGCCTACAACCTGTCGGTGGCCGCGGCGGTAGGCTTCATCGCGCTGGCGGGCGTATCGGCGGAGTTTGGAGTGATCATGCTGCTGTACCTGCGTCAGGCATGGGACAAACGTGTTGCAGAAGGCAAAACCAGCGCCGCCGACCTGGTGGACGCCATCCGTGAAGGCGCCGTGTTGCGGGTGCGGCCCAAGGCCATGACGGTGGCCGTCATCCTGGCGGGCCTGTTCCCGATCATGTGGGGCACGGGCACCGGCTCCGAGGTGATGCAACGCATCGCTGCGCCGATGGTGGGCGGCATGATCACCGCGCCCTTGCTGTCGATGTTTGTGATTCCGGCAGTCTATCTGCTGCTGCGGCGACAGAAGGCGCTGCCGGCGGACCGCAACACACCAGCCGGGTTACGCCATGAAACCGCCTGAATGCCAGCGGCATCTTGAGCCGCCACGGTCAGGCGGCACGGCTGTCAACCAGAGCGCAGGCCGTGGCATGGCCATCCATCGCAGAATTTTCGTCACACTCTCTGTGGCCAGCGCCGCCACGCCGTGGATTGCGGGCTGCGCGACGGCGCGCGTCGAAGGCGCTTTGCCTGCTGTCA
>JANOYE010000083.1:0-17167 GCA_031428695.1 Rhodoferax sp. | reverse complement strand
TGCCTCGGGGTTCTTCCAATACCCTTTGAAGACCGACGGGCCGTGCATGATGATTTCACCCTGCTCGCCCATGGGCACTTCCTGCAGCGTCGAGGGGTCGATCACGCGCGCATCGACACCCATATAGGGAATGCCGAGGCACTGCTGCTTGGGGTTGTCCGGCGGGTTGCTGTGCGAGGGCGCGGCAGTTTCTGTGAGGCCATACCCTTCCACGTAACGCAGGCCGTATAGATCCAGCAAACGCTGCGCCACCGCCTGCGGCATG
The DNA here is from genome assembly GCA_031428695.1 of Rhodoferax sp. GTDB lineage: Bacteria > Pseudomonadota > Gammaproteobacteria > Burkholderiales > Burkholderiaceae_C > JANYCG01. Next base: position 16,902 of record JANOYE010000083.1, on the reverse strand, counting down.
GCGGCGCCGCCGCCGCCGATGTAGGCCAGGCTGGTCAGGTCGAATTTGTCGAAATTCGGGCTGCTCAACAGGTCGATCACCATGGTGGGGATGTTGCCCCAGGTGGTCACTTTCCATTGGGAAATCAAGCGCCCGGCACGTTCTCGGTCCCAACGCGGCATCAGCACCATCGTGACCCCCACGCGAATGCTGCTGTGCATCACTGGCACCATGCCTGTGATGTGGAACATCGGCACCACCACCAGGGTGACGTTTTCCGGCGAGCTGTTGGTCCACATGCCGCCGGCCACAGTGTTGTGCATGATGGTGCGGTGGGTGTGCATGCACCCCTTGGGCAGGCCGGTGGTGCCGCTGGTGTAGGGCAATACCGCCAAATCATCGGGGCCGACCAGAAGCGGCGGCGTTGGCGTGCTTGTGGCCAGCGCCTGAGTCCACGTGTGAACTTGCGCGCCCTGGACTTTCGGCAGTGCGTGTTGGCGGCCAAGCCAGTCAACCCAGGCCGTCGGCATGCCCTGCGCGGCGGGCGAGGCCAAGTCAAAGGCGTCGGCAAATTGGGTGACGATCAGATGGTGCAGGCGGTCAGGCGCAGGCAAGGCGTCGCTTGCAGCCGCCAGCTCCGAGGCCAAGTCCGCCGTGATGATGGCGACCTTGACATCCGGGTCGGTGATGTAGTGCTTCAGCTCCTCGGCCCGGTTCATCGGGTTCACCGGCACCACCACGGCGTTGGCCCGCAGAATGGCCCAATGGGCAATCACCAGTTGCGGGCAGTTTTGCATGCACAGCGCAACCCTGTCGCCTTTTTCGACCCCCAAGTCTCGCAAACAGGCCGCCAACCGCTCTGCTTTGTGTAGCAATTCAGCATAGGTGGTGAGGGTGTCAAAAAATACGAGCGCTGCCTTGTCTGGGTAGCGGCGGGCGCTGGTTTCCAGGTTGTCCCACAAGGAGACCGGTGGGGTCGTGATGCTGTGGGGCAGGCGTTTGGGCCAGAATTTATAGTGCGGGCGCATGGAGGATGGTTAGAAGGGTCAGTTCAGAAAGTGGCAGGGAACTTGGCAACCGGGCTGGCAATGCTAGCGCGAAACAAGGCCTGGGCGGCAAGCGCTGCAGTGATGCAGGGGCAATCAGGGTTTTCCTTTTGCCCCAAGCAGGTGCCTGAACGGGTACCGTGCAAACCCGGTAGGTGGCATGATTCGTGCGAAGCTATCATGCGCTGCTAAGCCAAGTCTGTTGATGACCGGGTTCTTTTTTTAAGTGGATTTTTACTGGAGAGATTTATGACGATGAAAAACATCAAATTGGCGACCCTCGCGGTCGCTGCACTGAGTGCCCTGGTCGCTCTGCCTGCGCATGCCGGCAAGACCCTGGACGCCATCAAGGCCCGTGGCCAAGTGGTCTGCGGCGTCAACACCGGCTTGGCCGGCTTCGCCGCAGCTGATTCTTCTGGCAAATGGTCGGGCCTCGACATTGACGTCTGCAAGGCCCTGGCTGCCGCCACCCTGAATGACCCTGAAAAAGTCAAATATGTGCCGCTCACGGCCCAGCAGCGTTTTACCGCGTTGCAGTCTGGCGAAGTTGACGTGCTGGCACGCAACACCACCTTCACCTTGACCCGCGACGCCTCATTGGGCCTGACGATGACCGTTGCCAACTACTATGACGGCCAGGGCTTCATGGTGCCGGTCAAATCCAAATTGAAGAGCGCCAAGCAGCTCAAAGGGCAAACCGTGTGTGTGCAATCTGGCACCACCACCGAGAAAAACCTCACCGATTACTCCAAAGCCAACAATCTGAACATCAAACCCGTGGTGTTCGAGAAGGTGGAAGCCGCCACCAGCGCCTATTTTTCCGGCCGCTGCATCGCTTACACCACAGACGCCTCGGGCCTGTCCTCTGTGCGCAGCAAAGAAGCCAAAGACCCCAAAGAGCACGTGATCCTGCCCGATTTGATCTCCAAGGAGCCCTTGGGCCCCATGGTGCGCCGTGGCGATGACGAATGGTTCTCCATCGTCAAATGGGTGATCTACGGCACCATGGAAGCCGAAGAGTATGGCGTGACCCAGGCCAATGTCGATGCTTTGAAAGCCAGCAGCGCAGACCCCGTGGTGCAGCGCCTGCTGGGCGGCGGCAACGAAGACACCGGCAAACTGCTGGGCCTGGACAAAGAGTGGATGGCCCGCGTCATCAAAGCCGTAGGAAACTACGGCGAGAGTTATGAGCGCAATGTCGGCCCGAACACGCCGTTGAACCTGCCGCGCGGCGTCAACAGCCTATGGAACAAGGGCGGCTTGATGTACGCCTACCCCATCCGCTGAACATTTCTACTGTTCATTCTGGCTTCACAACAAGACCCGCCAGCGCTTCACCCAAGTGCTGGCGGGTCTCTTTTGTCCAGGAAGTTGATTCACGATGCCTGACACAAAACCCCCGAAGAAGCCTTTCTCCTGGCGCGGCCAGGCGGCACGAGGCTGGCTCTACCAATTCATCGCGATAGGTGTTGTCGCGGCGGCGGTCTGGTTCTTGGCCAGCAACACGCTCTTCAATATGAAGGCGCGGGGCATCCAGAGCGGCTTTGATTTTCTTTTCGGCCCGGCCGGTTTTGACATCGGCGAAAGCCTGGTGCCGTTTGACTCTGGCCAACCCTACTGGCAGGCCTTTCTCATTGGCCTGTCCAACACACTTCGGGTGGCGATTCTCGGCATCATCCTGACCACCATTTTGGGGACTTTGTTGGGTGTTGGGCGTTTTTCGCGCAATGCTTTGGTGCGTGGCCTGTGTTATGCCTACGTGGAATTCTTTCGCAACGTGCCGGTGTTGCTGCAATTGCTCATGTGGTATTTGCTCTTCACCGAAGCCCTGCCCGCCGCTCAGGAGGCTTGGACGTTGGGGCCGCTGTTTTTGAGCAAAGGGGGCCTGAGTTTTCCGGTGCCGCTGTGGGCGCAGGGCCATCTTTGGGGCGTGCTGGGGCTGGTGGCAGGGGTGGCTTTGGCCTGGGGGTACCGGCGCTGGGCGTTCAGGCAATTTGAAGCCACGGGTCGCATACGCAGCATGTTCTGGGTGCCGGTTTGGATCGTCGCGCTCTCGGGCCTGTTCGGCTGGCTGGCTGGCGGCGCGCCGTTTGAGTTCGATTCGCCGGTCAAGGGCGATTTTTCCATTGAGCAAGGCGGCGCTTTGACGCCTGAGTTTCTGTCCGTGCTCATCGGGCTGACGGTCTACACAGCAGCGTTCGTGGCCGAAGTGGTGCGATCCGGCATCCAGTCAGTGTCGCGCGGCCAAGCCGAAGCGTCCGCCGCCTTGGGTCTGGCGCAAGGGCAAACCATGCAGTTGGTGATGTTGCCGCAGGCGTTGCGCGTGATCATTCCGCCCATGACCAACCAGTTTTTGAATTTGACCAAAAACTCTTCCCTGGCGGTGGCGATTGGTTACCCCGACGTCGTCTCCATCGCAAATACGGCGCTGAACCAAACTGGCCGCGCGGTTGAATGCATTGCCATCGTGATGTTGGTGTACCTGACGACCTCGTTGGCAACCTCCCTTTTGATGAACTGGTACAACGCCCGTTCGGCGATCAAGGAGCGCTAGGCCGCCGTCATGTCCACCACTGCCCAAGTCTTCCAAACCGTTGCCGCGCGCCCGGCGCCAGTGCAAACCGCCGGCGTCGTCGGCTGGATTCGCGTCAATTTGTTCAGCGACTGGGTCACCAGCCTGATGACCCTGGTAGTCGGCGGGCTGTTGCTGTTTTTTATTCCCCAATTGCTCAGTTGGGCTTTTTGGCGAGCCTCGTGGCGGGCGGATTATGAAGCGTGCCGCTTGCCAGGGGTTGGCGCTTGCTGGGGCGTCGTCACTGAGAAATACCGCTTCATATTGTTTGGCCGTTATCCGTTTGAAGACCAATGGCGCCCGCTGTTGGCCACCCTGCTGTTGCTGGCTTTGCTGGTGGTCAGTTGCGTGCGGACGTTCTGGAAAGCCTGGTTGCCGCTTCTGTGGGCGGCGGTTCTGGCGGCGTTTTTCACGTTGATGTACGGCAATGTGTTTGGTTTGGCCAAGGTTGAAACAGACCGCTGGGGTGGCTTGCCGCTGACGATTTTGCTGGCTTCTTTGTCGATCACCATCGCGTTTCCCATCGCCATGGTGGTGGCGCTGGGGCGGCGCTCCAACCTGCCCGCCATCCGCACTTTTTGCACCATTTATGTCGAGCTGATCCGGGGTGTGCCGCTGATCTCGGTGCTGTTCATGGCCTCCTTCATGTTTCCGCTGTTTATGCCGGAAGGTTTCAGCATCGACGTTCTGGTTCGCGTGCTGGCAGGCATGACGCTTTTTGCGGCAGCTTACATGGCCGAGGTGATACGTGGCGGTTTGCAAGCCATCCCCAAGGGGCAAATCGAAGCGGCTGCGACCTTGGGCCTGTCTTACTGGCAAACGCAACGCAAAATCGTTTTGCCGCAGGCGCTGGCCATGGTGGTGCCCGCCATCATGAACAATTTCATCGGCCTGTTCAAGGACACCTCGTTGGTCACCATCGTCAGTCTGTATGAATTGACGGGTGCGTTGTCGTTGGCGCTTAACTCCGACGCCAACTGGCGGCCCTTCAAGATTGAAGGTTACCTCTTCATCTCGCTGATTTATTTCGCGTTCTGTTTCTCCATGTCCCGCTACAGCATGTGGGTGGAGAGCCAAGTCAACAAAGGCAAAGCAAGATGACCGAACCCATCATCAAATTCGACAAGGTCAACAAGTGGTACGGCAACAACTTCCATGTGTTGCGGGACATTGACCTGAACGTCACCCCCGGCGAGCGCATCGTCGTCTGCGGGCCTTCTGGCTCGGGCAAATCCACGCTCATCCGCTGCATCAACCGCCTTGAAGAACACCAGCAGGGCCACTTGACGGTCGATGGCGCGGAACTGACGGATGACGTGAAAGTGATCGACGACGTGCGCAAGAAAGTCGGCATGGTGTTCCAGCAGTTCAACCTGTTTCCTCATTTGACGGTGCTTGAAAACCTCACGTTGTCGCCCATGTGGGTGGGGGAAATGCCGAAAAAGGAAGCCGAAGAAAAGGCCATGGCGCAATTGAAGCGCGTGCGCATCGCCGAGCAGGCACAGAAGTACCCACTGCAGCTCTCAGGCGGCCAGCAGCAGCGTGTGGCTATCGCGCGCGCCTTGTGCCTCACGCCAAAGATCATGCTGTTTGACGAGCCCACTTCGGCGCTTGATCCTGAAATGATCAAGGAAGTGCTGGACGTGATGGTCGAGATGGCCAGCCAGGGCATCACCATGATTTGCGTCACCCACGAGATGGGTTTTGCCAAAGCGGTGGCGGATCGCGTCATCTTTATGGACCAGGGCCAGATCGTCGAGCAGAACAACCCGCACGACTTTTTCAACAACCCCCAAAGCGAACGCAGCAAAGACTTTTTGTCGAAAATTCTGGGGCATTGATTTGGAAATGGCATGAATGTTCTGGTTACACAACTTGCGTCTTGCCTGGCATTTGTGACAGAGTCCCGCCGTAGCATGGTCTCCTACTTCAAAAGGAACCGCTTTGGCCATTCAATCTCCATTTTTCAATAAACGCGACAGCGAACCAGCGCTCAACCGCGCCCCGACAACCCCGGGGACAACACCCGGTTACGGCAGCTCAGGCGCCTCTTACGCCAGCCCGCAGGCCTCTGCAAGCAACCCATCGGGTGGGCTAAACGCCAGCACCACTGCCGCCTCAGGCGCACCCGCGGCGCCACCAAAGGAAAGCGCCAGCAAACTCACGGTCGGCCCCAACATCAAACTCAAAGGTGTGGAGATCACCGATTGCGACACCCTGGTGGTCGAAGGCACTGTGGAAGCCACAATGGATTCCCGCTTGATGCAAATCGCCGAGCAGGGCGCCTTCAAGGGTTCTGCCGACATCGACATCGCGGAAATTCACGGCACATTTGATGGCAACCTTACCGTGCGCCAGAAACTTGTGATCTATTCAACCGGGCGCGTCACGGGCAAGATACGTTACGGCAAAATCGTGGTGGAAGAAGGCGGGCAGCTCTCGGGTGAAATCCAGTTTGGGACAACGCCCTCGTCGGCCTCGGCGACGTCGCCTAAAACATCGCAAAACCGGCCTGACTTGCAGATCATCGGCTGAAAGCGTTTTGGCGCACGGGCGCTTTGGCTCGCGGGGCGAGATGGCGAAAGAGGTGTGGAGGGAACTTTGGTGGATTTATACTGTCCATTCTCCACCATGCACCGCCTGATCCTGATACTGATGATTGCACTGTTGCCCCTGCGCACGTGGGCGGGGGACATCATGGCGGTACAGATGCTGACGCCAATTGGATTTTCGCAGTCTGCGGCGGTTAACGAGATCCCTGGGGCGAGCCAGGAAGTGCAGAAGGCCGAAGCCGATTGCCCCGGCCACAGCGCCAATGCATCTGGTGCAAAGGCAAAACAGTCACCCCAATCCCACTGCAACACCTGCGTGACTTGCCAGATTTGCCACAGTGTGACCATCACCGTTTCAACGCCAAATCTGGTCGCGCAGCCGCCTTTCGCGCAGGCACCCCCGTTTGACACCCCCCGCTTCACCAGTGCAGAGCCCGCACTGAGCCAGAAGCCACCCATCTCCTGACAGTCCCAGCCTAGGTTCGTCCGAAATTTGCCCGTTGGGGTCGATTTCAGGCACCGGTTCGTGGTTTTTCTGCATGGCCGCACAGCCAGCCGCAGATAGTTCAGGAGATTCCTATGAAAAAGATACTTTGGCCGAATTGCGCCTTGATTTGGGTTGTGGCCATTTCTGGCAGCAGCGCATTGGCGCAACCATCACCAACTGCTGCCAACGACCCCAACGCGCCCGTACCTCCCGTGGTGTACCAGTCGGTTTTTGCAGACGCTCCCAAGGGTGTCGAAACACAATCCATCGACTGGAAAAAGGCCAACGCCGACGTAGGCCAGTTTCGGCGCGGACATGTGGATATTTTGAAGTGGGAAGAGTCGAACCCCCAAGCAAAACCCGTCAAGCCCGCCGATTCCGCCGCGCCCGGCAACCAGCCCACTACGCCCACCACACCTGCGCGCCCCGCCGCAGAAATGCACAAGCATTAAGGAACGACATGACCACTTGCAAATACTCTGGTTTGAAGTTGATTGTTGGCGTTTTCGCGTTGGCTGCCCTAACTGGCTGCGCCACCTTGTCACCCGACGCCGACCTGGCCGAAATACAGCAGTTGACTCAGGGGAAAACTGCCGGCGCCAGCGTGACACTTCATCAGGACGCCCAAACCAGCGGCGCCATGGTGGCTGATCTGTTGAAGAACCCAATCACCGCCGAAGCCGCAGTGCGCATTGCCGTGCTGAACAACCATGGCCTGCAATCGTCGCTTGCCACTCTTGGCATCAGCGATGCCGACCGCGTGCAAATGGGCCGCCCGCCCAATCCGCACTTTTCCATAGGCCGCTTCACGGCGGGGGACACGGTGGAAATCGAACGCATTCTGCGTTTTGACGTGATCGGCTTGCTCACGCTGCCGTGGAAGGCCAAGTGGCAGGGCCAGCAACACGAAATAGCCAAACTCATGGCGGCGCAGGACGTGGTGACGTTGGCATCCAGCACCCGCAAAGCCTGGATCACGGCCGTGGCGGCACAACAAACCGCCATTTACATGCGCGATGTCAAGGAAGCCGCTGAAGCCAGCGCCGAGCTGGCCCGGCGCATGGCGCGGGTGGGCAACTGGAGCCGCTTGCAACAAGCGCGTGAGCAAGTCTTTTTGGCCGATGCCACGGCTCAGCTCGCCCGCGCCGAGCAGACCAACTTCAGCGAACGCGAAAAGCTGATTCGCCTCATGGGCCTGTGGGGGATGCAAGTCAAATTCACCTTGGCAGAACGATTGCCCGATCTGCCAAAAACCGTGACTGAAATGGCCGATGTCGAAGCCCAAGCTCTGCGCGCCCGCCTGGATGTGCGTTCTGCCGTCACCGAATCGGTTTATGTGGCGGATCAAATGGGCCTCAAGACCGTTATGGGGTATTTCGATGGCATGAGCCTGGGGTTCACCAGCGCCACAACGTTTGACAACGCTGGGCAGACTCAAGAGGCGCGTCGCGGTGTGGAGCTTGAATTGCCGCTGCCTTTGTTCGACTGGGGCGGCGCCAGAAACGCCCGCGCCAAAGGGGTGTATTTGCAGTCCGCCGCCCGCGTGCGGGAAGTCGCTGTCAAAGCGCGCTCGGAAGCGCGCGAGGCCTACCACGGTTATCGAACCGCCTATGACTTGGCCACCCACTACCGCGACGAGATCGTGCCCCTGCGCAAGTTCATCAACGACGAACTGGTGCTGCGTTACAACGGCATGTTGGCCAGTGTCTGGGATGTGCTGGCCGACACGCGCTCCCACGTGATGAGCATCAACAGCGCCATCGAAGCCCAACGCGACTTCTGGCTGGCCGAGGCTGATTTGCAGACCACCCTTACCGGCACATCGCCGGGCGGCCTGGCCTCGATGAGGGCCAGTGCCAAAGGCACGGGCGGCGACGCTGCCGCAGCCCACTGAAGAAGAAACACAAGGACAAACAATGGATCGAAGAAACTTTTTTGGCGGCGCCGCAGCAACGGCCATCACCCTGGCCAGCGTCAGCAAAGTCGCCATGGCGGCCTTGCCGGAACCGGTAATGATGACGAAACCCGACACCGCCCCGCCCCTGGTTCCGCCAAGCGGCAGGCCCTACAACCCGGTGGTCACCTTGAACGGCTGGACGCTGCCCTGGCGTATGAACAACAACGTCAAAGAATTCCATTTGGTCGCCGAACCCGTGGTGCGCGAGATTGCGCCGGGCATGAAGGCCACCTTGTGGGGCTACAACGGCCAAAGCCCCGGCCCAACGATTGAAGTAGTGGAAGGCGACCGGGTTCGTATGTTCGTCACCAACAAGCTGCCCGAACACACCACCATCCATTGGCATGGCCAGCGCCTGCCCAACGGCATGGACGGCGTGGGCGGCCTGAACCAAAAGCAGATCCCCGTCGGCAAGACCTTTGTCTACGAGTTCGTCGCGCGCCGGCCTGGTACGTTTATGTACCACCCACACGCGGACGAGATGACGCAAATGGCCATGGGCATGATGGGGTTCTGGGTGACGCACCCGAAACAGAAACACCCGCTGATCGACGACGTCCAGCGCGACTTCTGCTTCTTGCTCAATTCCTATGACATCGACCCAGGCAGCACCACGCCCAAGCCCAACACCATGCTCGACCAGAACCTGTGGACCTGGAACAGCCGCGCCTTCCCCGGCATTGACTCGCTCAACGTGCGGCACATGGACAAAGTGCGCATTCGCATTGGCAACTTGACCATGACCAACCACCCGATTCACCTGCATGGGCACGAATTTTTGGTCACTGGCACCGACGGCGGCCCCACGCCCAAAAGCACGCGCTGGTACGAGGTGACCACGGACGTGGCTGTAGGCCAGATGCGGCAAATCGAGTTTCTGGCCGACGAAGAAGGTGACTGGGCCTTCCATTGCCACAAGAGCCACCACACCATGAACCCGATGGGCCACACCGTGCCCAACATGATCGGCGTGGATCACCGGGGGCTGATCAAAAAGATCCAAAAACTGGTGCCCGACTACATGGTGATGGGCGAGCGCGGCATGGCCGACATGGGCGAGATGGAAATGCCCATCCCCGAGCAGACGTTGCCGATGATGACCGGCACCGGCCCCTACGGCCCAGTCGAAATGGGCGGCATGTTCACCATGCTCAAGGTGCGCAAAGAACAAAAGCCGGGAGACTACAAAGACCCCGGCTGGTTCAAACAACCGCCTGGCACGCAAGCCTTTGAATGGACTGGCGCTTTGCCTGAGCCGGCCCGGTTCCAGGCTGAGGTGGCTTCCAACAACGGACTGGTGCCTGGCCTGCACAACCCGCAACCGGGGCACGACATGCCCAAACCAGCCGTGCTCACGGTGCGAAAACCCTCAGGCAACATGAAACACTGACCTCAGCTAAACCATTTGACAAACCACATCCTTTAAGGAGCCCAACAAATGCCTACTCGCCGAACCGTTCTCACCAACGCCATCTTCATCGCCATGGCCAGCCCTTTTGCACATTTTGCCCAAGCTGGCCCCGGCCACGGCAAACCCCACGGGCCAATCAAGAAGGAACAAAAAGACTGGGGGATCGCGGGTGATACCAAGTTGGTCAAACGCAGCATCGTGGTCGGCATGTCTGACCAGATGCGCTTCACGCCCGACAAGATCAGCGTCAAGCAAGGTGAAACGATTCGCTTCACCGCCAAAAATAGAGGAAAAATGATGCACGAGTTCGTCATTGGCACCAAGAAAGAGCTGGACGAACATGCCGCGCTGATGCTGAAATTCCCCAACATGGAACATGACGAACCGTACATGATGCATGTCGCTCCCGGAAAAACCGCGCAGATCATCTGGACCTTCAACCGTGCGGGTGATTTTGATTTCGCTTGCCTGATACCAGGACACTACCAGGCAGGTATGGTGGGACATATCAGCGTCACACCCACTTGAAGACCCGAAGGAAAAAAGCCTCAGGTCGTTACAGTCCGAAACATCTTTCCTCTACAAACAAACAGATGTCCCCCAAAGTAGTCGTTGTCGCGTTAAAGAGTCCAGTACGCCAATCAATCGTGAAAAAGGAACCCAAATGAAATCTCTCAAACTTATCACCGCTTTTTTTCTCTCAACTGCCCTGGTCGCCTTCGGTGTCATGGCGCAAACCACGACCACTGTGCCGGCGTCGAAAGATGCAGCCGCCACCGAAAAACCTGCCGCGATGAAAGACGGCGCGGACGCTGAAATACGAAAATTTGACAAAGACGCCAAGAAAATCACCCTCAAACATGGCCCGATCAAAAACCTCGACATGCCCGGCATGACCATGGTGTTTCAGGTCAAAGACACTGGCTTGTTGGACAAGCTGGCGCTGTTGGCCATTGGGGACAAGATCGTCTTCACCGCTGAGCAGCAGCAAGGCGCTTACGTGGTCACCGGCGCAGAAAAGGCGGTAGCGAAATGACGGACTGGATGCCTTGCATTTATGCCGCGATGTTGATCGGCGGCACCACCGCCATTGCGGCGGCCATTGGGTTTTGGGCTGGGCGTATGCGCGAGCAGCTGGCCTTGCTGGAGATGTGCAGGCCAGAGACTTGAACGACGCCGGATGGGTATATCCGGTGGTCACGTGCTGATGGCTTGATGTAGATCAATGCGGAGCTTAGAGGAACGCCTACAGTGAAATTGGTATTCGTAGTGATGCCAGTTCCAACTGAACAAGGAGTTCGCCATGGCCCATATTCAATGTTTTCAAAAGATCCCACTGGCTTTGCTCGCTGGCTGTCTCGCGCTGCTCGGCGGGTTTGCCATTGTTGCCGGGGCGCAGTCTGTTGATCCTGCTGTCAAAAAACTCGCTGCTGCAGCCGACCCGATCAAGAATGCCGTGCTCATTGGCCGGGTTATGGCGGGCAACATGCAGGTGCAACTGGAGATTGAAGGCGCCGAACCCATGTGGATGGCGATGGGAACTCCGCCAGTGTGGGGCGCTCACCAACCAAGCGCAGACGAGCGCTACCACGTCGAACTCAAGCTGACAGACCCCAAGTCAAAAACGCGAATCCCCTACGCCAACAGCAGCTTTTCGGCCACCAACCGCGATACCGGCAAAACCATGACATTGGCGCTGCCACCAATGTGGGGCAGCAGTGGCCTGCACTACTCGGCCAATAGCGCGCTGTTGGGTGATGGCAGCTACGCCGCGACGGTCACCGTGGATGTGCCGACGTTTCAACGCGAACTCAAAGACAAAGACCTGTGGTCTAAACCCGTCAGCGCCAAATTTCACTTCAGACTCAAGGATGGAAAGTTGACCGAGGTGACCAAGGCCAGCCCTTGAATGGCCACGCCCAGTGGCCGTGTCGGACGCAATGCAACTTCACACCGGGGTTTTAAATGAACACTGAACAAGCAGCTTCACCAGCAACAGGTTACGGATTTGGACTTGTGTTGCCGTCCATTGGTTTCGCGCAGGCCATCGAGCGGGTAATTGAGGCGCTAAAAACCGAAGGTTTCGGGGTGCTCACTGATATCGATGTTCAGGCCACGATGAAGACCAAGCTCGGCATCGACGGGCTGCCCTATCGGATTCTCGGTGCCTGCATTCCCCCTCTGGCGCATCGCGCACTGACGGCCGAACCCGACATTGGCCTGTTGTTGCCTTGCAATGTGGTCGTGCGCGAAAACCAGGATAAGGCGATCGTGGTCAGCTTCATGGATCCGGTGGCCGTTTTGACTTTCACCAGCAATCCAGAAGTCGCAGCCGTTGCCAAGGAAGTGCGTCAACGGCTCGAACGGGTTCGCAGCGCTGTTGTGAAGTCAGGAGAAGCGAAATGATGAATGGTGGCATGTGGGGCGGCGGCTGGATGGGGGGCTACGGCGGAATGTGGATGCCAGTCCTGGTTCTATTCGTGGTTGTCGCCCTGGTGGTGTGGATCGTAAAGCGAGGTGGCAAGTGAGTGAGGCCTGCTTACGGTTCCAAAGGTTTTTTAATCCAACCAGGAGTCTGTCATGACGCATTTTCGATTCACCCCCGTTGCAGCAGCATTTTCTCGCGGCCAGCAAATTGATCGGCTGCATCACCGCCCCGTCGGTACCCTGGGGTGCCGCATGACCGCAAAACTTCAAACGATGCTGCTCGTGATGGCCGTCAGTGCCGTTCCTGTTTTTGCCCAGACTCCCGAGCCTATGGTGAAAGTCCTCACGGCAGCCGAGGACGCTACTCAGAAAACCGTTTTGATTGGTCGCGCTTCGACCGGCAACATGACCGTCATCTTTGAGCTTGAACCCGCGAAAAGCATGTGGATGCGGATGGGCAATCCGCCGAAGTGGGTGGAACATCCAGTGGGAAAGGGCGAGATATTCCACGTCGAGGTCAAGCCAGTGGATCCCAAATCCAAGACGCGCATCCCCTATGCCGACGTGAAATTCAGCGCCGTCAATCGAGACAATAGGAAGAAAGTATCTGGCACGCTGCATCCGATGTGGGGCGGCAGTGGCTTGCACTACGCGGTGAACAGCCCACTCGCCGGCGATGGCACGTATGAGGCGACGATCTCGGTCGGCGTGCCCGGGGTCGGTCGCTCGTCCGCAGACAAGGACTTGTGGATGAATCCAGTCAGCACCAAATTCCACTTCAAGCTCGCCAGCGGGAAACTCGTCGAAGTCACGGAGCCCGCGCCCGAGCCGAAATGATCGATCTCAAAGCTCATGTCAACCAAATGCGTTGCGCATTGGCGGAATAGTTGAAGGTTAGATAGGAAGGCTTGTATGCTGCAAAGAAGACAGTTGTTTCAGTTTGCCGGTGTGGCAGCCGTAGCTGGAGTCGGCGGGGCGGCCTGGATGTATTACGGTTCGCGCCATTCCACAAATATGGCAACCGCACCATTTCGCCCTTATCCCTTTGACCCAGTAGCGCCTGAAAATTTCACGCAAAAGCTGTTTATCCCAGTGGCCAGCGGGCCTTTTGGCGTGCTGGATGTTGTTGGGCCATTGAAGATACGCGCAACAGCAGCCAGCTTCCCCCTGTTGCCTGGAAAGGAATCGCCATTTTTGCTGTACCAGACCGAGCACGCTGGCAAAGCGTTTCAAAACCCGATCCTGCGCATTGAGAGTGGCAACCGGTTCACTGCCAGCCTGGACAATGCTTTGACCGAACCCACCATCATCCACTGGCACGGCCTGCATGTACCCGCGAATATGGATGGCCATCCGGTGAACACATTGGCACCCGGCGCGCGCTACGAATACGACTTCACCGTGCGCAACCGGGGCGGCACTTACTGGTACCACACGCACGCGCACATGTTGACCGCAAAGCAGGCCTACAACGGTCTGGCCAGTTTTTTTCTGGTGGAAGACGATGATCAGCGAAAACTGGCCAAGGCACTTGATCTGCAACTCGGTGTGACCGACCTGCCGCTGGTGATTCAAGACAAGCAGTTTGACGCGCAAGGCCGCCTGCGCTACCAGCCCAACGCACACGAGAGCATGATGGGCTGGCTGGGTGACCTCATTCTTGCCAACCTGACGCCCAACGCGTTCCAGACCGTCACGCCACGCACCTACCGCTTGCGGATGCTCAATGGGTCCAATGCCCGCATCTACAGGCTCGCATTCATGAAGGGCGGCACAGCGCTGAATTTCACGGTGATCGGCACTGACGGCGGTCTGATCGAGCGGCCTGAAACCGTTACTGAAGCCTTTCTGGCACCAGGGGAACGCCTCGATGTGCTGTTTGACGCTGGGCAAGCGCAACTAGGTGACGATATTTTCTTGAAGAGCCTGGCATTTGATCCGATGGAGAACGAGGGATCAGGCGGCATGGGGGGCATGGGCGGCATGAACATGAACATGGGTGGGGGCCAGATGATGGGCAACATGGGTTCAGCACGGCTGCCGCTGGGCATGGCGTTCAACGTGCTGAAACTGAGCGTGGTGGCCGGGGAACGCTTCATTGCCAAGCCGCCCGAAACGCTGTCACAAATCAAACCGATTGGCATTGAGGGCGCGCCAGAACGCAAGATTGAACTGTCGATGGGGCACATGCGCTTCCTGATCAACGGACTCACTTTCCGCATGGACGAATTTGCGTTTGAAGTTAAGCGTGGCGCAATGGAAATCTGGCGAATCAGCAACCCGGCGGTCGGCATGCCGCATCCTATGCATCTGCACGGATTCTCCTTTCAGGTGATCGAAAGGTTGAACAGCCCGCCTGCGCTGGCAGCCTCGGCGCGCTTCGGCAAGGGCCGTACCGTGAGCGACCTCGGCTGGAAAGACACCGTATTGGTGTGGCCTGGGGAAACGGTGCGCATCGCGATTGACTTCACCCACGATTTTCCGGGCAGCCAAACCTACCTGTTCCATTGCCACAACCTCGAACATGAAGATGCCGGGATGATGATCAATTTCCGTGTGCAAGCGTAAAAACGGATCAATGACGCAAGCGTGGGAAGTTCAACCTCTGGCGATTCAAATGAACCACGAAAACCATCAACAAGCAGGCCAGGTGTGCGCACCGCCGTTCTGGCGCTCCAGATACGGAATCGGTCTGCTCGTGTTCGGTGCTGTTGCCGCGTACTTTTTGCTGACTGAGCACCGTGCCCACTTCTTTGGCGCGCTGCCGTTCTTGCTGCTACTGGCCTGCCCGCTGATGCATGTCTTCATGCATCGCAGCCATGGAAAACACGGTGGCGAGCAAGGCTCGAATACGTCGGTGGAACCGCAGACACCCGGCACTGGAGAGCAGCGATGACCCACGATGCGCCCGCCTACGGATTGTGGATGCTCGTGCTGTTCAATTCCGCCATCTTCCTGATGTTTGCCTTCAGCTTCTTCAAGCCGCAGACCGCCCGTGACTGGCGCACCTTCAGCGCATTCGGTGCCTTCATCGTCGCGCTGTTTGTCGAGATGTATGGCTTTCCGCTCACCATCTACGTGATGTCCGGCTGGCTGCAAACGAAATACCCAAGTCTTGACCTGATGTCGCACAACGCCGGCCACCTGTGGTCAACGCTGTTGGGCGAGCAGGGAGATGCCCACTTTAGACCGCTGCACATCGCGAGCTATGTCTTTCTGGGCTTCGGTTTTTACCTGTTATCGAGCGCCTGGAGCGTTTTGTATAAAGCGCAACGCAGCAACACGCTGGCCACCTCGGGGCCCTACGCGCGGATTCGCCACCCACAGTACGTGGCCTTTGTGCTGATCCTGTTTGGCTTCCTGTTGCAGTGGCCGACGCTGCTCACGCTGGTGATGTTCCCGATTCTGCTGGTCATGTACACGCGCCTGGCTATCACGGAAGAAGCAGAAATGCGTGCGCAATTCGGTGAAGCATATGAGAGCTACGTTCAACGAACACCCAGGTTTTTCCCCCATATGGGGCAAGGTTCAACCGCAGGCTGGGCCTGCCACAGCCAGGGAAACAATATGCATTACGGTGACATGATGGGCCGACTCAAGGATCCGAATTGTCCAGCCGGTACTGCGTTCGCAGCATCGAGCGCGCTGGCTGCGTGTGCCGCAAAAGCGGCATTTTTGCATCTGGTGGCGCTGTGCCTGCTGTGGTTCAGCGCGGAGGCTTTGGCTGAGCGGGATGTCACGATCACGCGCGACGCAGACACGATTCGGATTGATGCCAAACTGCGTGTTGACGTTCAACATCACATCGCCTGGCAGGTACTGACCGACTACGACAATCTCGCGCGTTTCGTCCCAGGCCTGTCAAGCAGTCGTATCGTGAGCGAACCGGGTGCGCCGATGCTGCTCAAACAGACTGGACGGTCAGGGTTTTTGTGGATGACAGTTCCCGTCGAGGTGGTCGTTCGGATCGAGGAAATACCGCTCGAGGCCATTCGTTTTTCCGCTGTCAGCGGGACGCTCAAGAGCAAGTCCGGCGAGTGGCGCATCGAGGCGCAGGACGATGCGACGCTTTTGATCTACCGGGCCAGCATCGTTCCGGGTTTCTGGGTACCGCCCTTAATCGGCACTGCTGTGATGGCGCAGGACGTCAGGAACAAGCTCGTCGGGGTCGCTAACGAAATGACGCGGCGCGCGGCTTCTGCCAAATCGGAAAAGCTCTGAGCGGAGGCAATTAGCGAGGCGGCATTCAACGCATGCATGCGCATGTATTTTTTGAAGGAGCAGGGTATGAACGGGTTTGACCACGGTGTCTGGATGATGGGTGGCTGGATTGTGATGCTGGCGTTCTGGCTGCTGCCGTTCGTCCTTTTGTTTGTCGCCATCAAGGTTTTCTTCGGAAAATTCAAAGCGGGCACGGACCAAAGCGCGCTTGAAATACTCGAAAAAGTCTATGCCAGCGGAAAAATCGACC
>JANOYE010000082.1:0-6190 GCA_031428695.1 Rhodoferax sp. | reverse complement strand
TCAATCCACGCCCGCCCTTGCGGGCGGGCGATGCAATTGGTGCTGCATAACGCTAGGTTAACCGGCCCGTTTCAATCCACGCCCGCCCTTGCGGGCGGGCGATGCTGCAAGCTTAAACGAGATGCGTTGATCGCTGAAATGTTTCAATCCACGCCCGCCCTTGCGGGCGGGCGATGCTAAAGAATTCGGCGTTCGCCCGCCGCTGCACGATGTTTCAATCCACGCCCGCCCTTGCGGGCGGGCGATGCCGTATTTCGACACAAATGTGACGCTGGACACCACGTTTCAATCCACGCCCGCCCTTGCGGGCGGGCGATGCACTTCGCCTATAAGCCAATGATTCTTCAGCACAAAATACACATCAGGCGCGAACCTTCTATGTCCATGTGCTGCCAAATTGAAATTGTTAAGGAGCATCCTCAAAAAAACCAAACGGATCAATAACTTGCGAAGAACGCGAACCTGTGGGCGATGCTTCCATCACTTGAGATCCGCGCCAACCAGCTTACCATGCACCCGTCTTCGTGGCCAGTCAATAACCCATCAGATGACCAAAGGGCCATCAAAATCCACCGCTTTGAAGGCGCCATGCTCCAGCACTTCAAAGCCGCGGGATTCAGGAATTCTGTAAAGACGCAGGCAGTCTTGTTGAGGTTCAATTTCCGCCAATAAACTGCGTTCCAGCGTTTCAAACTTGGCGATATCCAAATGGCACTCAAACACCGATTTTTGCACCCGCTGACCGGTGCTTTCACACACTTTGGCGACGCGCCGCAGCCGACGTCGGCCCGCTTTGGTTTCGGTGTTCACGTCGTAACAAACCAAAATCAGCATGCCAATGCCCTCTTTGTTATTGGACTGCCTACCTGCCGACAAACGGCACGTAGGGGGTGGCGTCATCCCGCACAGCGCGTGCCAACAGGCGTGCCTGCACCAGAGGGATCAACCCCAAGGGCACTGTCTGTTGCAGCAGCGGATGCTGGATTTCCTCTCGTTTGCGCTCCTGATACGCGACCACCACAGCCTTGCGCGCTTCTGGCATCAAAGCCACTGCGCCGCTCTCGTGCACCAAAAACCCATTGGCATCCAACTGGGCCCGATTGATGAGCGTGAGGGCGAGGCGATCTGCCCAGGGCCGGAACTCTTCCATCAAATCCAGCGCCAGAGCCGCGCGACCGGGCCGCAGCGCATGCAGAAACCCAACCTGCGGATCAAGCCCGGCCGCCTCGATGGCCGAGCGGCAGTCGTTCATCAACATGGCGTACAAAAACGACAACAGTGCGTTGAGACGGTCGCGTGGGGGGCGCCGGGTGCGCCCATCCATCTGAAACGCATCGCGTGCATCAACCCGCACCAACAGGTTCAAGCCACCAAAATACTGGCGGGCGGCTTCACCTTCGAGGCCACGCAGGACATCAAGATCAGCAGCGGCTGGCAAAGCACGCAAGCTGGCCGCCAGGTCGTCAGCGATGCGGCTCAGTCGCCCAGAGTCTTCGGCCAATTTGGACTCACGAGCGCCGCGCAACAACACCTGGCGCGTGTTCTTGATTTTGCCGGCCACGCAGGCGCGGGCCAAATCCAAGGTGAACACCGGGTCTGCCACGCGCTGAAACTGCGCTTGGCGCAGCAACACGTTGCCACTGACAGCGCCTTCCAGCCGCGCTTTGAAGCGCCCGTTGTCGTCCAGCAACACCAACGCGATGCCCTCGTCTGCCAACCGGTGCATCAGCGGCGCAGACAAGCCCGTGTGCCCAAAACACACCACCGCCGTCAGGTGATGCAGTGGCACACGCAGGCGGGTTTCGCGTTCCACTTCAACCCGCAAAGTGTCGTTGTCCAGCCGCAAGTAGGTGTCGGCCGTGGTGACGTAAAGGGTGTTGAGCAGTTGCATGAGGCGTCAGTCTTCAACCACAAAAAGCGCCGCACGGGCTTGGTGCAGCTGGGAGGGTTGAACTTGCGGTTGGCAGCGCTCCATCAACGAGCAGGCTTTGCAACGCTTGGCCGCCATTTCTGCGTCCAGCACAGGCGGCAGTATGCCGGCTGCCAGCATGGCCCGCACCGCGTGGGTGATTTGCGCCACCTGCTCACGCAAGGGGCCTGCAATCGGCACCACCCTTCGCCGTTTGGAGGTGGCGTAATAAATGGCCCCTTCTGCCACGGGCTTGCCGCTCACAAACTCCAGGCACAGCGCTTGCCCGGCCAATTGAATGTCGTCACACGCAGCGATGTCGGGGGCCTTGTTGCGGCTGCCGTGTTTGTACTCGACTGGGTAGGCAGAACCATCCGCCAGAAACTCAACCACATCCGCTTTGCCAATCAAACCCAGTTCGTCATGCCATAGAGGCATGGCGCGCGCCACCCGCACACCTTTGGCCGTCTCCACCCCTGGCTTGTCCACCTTGGCATGTTCGGCATTGCCGCGCAAGGTGTGGACGTTGTCGTCAAACGCCTGTTCGAGGTGGATCAAGCCGCATTGACGCGGGCAGTAATGCCAGTGCTGCAGGGCAGAAAGGGAGATGGGTTCGAGATCGTCGGCCACACCGCGATGCGCTCAGGCTGACGTGGGCCGCACATCGATCTGGAGACCCAATGCCTTCAGCACTTTGAGCACCGTTGCAAAGCTTGGGTTTGCCTTGTCCCCCAAGGCCTTGTATAAGCCCTCACGGCTGATGCCCGTGTCGCGGGCAAGTTGCATCATCCCGCGAGCCCTCGCCACAGTGCCAATAGCACGCGCAATAAAGGCTGCATCCTGCGGGGCCTCCTGCAAACAGGCCTGCAAATACAGCGCACAGTCTTCGTCGGACTTGAGGTAGTCGGCGCTGTCGTAAGGCTCAATGCCAAGTTTCTTGAATGTTTTTGGGTTCATTTGTCACTCCACCAGAATTGTCACCATTGCCTTGGCGGCGGAAATGTCTGCGGCTTGGCTCGACTTGTCGCCGCCACCAAGTACCACGACCACCGCAGCGCCATCCCGCCAACAATAGACGCGGTACCCGGGCCCGGTGGCGACGCGCAGCTCAGCGACCTCGCCACCCACCGCCTTACAGTCACCCCAATGCCCGAGCGCCAACCGGTCAAGCCGGGCAGCAACGGCCTTTTGGCCTACCTTGTCCTTTAAGCCAAACAGCCATTTGTCAAATTTAGCTGTTCGGAGAATTTGGAACATTGCCAATATTGTAATCTATGGTTTACGATTTTGGCGCTGAAAATCAGGCAATTCAGCACTTCCTTGTCAACGTGACACCGGGAACAGGCTTCAATTCCTGCCCGACATTCAGATTTTCACCGTCAAACTGCACAGAGTATGCATCGAAGCTGCGCGCAACCGCGCCCTCATCCTTGGGAGCAACTTTGAGGCGTTCAAACAAGGCGTGAGCCGCCGCGTTGCCCAATTCACTATCGTGCTTGAACACATACAAGCCGCGCGTGGACATTTCGCCGCGCGCGGCAGAACGGTCGTGCTCGAACATTTGCGCCAGCGCCTGAAACACCAGTTCCAGGTCATCTTCACCAAACCCGGTTTGTTTGGCGAGGAAAGACGAAACGAAGCCGTGGGCCACATACACCCCATAGGGCACGGTATGTTTGCGGCCCATGGTGCGGTTGTCACCCTGCTGCTTTTCAGCTTCAGCTTCTGTGGCAACCGCCATGCGGGTGATGGAGTGCTCCAGGGCCACGATGGGTTCCACCGAGCGGGCAAAGGTTAGCTGCACTGGGCCACGCACCTGGCCGCAATTCACGCCCGTGGACATAACAGCGCCAAAGGTGCGCACGTCAAAGAAGTTCTGGCACATCCATTTGCGGGCTTGACCGACTTCATCGGCGCTGCCTTTGCGTTTTTCTTTGGCTGGTTTTTTTTTCTTGGCATCGATCTCTTCAACCACAGCGGCAGCCTCGCCTTCAACCGGCGACTCAACCGCATCAAGCTTAAGGGCGGCATAAGCACGTTGATTCTGATGGTTCAAGATGGCTTTTTCGCGCACGTAAATCTCGAACCGCTTCTCGCCTTCAGTGGGTTCGCGCACGTCTTGCTCTTTGACCAGACCGACAAAGTTGCGCACCTTGCGCTTAAGTGATACATCGGTCACCAAGCCGTGACCAGACTCGGCATCCAGGCGCGGCATATTGCCTGCGTCTGGGTCACCATTTGGGTTGCCGTCTTTCACGTCAAAAATGAGAACGAAGTCGTAGCGATTTGCAAGCTGTTTGTCGAGATTCATGATGGGGTTCCTTCTTTGATAGTTGTGGCTGAGTTGTCTGATTTTTTGGCGAAGAAGTCTTGGCGCTGGTGGTAGTAGCCCAATGCGAAGCGGCCTTGATCTGGCAGCGGTAGCTGTCTTGGGATATCAGGAAGTTCGCTCAAAATCCCCCCAATCAACTTGTCAAACCACTCCTTTTGTGCCCAAGGTAGCTTCTTCAAATGCGATGTCTTGAGGCTATCCAGCGTTGGAAAAACTATTCCTGGCGAACTGGCCATCGCACCGTAGTACTTATCGCGAATCGTTGAATTCAATTTTCCACCGCCACCTGCGGAGGTTTCTTGTAATCGTTCAAGGACAGCAAACAGGCGACCCAAAAGGTATCCCGGATTTGTATTTGTGAGATCAAGCATGGGTAAAAACTCCTTTTCGATTAAATGGTCTGGCGCTGAAATTTTTGTTCTGCGAATTTGTCGATTGAGGCAGGCCTTAATCACTGCCGCGCGGGCGTATGGGACGTTCTGAGCTTGCGTACCCTGCTGCGTTTTCTTCGCTTGTTCTGCACGGCAGCGTCCCACAGCCGCGTTAAGCCACAACGCCGGATATGGTGAGTTTTCACCTTCAAAAATGGCATCCACTATCGCACCACCCAAATTAGGCGGAACGCGATCAATATCACCAAATGGTTGACTGCGGGTAGCGAGGCAAACCGTTTGAAGCAATCGCTTCAAACTTGGATATTGCGGGTCATATTGGCCACGCGCTAGCGACAGGTCTCTAAAGTGCTGCGCGATGCGTTGCCCCATTTCCCGCAAGGTCACGCAGTGGAAAAAGCGGATGCTGATGCGCGCCGCATTCGGTGCCAGCCCCAACACGTAAAAACGCGTGTTCTCATCAGAATTACCCCACTTGCCGCTGTTCACAGCATCCAGCAAGGCACGCACAGCCGCAGAACTTTCGTCGGGATTGTCTTTGAAGATTTCGCCAAAAATGTTCTCAAAGGCATCTTGTTTTTCGGCCCAGAACACGGTGGACGCATCGCCTACCTGGATGCGCTGGGGCGAGTCCTTGCGCAGCAGGTGGTTCAGCGCAGTGGTGTAGGCAAAAGCAGCGGCGCGGCTGACTGGCGCGTTTTCGCCTTGGCGCTCTGTCTTGCCATACGACTCGAAGGCGCGGGCGTTGAACGAGACGATATTGGCACCGGAGGTTTGTGCGCCCCACACGCCTTTGATGGAGGCATGCAGGCGCTCTACCGGGGCCTGCTCGCCAGTCACCAAGCACATGGCCTGAGGTGCATCGTCGCCTGTGGAAACATTCAGCGCAGCAGTCACCACGGCTGGGCGTTGGCACACAAGATCAAGGTCGCCTTGGAGCCGAAAGCTCAGTACTGGGTTTGTCTCCAAGACATCTTTCCAACCGGGCTGCACCTGTAAATGCTCCACCGTCACACGTTGGAGAAATTTTTGTACCCCAATGATCCCTCCATCTTGCAAAGCAGTTTCCGGAAGCAACTGAATCCTGTCGATGAACAGCCTTTGCATCTTTTTCAAGCGCTCTCGATATTCAACTTCCTTCTTCTTACGTCTGCTTTCTTCCAGTTTCTTTGTATCGGGAATCCCCAACACATATTCAGCGTTGTCCCATAGCAAATTAGCTGCTACCCCAGATGTCTTCTTGATTCCAAGCGGCACACGAAAAACGCGGGCCACTTTCTTTTTTTCATTCAACTCGCGGGTATCGCGCAGTTGCAGCAGTTCACCCTCTGCACTGATCTCCAAGATAAAGGGGATTTCCTTTTGCTCCAACCCAAACATGGGCAGACGCTGCGCTGGGTCAGGGTCATCGCACTTGCGACGGTAGTAGTCGTTCAGGGCTTGCAAAATCATCCGCGTGCCTCCTCGAACGGCGGGACTTGCACCTCGCCGTTGATCATTTTTGCGTTGAAGAATCGGGGTTGCGGATCAGCGGGGTGGGTAAAGTCCAGGTCGTGC
>JANOYE010000081.1:0-16632 GCA_031428695.1 Rhodoferax sp. | reverse complement strand
ATATGCAGACCAATGGCACAGGATTCAAGCCCCGCGGGTGTGATGACAGCCGATATCGGCATCGGCGGGATGACTTGCGCCTCGTGCGTGTTGCGGGTGGAGAAGGCCCTGAAGAAGGTGCCTGGCGTGCAAGAGGCGTCGGTGAATCTGGCGACCGAGTCGGCGCGCGTCACCTACCAAGACTCGCAAACTTCGGATCAGATTGACGCGCGTTTGCGACGCTCAGTGCGCGACGCCGGTTACGAGCCCCGTGCGCCGGAAGCGGCGATGAACGAGGCCGAGTTGTCGCCTTGGGCGGGCTTCCTGCCTGTCGGCGTCGGCTTGGCCCTGTCGGCGCCGTTGGTGTTGCCGATGATTGCCGACCTGTTCGGCAAACACTGGATGTTGCCCCCGTTGTGGCAATTCTTGCTGGCCACGCCGGTGCAATTCATTTTGGGCGCGCGGTTTTACAAGGCGGGCTGGAGCGCGCTGAAGAACTTCTCCGGCAACATGGATTTGCTGGTGGCGCTGGGCACCACGGCGGGCTGGGCCCTGTCGATGTGGTTGTGGCTGAGCGCCGACCCGGAGGTGATGGTTCACTTGTATTTCGAGGGCTCGGCTGTCGTCATCACCCTGGTGCTGTTGGGCAAGTGGCTGGAAGTTCGGGCGCGGCGGCAAACCACCTCGGCGATCCGCGCGTTGCATGCACTGCGCCCCGAGATCGCGCACCTGCTTGGGCCCGAAGGGGAAACCGATGTGCCCATTGCCGAGGTGCTGGTGGCGGACAAGTTGGCGGTGAAACCGGGCGAGCGTTTCCCGGTGGATGGCACGGTGCTGGAAGGCCAAACCCAGGTTGACGAATCGATGCTGACCGGCGAGCCCTTGCCGGTGGCCAAAGAGCCGGGCAGCCTGCTCACAGGCGGCTCGATCAATGGGGAGGGCCGTGTCGTCATGCTAGTGCGCGCGGTGGGCCGCGAGACGGTGCTGGCCGGCATCATCCGGCTGGTGCAAGACGCCCAGGCGAGCAAGGCGCCGATTCAGCGGCTGGTGGACCAGGTCAGTGCCGTGTTTGTGCCGGTGGTGTTGGTGATCGCGCTGGCGACCTTGCTTGGCTGGCGGTTCACCGGCCATTCGTTTGAGCTGGCGCTGATCCATGCCGTGGCGGTGCTGGTGATCGCCTGCCCCTGCGCCTTGGGGCTGGCAACGCCCACGGCCATCATGGCGGGCACCGGGGTGGCCGCGAAACACGGCATTTTGATCAAAGACGTGCAGGCGCTGGAACTGGCGCACAAAGTCAAGGTGATCGCCTTTGACAAAACCGGCACGTTGACGCTGGGCAAGCCCAGGTTGACCGCTCTGTTGACCGCCACTGACGCCGCCGCAGCCTCCACCGGCGGCATGGACGAGCAGGCGATGCTGGCAGCCGCTGCCAGCCTGCAAAGCGGCAGCGAACACCCGCTGGCCAAAGCCGTGCTCGCGGATGCGGCGCAAAAGGGCGTGCGGCTCGAAGCCGCCACAGAGGTGCGCGCCGTACCCGGCAGCGGCGTGGAGGGCCAGGTCGCAGGACGCAGCCTCGTCATTGGCAACCTGCGTTGGATGCGCGAATTGGGTGTGGACATGGGAAATCTGGGGTCGGAAGCGGCGCGCTTGCAAGCCCAGGGTGCCACGGTGTCAGCCATGGCCGAACGTGTGGGCGGCAGACTCGACCTGCGGGCTCTGATGGCCTTTGCCGACGAACCCAAGCCGGGCGCCAAGGAAATGCTCGCTGAGTTGCGCGCCCGTGGCATTAAGACCCTCATGATTTCAGGCGACAACCTGGGCGCCGCGTCGGCGATGGCACTGCGTCTGGGCCTGCGTCCTGACGAAGGTGAAGTGATGGCGGACGTGTTGCCAGGCAACAAGGCCGCCAAGATTGCCCAATTGAAGGCAGACCCTGGGGGCAGGGAGCCACACGCGGTGGGCGACCGTGGGGGCATGTTTTCGCGCCGGGCCGCCCCAAGCGAAAATGCGGCCCCTTTGGGGGGCAGGGAGCCACACGCGGTGGGCGACCGTGGGGGCATGTTTTCGCGCCGGGCCGCCCCAAGCGAAAATGCGGCCCCTTTGGGGGGCAGGGAGCCACACGCAGTGGGCGACCGTGGGGGCATAGTTTGCATGGTAGGCGACGGGGTCAACGATGCGCCGGCTTTGGCGGCGGCAGACGTCGGCATGGCGATGAGCAATGGCACCGACGTGGCCATGCATGCGGCCGGCATCACCCTCATGCGCGGCGACCCGCAACTGGTGGTGGCGGCGCTCGACATCTCGCACCGCACGGTGGCCAAAATCCGCCAGAACCTGTTTTGGGCTTTCTTTTACAACGTGGTGGGCATTCCGCTGGCGGCCTTGGGCTTTTTGAACCCGGTGCTGGCGGGTGCGGCGATGGCGCTGAGTTCGGTCAGTGTGATGGGCAATGCGCTGTTGCTCAAACGCTGGCGGCCTGGCGGGCGGTAACGCGCTTACGCAGCGAGGATGCCCAGGGCGGAGAGTTCAACCGAAACGTTCGCCCATTTGAAGTCGAACTGCCGGTTGGCGGCCAGGGACGGCCTTGGCAAATTCAGGGCATGGTTGATGCCGGCCAGCACGCTGTCAATCACCGGCACCTTCACCGTCGGCTGAACCTGCGCCGCCATGCCGGCCAAACCGGCGCCGCCCAAGATCACGCAGCGGGCGTCAAACCGGGTTGCTGCCTCATTGCAGGCTTTGGACAAAATAGCCTGTGCGGCGACGGGGTCACGCGCCAACTCGGCGCCGCTTTGCGCCACGGTGTGAATGCCAGCCAGCGTTGCGCCAAAGCCCAGGTTTTGGGCCAACCGCGCCAGCATCGGCTGCCAGCGCGCGCCGCCGGTGACCACGGCGAAACGCCCGGTTTTGGCGGCCTCGATGAAGGCCGCTTCGGCCAGGCCGGTGGTCGGCGCGGCGCTGCATTCGCGCAGGGCCATGAGGCCGGGGTCGCCAAAACAGGCGATCAACACCGCGTCAAAAGGGTCGCTGCGGCCAGCCTGCGCCGTCGCCCAAGCGTCCAGCACCGCGTGGCCAGCCACGGCGTAACTGGCTTCGCAAGCGATGTACGGTGCGCCAAAACGCGCGGTCACGGTGGTTACATGCGCAGATGCGCCCGCCAGGCGCTGGGCATGGGCGTGCAACAAAGCGCTGACGGACTCGGACGTGTTGGGATTGATGACCAAAAGACGATGCATTGACTGCTCCAAACATGGCCACGCAGGCTGTTTTTTACGCAAAGTGAAGGGCATTATGCAGACAAAGCGCGCCTGAAGGGGGACAACGCGTAGCGGCTCAAATTGTTGATATGCGTATTAACAAATTTCCCAAAACGAAGAATTCTACTGATAAATTCCGGCCTTAAGTCACGTATTCATTGGCTTTGAAGCTATAATAAACGGAGCATCTAAAGTCTCCGGCGTGTCGCCTGCGCAGCGATTCGCTCACGGCGCTGCAAGTAAGATTGGCCGATGACACCACAAGCAACCCGCGCGGACGCCATCCTGCTGGACGTTTTGATCGTCGGCGCCGGTTTCGCCGGCCTGTACATGCTGCACAAAGCGCGCCAGCTCGGGCTGTCGGCCCGTGTGCTCGAAGCCGCCGACGGCGTGGGCGGCACCTGGCTGCACAACCGTTACCCCGGCGCGCGGGTTGATATTCAAAGCTTGGAGTATTCCTTCAGTTTTGACGAAGCGCTGCAACAGGAGTGGCAGTGGAGCGAACGTTACGCCTCAGCGCCCGAGCTGCTGCGTTACGCCAACCATGTGGCCGACCGCTTCAAACTGCGCGACGGCATCGCGCTGAACACGCGGGTTGCCGCTGCTCAGTGGGATGACGCCGGCCGCAGTTGGCGCGTCAAATCCGAGCAGGGTGGCAACTGGCAGGCGCGTTTTTTGGTGATGGCCAGCGGGCCGATCTCTACCCCCAACGTGCCTGAGTTCAAAGGGCTTGCCAGCTTCAAGGGCGCGGCCTACCACACCGCCCACTGGCCCAAAACACCGGTGGACTTCACGGGCCAACGGGTGGCGGTGATTGGCACAGGGTCCTCCGGCGTGCAGGCGATTCCGCTGATCGCCCGACAGGCGCGCGAACTCACCGTGTTCCAACGCACCGCCGCGTACGCCGTGCCAGCGCACAACGGCCCGCTGGACAAAGCGCTGGAAGCGCGGGTGAAGGCCGATTACGCGGGCGTGCGCCAACGCAATTTGCAGATGCAGGGCGGTTTTGGCTCGTTGACGCCGCCCAACATGGTGTCGGCGCTCAGAGTCAGCGCGCAAGAGCGCGAAGCAGAATTTGAGCGGCGCTGGCAGATTGGCGGCTTCTCCCTCTTGGCCGCGTTCAGCGACCTGCTTCGCCGCCCGGCCTCCAACGCCTTCGCCGCCGAGTTTGTGCGCAAAAAAATACGCGGCATCGTCAAAGACCCGGCGACGGCAGAACTGCTTTGCCCCAACTACACCATCGGCTGCAAGCGCCTGTGTGTGGACAGCGGTTATTACGACACTTACAACCGGCCCAATGTGCGCCTGGTGGACATCAGCCAGAACCCGATTGACGAGATCACCGCCACGGGCTTGCGAACCGGCGGGCGGGCCTACGAATTCGACGCCCTGGTGCTGGCCACCGGCTTTGACGCCATGACCGGCACCCTGATGCGCCTGGACTTGCGTGGCCAGGGCGGCCTGCGCATCCAAGACAAATGGAAGGCCGGGCCGCTCAATTACCTGGGCTTGATGACCGAAGGTTTCCCCAACATGTTCCACGTGGCCGGCGTTGGCAGCACCTCGGCCTTCACCGTGGTCACCGTCTCCATCGAACACCACGTGAACTGGATCGGCGAGTGCATCCGCTGGCTCGACGCGAAGGGCCACGCGCGGATCGAGCCGACGCAGCAGGCTGAAAGCGACTGGGTCGCGCATGTCAACAAAGTGGCCGAGGGCACGGTGATGTTGTCTTGCAACTCCTGGTACCTTGGGGCGAACATCCCCGGCAAACCGCGCATGTTCATGCCGCTGGTGGGATTCCCGGCGTATGCGCAAAAATGCGCCGAGGTGGCGCAGAGCGGCTACCCTGGATTTTCGATTTCTTGACGATATGAAACTACTGGAGAAGCAAACTTGAGCACCACCACCTTTTACTGGGCCTCCAATTCCTGCGCCATCGCCACCCACATGGTGCTGGAATACGCCGGGGCCGACTACCAAAGCCAGCGCATTGACTTTGCGCAGGGCGAGCAAAAGTCGCCGGAGTACCTGCGCATCAACCCTAAAGGCCGCGTGCCGGCGCTGGCGACGCCACGGGGCATCCTGACGGAAACGCCAGCGCTGATGTTGTTTGTCTGCCAGCAATACCCGAAGGCGAACCTCGCGCCGCTGGACGACCCGTTTGAGCTGGCCCGCATGAACGCCTTCAACAGCTACCTGTGTTCCACTGTTCACGTCAACCACGCGCACCGTGTGCGGGGCGAGCGCTGGAGCGACGACCCTGCGGTGGTCGCGGCGCTGAAGCTCAAAGTCGCCAAAAACATGGCGGACTGCTTCGCCTACATCGAGCGCGACTACCTGCTCGGGCCCTGGGTGCTGGGCGCGCGCATGAGTGCCTGCGACATGTACCTGTTCACCATTGCCAACTGGCTCGCGGGTGATGGCGTTGATGTGGCGGGCTTCCCGAAAGTGGCCGAGCACATGAAACGCATGGCGGCGTTGCCTGCGGTGGCGAAGGTGGTGGCGCTGCATGCAAGCACTGTTTTGCCAGCGGGCTGACGCCGAATTGAAGCTTCAGGCGGCCAGGCGCAGGGCCACGAAGGCCTCAAAATCTTCGGCCGGCATCGGGTGGGCGAACCAAAAGCCCTGGCCGTAATCGCAACCGGCCGCGGCCAGCAAATCGCGTTGTTTCGCCGTCTCAATCCCTTCGGCCACCACTTTGATGCCCAGCTCATGGGCCATGAAGATGATTGCCTTGCACAGCGGCAGCGCAGTGGCGTCGTGCTGTAGGGCGCTGACGAAAGAGCGGTCGATCTTGATGTAGTCGATATCGAACTTCTGCAAGTAGGAGAGCGACGAATAACCGGTGCCAAAGTCGTCCAGCGAGACCTGGATGCCGGTGTTGCTCATTTCGAGCAACTGGCGGTTCACATTCTGGTTCGGCTCCAGCAGCAGCCCTTCTGTGATCTCCACGGCAATTGCGCTTCCGGGCAACCCCAAGGCCCGCAGTTGGTCGAGCCAGGTTTGGTGGGAGCCCCGGTCGTGCAGGAACTGGACGGGCGACTTGTTCACGCTCACCTGAAAGTCCGCGTCGAGCGATGCACGCCAGCGTTTGGCCTGGGCCGCCACTTGCGCAAATACCCAGTCGCCAACCGGAATGATGAGGCCGCTGGTTTCGGCGACGGGCACGAAGTCTGCCGGGGCGACCAGGCCGCGTATTGGGTGTTGCCAACGCAACAGGGCTTCTGCCTTGTGGATGCGGCCATCCTTGAGCGACACAATCGGCTGGTAGGCCATATGGAACTGGTTGCCGCCCAAGCCAGCGCGCAAGTCCCTTGCCAGTTGGGCGCGCAGGTCCGAGGCCGCCTTGAGCGCCGGGGTGAACAGGCTGCAGCGGTTGCGCCCTTCGCCCTTGGCGGCGTACAAAGCCTGGTCGGCGTTTTTGAGAAGGTTCTCAACCTCCGCTCCATCTTTGGGAAATGTCGTTGCGCCGATGCTGGCTGAGACGTGAACCTGGTTGTCGCCGAGCGTGAACGCCTGTGACAACACGCCAAGGATATTTTCGGCAGCGTCTTGCACCTGCGCGTCGTTCGCCGGGTTGAAAAGAAGCACGGTGAACTCGTCGCCGCCCATCCGGGCCACGGTGTCGTCCTGGCCCAAACACTGCTGAATGCGCCGGGCGGCCGCTACCAGCAAAGCGTCGCCGCTGTCATGGCCCAGGGCGTCGTTGACTTCCTTGAAGTGGTCCAGGTCGACAAACAACACCGTCAGGCGCAGGCCGGCCTGCGCGCACCGCGCCATGTCCAGCTCCAAGCGTTCGCGCAACAGGCGCCGGTTCGGCAGGCCGGTCAGCGGGTCGTAACGCGCCTGGCGCCAGATCAGGGCCTCGTTTTCCTTGCGTTTGCTGATGTCGGAGTGGGTGCCGATCATGCGCAGGGGCCGGTCATGTTCGTCGCGGCTGAGCACCATGCCGCGCGACAACACCCACTTCCAGTTGCCGTCGGCGCAGCGCACCCGGTGCTCGTTCGCATAGGTGCTGGTTTCGCGGTTGAAATGCGCCAACTGATCTTTCACCATGCGATCCCTGTCGTCGGGGTGAACCAGATTCGCATAACCGTCGGCCTGCTGCCATCGGCTTTCGGCGTCATAACCGTACATCTCTTTGTACCGATTTGAATAATATTCAACGCCTTCCTGGACGTGCCAGTCCCACAGCCCGTCACCGGTGCTTTCCAGGGCAAGTTTCCAGCGCGCTTCAGCCTCTTGCAATTGCGCGTCGGCGTTCTTGCGCGCGGTGATGTCGGTCATCACGCCGACACGTACGGTGCAATCGCTGTCTTGCGACAACAAGCTGGAGGCGATCTGCACCCATTTGACGGCGCCGTCTTTCATGACAAAGCGGTACTGCACGAGCATGGGCCCGCGCTCCTGCGCGGCGGCTTCCAGGTCGGTGTGAATGGCTTCGATGTCGTCCGGGTGGCGCATTGAGGTCAGCAGCTGAACGTCAGCCATAACCGCCGCGGGCTCGACGCCGAACAATTCCCGCGCGCCTTCACTCACGAAGCTGTATTGACGTCTGCCGTCGGCAAACAGCGACAGGCGGAACACCATGCCCGGC
The DNA here is from genome assembly GCA_031428695.1 of Rhodoferax sp. Taxonomy (GTDB): domain Bacteria; phylum Pseudomonadota; class Gammaproteobacteria; order Burkholderiales; family Burkholderiaceae_C; genus JANYCG01. The sequence continues at coordinate 8,796 of JANOYE010000081.1, read as the reverse complement.
ACCTGGCCCGTAATGACTCTGAAGTTCTCTTCGCTGGCGCGCAACGCGGCCTCGGTTTGGCGCCGGGCGGTGATGTCCTGCGCCACGGTGGTGCGTTTGACCACGCGGCCGTTTTCAACCGTCAACATCGCCCGCGCCAGCACCCAAATGTGGCGGCCTTTGGCGGTGATCATTTCGAGCTCGAGGTCTTGCGGCGCCGTTTGGCCGTCGGTGATTTTGGCAAGCGCGCGCGAGTTGCTGTCGCTGCTCAATTTCCGCGCTTGCGGCGTGAAGAACCGGTGCATGGTCTCGGCCGTCGGGGTGTATTCCTCGGGGGTCGTCTCTAGCATGTGAAACACCTCCGGCGTCCAGTGAACCTGGCCGGTTTTCAAGTCGTACTCCGAGCCGGCCACGCTGGCCAGGGATTGGGTGACCTGCAGCAGCGCCTGGTAACGCGCACTGGCCTGCTTGGCCTCCTCGTAGCGGGTGGTGTCGGTGAAGGTGCGGATCATCGCGCCGCTGGCCAGCGGCAGTGTGTTGAGTTGGACGACGCGTCCCTTGAGCGTGGTTCGGGTGTAGCTGACCGGTAGCCTGGCGCCCGGTGCGGCGGACAGGTAGCCGTGCAACTCGGGCAAGGTTTGTGCAATGCGCCCACCGAAGTCGCCGCGCTCGGCCATGTATTTGGCCAGTTCTTGCAAGCTTGGCTGGGCATCGGTGTAGCTGGCGGGCAGATCCAGCATCTCGTTGACCAGCCGGTTCGAGCGCGCCAGTCGCCCAGAGGCGTCGATGATGCATACGCCTTGGCTGGCAGCGTCGAGCAGGCCTTGGATCAACTCCTGCTGCTGGGCGATAGTCGCTTGCGCGGCAAGCAGTCTGGCTTCTAGGTCATTGGGCGTGGGCTGGTGCATGGCAGGCGGCTGACGCTCGGCCACAGTGGGCCGGCGGTGGAAAACAAACTGAAAAAATGCAGCTGGCAGTTGGCAGTGGGCCAGACTGGGGCGAAAAGCAGAGGGTGCATCAGGATTGGCGTCGTCGTCCACTCAAATGTAAAGGATTGTGCATCGGGCTGGCCATAATCGGCGGGATGCGCCTTGAAACTACAGCCCACCCCGTTGCAGTGGCTTTGGCACTGTCCATGGGCGCGGCGGTGTCGCTGGGCATTGCGCGATTTGCCTACGGCCTGCTGTTGCCGTCGATGCGCGACGACCTGGGCTGGTCTTACTTATTGGCGGGCGCAATGAACACCGCCAATGCCCTGGGTTATTTGCTCGGCGCGCTGGCGTTGCCTTGGCTTTTAAAGCGGTTTGAAGCGGTGCAGGTGCTGGTGTTTGGCGCGGCGTTGGCCAGCGTGTTCATGGCGTTGAGCGGATTTTTCATAGACGCTTCGGCCCTGTTGGTGCAACGCCTGCTGGCCGGCGTAGCCAGCGCTCTGGTGTTTGCCACGGGCGGGCTGCTGGCGGCGCGGCTGGCGGCACTGACGCCCGAGCGCAGCGGTTTTTTGATCGGGCTGTATTACGGTGGCACTGGTTTTGGCATCGTGCTCTCGGCGCTCTTGGTGCCCGCCGTGTTGCAAGCGGCAGCGGGCCAGCCGCACGCCTGGGCTTGGGCCTGGTGGGCGCTGGCCTTGGGTTGTGTGGCCGGAACGCTGGTGCTGGTCTGGCCGGCGCGGGTGTTGGGTGCGATTGCCAAGGCCGGCAATGCGGCGCCGCAAAGCGAGACGCAGGCACAGGCGTCTGGCCGTCAGTTGCCGCTGGCGGCATCACAACGGGCGATGCCGCCGGCCTTCCGCTGGCGAGACTTCCGCTTCGCGCTGGCGAGTTATTTCCTGTTTGGCGTGGGTTACATCGGCTACATGACCTTTGTGATCGCGCTGATCCGCCAGCAGGGCGCAAGCCCCGGATTCGTCACCCTGTTCTACAGCCTGCTGGGGGTGGCCGTGGTTGGCTCCAGCCGCTTGTGGGCCGGTTTGCTGGACCGTTACAAGGGCGGCCAAACCCTGGCCATGCTGAGCGCCTTGCTCGGCATCGCTACCTTGATGCCAGCGCTCACTAACCTGCAAAGCCTCTTATTGCTGTCTGGCGCTTTGTTCGGAGCGGTTTTTCTGTCGCTGGTGGCGTCGACCACAGCGCTGGTGCGGCACAACCTGCCGCAAGCCAGCTGGGCAGCAGGCATCAGCAGTTTCACGGCAGTGTTTGCCGCCGGGCAGATCGTTGGGCCGACGGTGACCGGCTGGATTTCAGACGGTGCTGGTGGGCTGGAGCGCGGCCTGGTGTTCAGCGCCGCGGCCTTGTGGTTGGGGGCTGTGTTGGCATGGCGGCAACGGGCGTTGTAGTTGCTGCGGCAATGCCGGGGCAGAAATCCCGCGCTAGGACTAGAATCATTTGGCTGGTGTCAGCCTAGGGTCAACGTCAGGTCAGAGTCAGCCTGGGCGGGCGGTCAGCGTGTTCACAACTCCAAAGAGGAAGACAAGCATGGCTACAACTCGGTATTTGGCTGCCACAGGCGGGTTTCAGCGGCCCTTAGCAGCGCTGGCATTGGCGATGGGCCTGCTGGTGGTTGCGCCACCCGCGCAGTCTCAATTGGCGCCCGCGGTTCAGGTCGGCAACCCCGCCGATGTCGGCATGTCGGCGGCGCGGCTGAATATGTTGACCGCCGCTTTCGGTAAAGAAATTGCCGACAAAGCATTGCCCGGCGTCGCCATCATGGTGGCGCGCAAGGGCCAGGTGGTGTATGCCAATGCGATGGGCGCGCGCGACGCCACCAAGCCCGACGCCATGGCGGTGAATTCGCTGTTTCGCATTTATTCCATGACCAAGCCCATCACCTCGGTGGCGGCCATGATTTTGGTGGAAGAAGGCAAGCTGCAACTCTCTGATACGGTGGCCAAACACCTGCCGGCTTTCAAAGACATGCGGGTGCTGACAGCCACGGGCACCGACCCGGCGCGGCCGATGACCGTGCAAGATTTGTTGCGCCACACCTCGGGGCTGGGCTACGGCGAGATTTCTCCGAACGTGGCCTTGAAAGATGCTCTGGGCCAGGCCGGGCTGTACAAGCCTGGGGTCATGGACTTTGATTCGCGCGAGATGACGCCCGCCGAGCAGGTGAGCCGCCTGGCGAAAATCCCGCTGTTGCACCAGCCAGGCAGCGCTTGGGAATACAGTTTGTCCACCGACTTGCTGGGCCGCGTGGTTGAGGCGGCATCGGGCAAGCGCCTGGGCGACTTCATGGCCGAGCGCATCTTTGTGCCGCTGGGCATGGTGGACACGGCCTTTTACGTGCCCGAGCCCAAGATGGGCCGCTTGGCAGTCTCATTTGACAAAGACCCGGCCACCGGCACGCCGTTCAAGCTGATTGATGTCACCAAGCCGCCCGGAAACGATTCTGGCGGGGCGGGCCTTGTCTCCACCGCGCCGGACTATTTGCGCTTTGCGCAGATGATGCAAAACGGCGGCACGCTGGACGGCAAGCGCATCCTCTCACGCACCACCGTGCGGTACATGACCTCTGACCACCTTGGGCCGCGCATCCCGATTGCGCCCACGCCCGGCGGCAACGTGTTGTTCCCCTCGCTGTACACCTTTGGCCTCGGGTTTGCCGTGCGCCCGAGCGACGGCTTGGCTTTTGCGCCCGGCAGCGCGGGTGACTACTACTGGGGCGGTTACGCCGGCACGATCTTCTGGGTTGACCCGAAGGAGCAGATCGTGGCGGTGATGATGATGCAGTCGCCCGGCGCCATGCGCACCTACCACCGCAATCTGTTGCGCCAGCTGGTTTACCAGGCGGTGGCGGATTGAGAGGCTGGGTTGAGGCTGCCGTCCAGCAAGACAGACGGTTGAGCCTATAACATACCTATTTTGGGTATGTTTTGGGTTCAAAATGTCGTCAAACTCATGGGTTCTGATGAAATAGCGCTCCAAGTCACGGATTATATGGATATATTGCTATCAAAATAGTATCTATTTGGATTCGCTGAGTGGACACTGAGTGGCGTTCAAGCGGCGACAACCGCGTCCGCCAACGCCGGGTAATCGGTATAACCCTTTTCACCCCCGCCATAAAAGGTGGCGCGAATGCCTTCGTTCAGCGGCGCGTCTTCACGCAGGCGGCGTGTGAGGTCAGGGTTGGCGAGGAAGAGTTTGCCAAACGCCACGGCTTCAAAACCATCTTTCAGCGCCTGCTCGGCCAGGGGTTTGGTCAGGCTGTTGTTGTTGATCCAGGCGGCCTGGCCACCGGCGGCTTCGTAGGCTCGGCGCATCGCGGCGTAGTCAAAGGCTGCGTTGCCTTGGGTGTGGTCGCGTGCCATGCCGGTGGCGCCTTGAATAATGTGGATGAAGGCCAGGCCGGCGCCGCTGGCGTCTTTGAGCTGGCCGAGCTGGCGCGCGACGTATTCAAACAGTGGCTGCGGGGCGTCGTCCGCGGCGTCGTTCGAGGGCGTGACGGGGGAGAGGCGAATGCCGGTGCGTGGCCCGCCAATGCGCTGCACGATGGCGGTCATTACCTCGACCAGGAAACGTGCGCGCTGCTCAATTGGGCCGCCATAGGCGTCGATGCGGTGGTTCGAGCCACGGCGCAGGAACTGGTCTACCAGGTAACCGTTGGCGCCGTGGACTTCAACGCCGTCAAAGCCGGCTTCAATGGCATTGGCGGCGGCTTGCGCGTATTCTTCCACGATGCCGGGGATCTCTGCGATGTCCAGCGCGCGCGGGGCCGAGGTCTCGAAAAACTGCGGCACACCGTCGTGAATCAGCACGGTTTTGGTCTTGGCGGTGATGGCGCTGGGCGCGACCGGCGCTTGGCCGCCGGGTTGCAGCTGGTTGTGGGACACCCGCCCGACGTGCCACAACTGCACCACGATCTTGCCGCCCGCCGCATGCACCGCGTCGGTGGTGAGCCGCCAGCCCTTGATTTGCTCGGCGCTCCAAATGCCGGGCACGTCTGAATACCCTTGGCCCTGGTGGCTGATGGCGGTGGCTTCGGTGACGATGAGCCCGGCGCCGTTGACCGGGTCAGCCCGCTGCGCGTAATAGGCGGCCATCAAGGGCGTGGGCAGCGCGCCCGGTGCGCGGTTGCGTGTGAGCGGGGCCATGACGATGCGGTTGGCGGCTTGGATGCTGCCGAACTTGACGGGGGAGAACAGAGTGGACATTCGAGAGGACATTTGGGTCGGGTCTTTCAGGGTTCGATGGCGAAGATTCGCGGAAAAAGAGAAGATTGAGAGAAGCTTGGGCCGTGAGGCGACACCCTGAATGCTATCCGCAGGCGGGCGCCGCCGTGTTCACGGTGCAAAATGGCGCGATGCCCGCCGCGTCCGCACCATCCGCCAGCTTATTCTTTGGCCTGCCCAAATGGCTTAAATGGCTGCTTGGCACACTGGCCGCTGGGTTGCTGCTCGCCGTAGCCGCGCTCTTGGCCCTGCAGCGTTGGGTGGGCAGTGACGACTTCAATCAACGCGCCGAACGCGAGGCGACACAAGCCCTCGGGGTGGCGCTGACGCTGGGCCGGATCGGGCTGGACTGGTGGCCGCTGCCGGCGCTGGCAGTCAGTGAGATCACCTTGAAAACCCGCCCGCCGATCACCGTGGGGCGGTTGGAGGTGCGGCCCAACGTGAGCGGGCTGTTGCAGGGGCGCCTGGCGGTGTCCACAGTGATCGTGCGACAGGCGGTTGTGGCGCAAAAAGGGGTTGATGCCGTGTTGGAGGCGCTACAAAAAAAGAAGCGACTTGCGCAATCTAATCAAGACCTGGAGCCTGATAAAGCTTCAAGTTTTGCAATACTGCTGAGTCATGTGGTGCTGGATGACGTGAGTTGGCAGGGGCTGCAGGGCGAGTCGCTGACCGTGAATGCCGAGGCTTGGCTGGGGGCCGACGCACTGCCCGACAAAGCGCAATTGACGCTGGTGCAAAGCCGCTTCAAAGGTCTGGGTGATTTGCGCGGCACCGAGGTCAACCTGAAGCGCGACGGGCCGCTTTTTGCCGTGGCCGTTGAGCTGAAAGGCGGCGCGGAAAAACCGGCCAAGCGCGGCAACCTCAAGGGCCAGATCGAACTTCAGCTGCCTGCATCGGGCGGGGTGGCGGGAAAGCCGCCGGCCAATCACGCTGTGATGAAAGGGCAGCTGAAGACGACCGGGCTCGATCTTTCATTGGTGGGTGGCGACACCGGCAAACAGCCACTGCTGTCTGGCCAACTCGACGCCCAAACCAGCTTGTCTGCGAGTGCCGCCAGCGCGGGCAAGCTGCTCGACGCCTTGCAAACCCAATCCACCTTCACCGCGCGCAACGCCTCGGTGCATGGCATTGACCTGGCCAAAGCCGTGCGCACGGTGGGCCTGAGCCGGGGCGGTGAGACGCGGCTGGACGTGCTGGCCGGGCAAATCAACACCCAAGGCAAAGCGGTTCAGCTCAACAACTTGGTGGCCAGCTCGGGTGTGCTCAGCGCCAACGGCAACGTGGCCGTTGCGCCGAACAGATCGTTAAGCGGGCGCGTCAACGTTGATTTGGGCTCGAACCTGCTGCCAACAGCGGCCAAAGGCGCTGTAGGGGTTCCCCTTCAAGTGGGCGGCACGCTCGATGCGCCCGAGGTCACGTTGACGCGTGCCGCGATGATTGGCGCGGCCATCGGCACCGTGATCCTGCCCGGCGCGGGCACCGGCGCCGGGGCTTCCTTGGGCGACAAGGCGGGGGAAAAGCTGAAAGGTTTGTTCGGACGTTGATTCTGAAAATTAATATCTATATTAATTTCTTGGCTTAAAATACCGACGCCGGCGGCTGTGTGAGAATAATAGGCCACCAAGTCACGTGAAATGGCGCTATTTTGCTATATAAACAGTAGCAATCAGCGTCAGTTTGCGTACCCTGGGTTCTCGCGATCCAGCTTGCGCAGCAGCGCGGGCCAAGCCAGGGCGCTGACACTTTGGCCCTCGATGCTCATTTTGAGCGCCGCTTTGTTGGCCTCCATTGGCGCGTCGCCAATCAAAATCACATTGCCACCGGCCTGCGCGTCGATCTGGATGCGGCAGGCGACCTCCAGAAAATACATGTGCAAGAAAGCGTCGGCGACGGTTTTGCCCACGGTCAAGAGGCCGTGGTTGCGCAAGATCAGGTAATTGGCGTGGCCCAGGCTGGCCTGCAGGCGTGGCTTTTCTTCGGCGTACAGGGCAATGCCTTCGTAGTCATGGTAGGCCAGGCTGTTGAGGATCACCGTGGACTGCTGGCTTACGGGCAGCAGGCCGCCCTTTTGCGCGCTCACACCCACGCCCGCGCGCGAGTGCGTGTGCAACACACAACCGGCGTCATCACGCACCTCGTGGATGCAGCTGTGAATCGTGAAACCAGCCGGGTTCACCGGGAACGGCGAATCGCTCAACTTGGTGCAGTTTTGGTCGATCTTGATCAGGCTCGAGGCGGTGATTTCGTCGAACATCAGGCCGTAGGGGTTGATCAAAAAATTGTGCTGTGGGCCAGGGATGCGCGCTGAAATGTGGGTGAAGATCAAATCACTCCAGCCGTAGGTGGCGACCAGGCGGTAGGCGGCGGCCAAGTCCACGCGCAGTTTCCATTCTTCGGCGCTGACGACTTCTTTGAGGGACGGGATTTTCATGGGGTGTCTCTGGGTTGGGATGAGGTCGTGAATGGTAGGCCAAGTTGAGAGTTTGCAGTGTCTGATGAATGACAGGACGCTTTAAGCCTGCTAAAATGTACAAAACTAAGGAAATTGTACAAATGCAAACTGTCGCTTTGAGTGAGTTCCGTGCCCACGCATCGGCCATGATCGACTTGGTCGAAAAAGGCGAGACCGTGCGCATTTTGCGCCACGGCAAGCTGGTGGCCGAGGTGCGGCCCGTGGCGCAGGAGCCGGCGCGTGTGCCCAGCTGGAAGCTGCCGATCGAGCCCTTGAACATTGTGCGTCCAGACGGCAAAACCGGTGCCCAACTCATCATCGAAGAGCGGGAGAGCGGCTGGTGAGCCGAATCCTGTTTGACTCATCGGCCCTTTACAAACGCTACAACCGGGAGCGTGGCCGCGAGCAGGTGCTGTTATTTTTTGAGCGCGCCAAAGCGGTTGTGGTTGCGGCACACGGTTTGACTGAGATAGCGTCGGCGTTTCACCGGCAGCGCCATGACGGGCTGCTGTCGGATGGGAACTATGACGTGATGATGCAGCGGGTGCAGCAAGAGTTTGCCGAATTTGAAGTCATGACGCTCGACCGGCGCGTGGAAGCGTTTGCAATTGCTGCGATGCGCCGTGCCCGTCTGCGGGCCATGGATGCGCTGCATGTGGGCACCGCGATGGCTTCGGGCGTTGACCTTTTTGTGACGGCTGACCGCAGGCAGGCCGATGCGGCCAAGGCGGTCGGCTTGGCCACCGAGTGGATTGGCGGCTGAGCGCATGTGATTGGAATCATTGTATGAACTACCCCCAGGAATTTGACGTCATCGTGGTCGGCGGCGGCCACGCCGGCACTGAGGCCGCGCTGGCCAGTGCCCGCATGGGCTGCAAGACCTTGCTGCTGACCCACAACATTGAGACCCTTGGCCAGATGAGCTGCAACCCGTCGATTGGCGGCATTGGCAAGGGCCATCTGGTCAAAGAGGTGGACGCGATGGGCGGTGCCATGGCGCTGGCCACAGACGAAGGCGGCATCCAGTTTCGCATCCTCAACTCTTCCAAAGGCCCGGCGGTACGGGCCACGCGCGCGCAGGCCGACCGGGTTTTGTACAAAGCAGCAATCCGGCGCCGGCTGGAAAACCAGCCGAATCTGTGGCTGCTTCAGCAGGCGGTGGATGACTTGATGGTGGAGTCTGACGGCAAGATTGACC
>JANOYE010000080.1:0-4252 GCA_031428695.1 Rhodoferax sp. | reverse complement strand
ATGTGGCGCCGCCGCCTGTGGCTGCGCCGTCGGCCTTCAAGTGGGAGCGAAGCATCGTGCCGGACGATGTGCTGCTTTTTCGCTACTCGGCCCTCACCTTCAACGGCCACCGCATCCACTACGACCGCCAGTACGTCACCCAAGTCGAGGGATACCCCGGCCTCATCGTGCATGGCCCCTTGATCGCCACGTTGCTGATGGACCTGCTGCGCCGGAATTTGCCCGACGCGCAAGTCGCGACGTTTGAATTCAAAGCGGTGCGGCCCACCTTCGACATCAGCCCCTTCAGCGTGCACGGCCAGCCTTCGCCAGATGGCAAAACCGTGCGCCTGTGGGGCCGCGACCACGAAGGCTGGCTCACCATGGACGCCACTGCAACCCTTAAATAACACGCCATGCCTTCTACGATCATCGACAGCAAAATCTTCGGCGACATCTTCAGCGATGCCGCCATGCGCCAAGTCTGGTCCGACGAAAACCGCACTGCCAAATACCTCGACATCGAACGCGCGCTAGCTAAGGTGCAAGGCGAGTTGGGGATCATCCCAAAAGAAGCTGCGGATGAGATCGTCAAAAACTGCAACATCGAGCAGATCGACTGGGTGCAGCTGAAAGCCAAAACCGAAGCCATCGGTTACCCCATCATCGCGGTGGTGAACCAAATCAACGCCGCCTGCAAAGACGGCCTGGGTGAATATTGCCATTGGGGCGCCACCACACAAGACATCACCGACACGGCGGCCGTGCTGCAGATCCGCGAAGGCTTGGCGTTGGTCGAGCAGGATTTGAAAGACATCTCGGATGCACTCGCCACCTTGGCAAGAACGCACCGCGACACCCCCATCATCGGCCGCAGCAACCTGCAGCAGGCCACGCCCATCACCTTTGGCTACAAGATGGCCAGCATCCTCGCGGGCATCGAGCGGCACCGCGAGCGGCTGGCGCAGCTCAAACCCCGCGTGCTGGTGGGCGAGTTTGGCGGCGCATCCGGCACGCTGTCGTCATTGGAAAAAGGCGCGATGGAAACGCAAGCCGCGCTGATGAAAGAGCTCGGCCTCGGCCGGCCGCTCATCAGCTGGCACACGGTGCGCGACAACTTTGCCGAGGTCGGCGCGTTCCTTGGAATAGTCGGCGGCTCACTCGGCAAGATCGCGATGGACGTGAAGCTCTTGATGCAAACCGAAGTGGCCGAAGTGTTCGAACCCTTCGCGCCAGGCCGCGGCTCGTCCAGCACCATGCCGCAAAAGCGCAATCCGATCTCGTGCCTCTACATCCATGCCAACATCTCCGTCGTGCGCCAGCTCGCCGCCAGCCTGATGGACGCCATGGTGGCCGACCACGAACGCAGCACCGGCCCGTGGGAGATCGAATGGGTGGCGCTGCCCGAAATTTTCTGCCTGATGTCCGGCGCGCTCAAACAAACCAAATTCATCCTCCAAGGCCTCGAAGTAGACGCCGCGCAAATGCGCAAAAACATCGACATGACGCATGGCCTGGTGATGAGTGAAGCCGTGATGATGGGCCTGGGGCCGTTCCTCGGCCGCGAAGTCGCGCACGACTTGGTTTACGACATATGCCGGGAGGCGTTGAAGCAGAAGCGCCCGTTGATTGACTTGCTGTCCGAGCACCCGCAGATCAGCAAACATGTGACCCGTGGGCAACTGACCAGCTTTTGCGACCCGATGAACAACCTGGGGCAGGCCGGGGTGATGGTGGATCGGGTGCTGGGGGCGTTGAGGCCTTGATTCTCACGCCCCTGTTCACGCTGAGCTTGTCGATGCAACACGCTCTGTATTAACGCCGGATTTGTTCTGGCGAGAACCTATTGCTACTAATTATGAAGCAATCAATCAAGCAGCCTTCTTCAGCGGCACTGCCGGTGCAAACATCGCCTCCATCTCGCGGCGCACTTTGTAGGCATCGGTAGCCGTATCCATCGCCACATCAGCCCAACTCAGACTCTGGCCCTTTTTCACCGGGCGAATCACCTTGACTTGATGCGCCAGACCCAGCGGCAAACCACCCAACTTCACGGAAGCATCAGCAGGCAGCAACTTGCCCCACACCGTGTAGCCGCCCTCGCCATCCAGCATGTCGCCGGGCTTCAAATCCTTTTTGGCAGTCGCGACCACGTCGGCATTCCAGCAGGTGGCCACGCCCGTGGGTTCACCGCGCAGCGCGACGGACGCGACGGAAACACCGACTTCCAGGCCAATCAAATGCCAGCGTTTGTAGAGCGTGAAATAACGCCCGCTCGGGTCGGTGTGGGCGTTGTACTCTTCAAAACAATTGCGGATGTAGTCGGTCTCGCCTTCGACGGTGACCCACACGCCCATGCGAATGTCGTAGGGGATTTGGCGGCCATTGGCTTCCAGCGATGAGATCACTTCGACCATGCCTTTTCGCTCCAGCACGCCACCCTCTGAAATGGGCCGCGTCACAAACGGAATGTCTTCCACGCTCGCGGGCGGGTAGAGCAAACCGTTGCTCGGCACGGTCAACCCCGTGGCGTTGGCTACTGCCGTGGATTCGATCGAAGGCTTGGAACCATCGAGAAAGCTGTTGAACATCTTCGGATTGAGCCCGCCGCGCAAGGCCTGTTCGGGTGTGAGCCCGTAGTTGCCCCAGACGGTGTCCGGCGTGGATTCGCAAAAATGCGGCAGCCATTTGTGGCCGCGTCCGGCGGCGACGACCGGGAAGCCGCAGGTGCGCGCCCAATCTACCAGGTCGCAAATCAGCGCGGGCTGGTCGCCAAACGCCAGCGAATACACCACGCCTGCATCGGCTGCTTTGCGGGCCAACAGCGGGCCGCAAAAGGCGTCAGCTTCCACCGTCACATTCACCACGTGTTTGCCGTGTTTGAAAGCCAGCAAACAATGTTCAACGGCGGCCACCGGGTTGCCGGTGCACTCGACGATGATGTCGATCTGCGGGTTGGTGACCACCGCCTGCCAGTCATCGGTGATCCAAGTTGATCCTGTTTTTATAGCAGCTTGCGCAGATTCTGCGTGACTTGATGCCGCATTCCACCCTACGCGCGCCAAATTGACGCGTGCTGCCTCGGGATTCAGGTCGGCAATCGCCACCAGGTGCACGCCGGGCGTGCGCGGGATTTGCGCGAGGTACATCGAACCGAATTTGCCAGCGCCAATGAGGCCGATGCGCACCGGCTTGTTGTCTGCCGCGCGTTGTTGGAGTTTGGTGTAAAGGTTCATGCGGCCTTCTTCATGGGGACGATTTCATCCATCGAGGTTTGCATGGCAGTGGCGGGCACGCCGTCTTTCCATGGCAAATCCACCGGGTAGTCTTTCACCAGGCAATCGTCGGGCAGGCACTCAATCGGCGTGAAGTCGCGGTGGGCGATGTACTCGGGGCGCTTGTGGCGGCGGATGTGGTTGCTCACGGCGCACAGGCTCAGGTAGACCGCCACGCGGTTGAAGGGCGAGAGGTTGGCGCCAGACGCATGCACCAGGCAGGAGTGGAACAAAATCATCGAACCCGCCGGGCCCTTGGGGCTGACGATTCCGCCATTCTTGCCGCCCGCGCGTTGCACCAATTGGCGGATGAGGTCGTTATCGACCGTCCACAGCGGGTAACTGGTGGTGGTCAAGTCATGTTTGGCATCAACCACGCCCTTCTTGTGGCTGCCGGGGATGAACATCAGCGGGCCGTTGTGCTCGTTCACATCGTCCAGAAAAATGGCGATGTTCATGGCGCGTTCGGTCGGCATCAGGTCGTCATTGAGCCAAGTGCCGTAGTCTTGGTGCCACTGCCACACGTCGCCCTCAAAGGCCATCTTGCCGTTGATCTTGAACTGGTGCATGTAAAGCTTGTCGTCCAACAGGTCTTCCACCGGTTGGATCATGCGTGGGTGGCGGGCCAAGCGCGCAAAAGGCTCGCTGTACATGTGCGCGGCGAAGTTGGTGCGCACGGCATCTTTGCCTTTTTCACGCACGTTGTAGTCTTCGTGGCGCTCGTACAAAGCAGGCACTTCATCGATCAGTTTTTTGGTTTCGGCGGTGGTGAAGTGGCCAGGGAAAAACAGGTAACCCTCGCGGTCGAATTGGATTTTTTGCTCGGGGGTGAGGTTCATGGGAGTCTCCAGGGGTGCGTTTATCGGGAAGTGGCAGATTTGGAAAGGGGTGGGGAATCAGGGTTCAGGGCGTTGGTCAGCAAAACCGCCAGGTTGCGGCCAGCGTCTTCGCCGTGCAGGCGCATCAAAGATTCTGCTCTGGCTTCATCACCTTCGGCA
>JANOYE010000079.1:0-1790 GCA_031428695.1 Rhodoferax sp. | reverse complement strand
TTTTTCGTTATCCGTTAGTCGCCCAGTCGTGATCACGCCGCAATGGTCGCGCCACGGGTGAACTGTAGGGAGTGGCAAACAATGAAAACGCCAAGAATAGCAGCTATCGAAGCAGTCATGGCTCGAAGGTGTCTGCACGATTCATCGGCTGAACGCTGCGCTGAACCCCAATCAAAACTGCACTTGACACGGCGGCGCATCTGGCCCGAGGCGCTTCTCGCTTGGTGCGCTTGCTTGGGTATCGGATTGACTACAGCGCTCCTTTCGGCTTGTGGCGGGTCAAGCTCAAACTCGACAACACTTGCCACCCTGCCACCCGCAGTGACCGTGCCCAGCAGCGGAACCTTCAGTGTGGTGCCCGCCCGCCTGGGGCTGGCCAAGGGTGGGCAAAGCACGCTGCTGGCGCTTCGTTCTCCTGGTGCGGTCACCTGGTCGTCTAGCGACGTCAATGTGGCCAGTGTGGATGCACAAGGATTGGTGACGGCCATCACCAAAGGCACAGCCACCATCAGCGCAAACGCCGGGGCCAACTCCGCGAGCGCCAGTTTGACGGTTTACAACACCAGCGGCGCCACCCCCGACGCCAGCTCCGAAGCGCTCATCGCACAGGCTTTGGCCACCCACACCATTTCGGCAGAACAGGCCCTGACCTACCGCGTCTTCGCCCTTTTTGGCGACGGCCGTTTGCCCGCGCAATACGAAGGCGCACCATCAACCGGCGCTGACCACCTGTTGCTGCGTGAACTTTGGACAACGGTGGCCGATTTGTCGCCCGCAGCGCAGGAACAACTCCGGCCGTTCCTGATTCCGCCGATCTACGCCAACAGCTGGTTCGCCCAGCGCCTGGGCCTCACCCCCGAGCCAATAGCCAACGCGCCAGCCCGCGAGGCCAAGCAAAGTTCAGGCACGCCGAAAAAGGCGGCGCTCGCTCCGTCCACCGTCAACTGCGAGGCGCAGCGGCTGCCCAACTGGTACGGTCGATCCTCCACGGCGCATTTCAACATCTTCTACCTCAAGCTGGATCCCGTTTCGGACGCTGAAAACGCCGCCATGGCGAGTTTGATCGCCAGCGTTGCCGAGGAAGTCTACGCCGCCCAGACCGCGCTGTTGAACCGTTTCCCGCTGGCCGACACGACCGAGAACTGCAATGGCGGCGACGGCGCGGTCGACATTTATTACAGTGCCTACGGTCTCTGGGGCCTGGGTGCCTGGACCTTCGGCTACCCGCCGCCAGCCGGGCAAAACGCCTGTGCCAACCGGCCTGCCTACATCGCCTTGAACAGTCAAAGCAATGAGTTTCTTGCCATTCGCCGATCCCTGGGTGATGGACGGCCACTGGCGAAAAGCATCGTTGCGCACGAATTCATGCATGTTTTGCAATTCGCCATGAACCGGCAAGCCAGTTGCAAAGATGCCGAATGGTTCGACGAGGCAACGGCCCAGTGGGTGATGGACTTTGTTGTGCCCACCATCGGCGCCGGGCAGCCCGGTGAATTCGGCTTAGAACCGGGCCTCGGCACCGATGTGACCAACTTCAGGAAAAGCGGGCCGGTCTTGATCGAGTACCTGTATGCCGGGCACCTGCGTTCGATCGAGAAACCGGGCCTCCAGCCCAAGCTCAACGGGTACTCCGACTACCTCTTTTTCCAGTACCTGGCGCGCAGCCAGGGGCCGGCGAAGATCAAGCAGATCTATGACGCCATGGCTGGCGGCCAGAACAGTGTGGAATCGGTCAGCGCCGTCATCGACATGAAGGCGGTGTGGCCCGAATTCGCCAAGACCCTGTGGAT
>JANOYE010000078.1:0-2224 GCA_031428695.1 Rhodoferax sp. | reverse complement strand
GATCCAGCTCGACAAGGTGCTGCTGTGGAGCGAACCCATCGCACGCGGCTGGAACGTCTACCTGGGCGCCGTGCGCACCGGCTTGCCCACCAGCCGCAAACTGCGCGAGCTGGGCATCCTGGTCGTCGCCCTGCTCACGGGCGCTGATTACGAATACAAACACCATGCGCCGGATTTCCTCGCGGCAGGCGGAACCCAAGGCGAACTCGACGCGCTGAACCGCTTCATCAGCGCGCACCCGCGCGGTGTGGTGGCCGATGCAGCGCTGGGCAAGCAGGAAAGCGCCGTGATCGAATACGCGGTGCAGGTAACGCTGGATGTGCGGGTGAGCGACGCCGCTTTTGCCAAGATGACAACCCACTTCGACACCACGCAAATCGTCGAGATCACCACGGCAATTGCGGCTTACAACATGGTGGCGCGGATTTTGGTGCCTTTGGGAATCACCGGCCAGCATTGAGGCCTGGAGCCAGCGCGGTCCGGGTGCCGGACATCGCGGTCGTCTGCAAGGGGATTGTGTGCGGTGTCGCACAGACCCGATGGGCAGTCCCGGCCCATCATCTTTCCGTATGCCCGTGGCGCATCCTAATCGAAAAGGCTTATGACGCACCGCCGCTGTGGTACGACATCCGCAGCCTTTTTATCCTGACGTTTGCTTACCGCAGTGCCTTGTGGACGCAAATTGTCTTCTTCGGCAACAACATGGGCCCGTTGCACGTGGAAGCGGCCATTGGCTCCGGGTCACTGCTCGGAATCGTTCTGGCTTGGCGGCACCTGACCGGGCGCGCGGCAAAATCAGAGATCGTCGGGTTTGACTACGCGCCGGCCATGCTGGCTGGGGCCATTCGCAGGTTCAGGGCGGCCAGCCATATCCGGCTTGCGGTGGCCGATGTCGCGGCGCTTGATTTTCCTGCCAATCATTTTGATACGGCCAATGTTGCCAATGCGCTCCATTGTTTTCCGGATGTCAATGCGGCGCTGAAGGAATTGTGGCGGGTGCTCAAACCCTCCGGTTCCCTGGCCGTGAATGTGCTTTTGTTCCCGCGCGGCATTGCGCCCTTGCGCTGGCTGGCTGGCTGGCTGAAAAGATGAACGCCTGGGCCATTCGCAAAGGCATCCTCAACACACCCTACGAGCTGCCCGATATCCGCGCCCGGATCCTCGGCACCGGCTTTGCCATTGCCTCGGAAAGAGTGACCGGCAATACACTGAATTTGGTGGCGCTCAAACCGGTTGGTGTTGCAAGCGGCACTGGCGCCCAGTTGTTCCCGGTTTCTGCGCGCAGGAGTCCGATGGAGCCCTGTCAATCGGTTTTTTTTGATGCGGACGCTGGTGACGGGCAGTGTCTGCAATGGGGCGCGCAGCGCCCACCCGGTCGCCAGCCCGCAGCCAAACCCCCTACTTCGGCGCCGTATACCCCACGCCCCCGGCTTTTTTCATGGCCTTCTTGGCGTCAGCGGAGGTCATGAGCGGGGTGGTACGGTAGGCGCTCATGGCGCCGCTGGAGCCGATGGCCATGGCCATGGCGGCGGCGGAGACGTTGTCCGGCATTTCTGCAATGGCAACGATGTCGTATTCGCCAAAACAGAACCACAGATCTTGCAGCTTTCCGCCCATGCGTTCAATCATCGGCTTAATGGCCGCCGCCCGATCCTGGGGGTTATTGACCATGGAAGCGGTGGCTTGCGGTGCGTAAGACGCCTGAACCATATAGATGGGCATGACAGTTTCTCCGTTGCAGCGGGAAGGTCCGCGCGGCGGATGTTACGCCGACATGCGGCCAAATGGAAGCCAAACGCTGAAATGGCCCGTCAGGCAAAATCAGGCCATGCCCCGCCCCTCCCAACTCCTGCACGCGCAACGCGAACCCGTTGCGACCCGCCCCGCCGCCACGGTTTTGCTGTTGCGCGACAGCTCCAACGGCATCGAAGTGCTGATGACGCGCCGCTCGATGACTGCCAGTTTCGCGCCCGGCGCCTACGTGTTCCCCGGCGGCGGCGTTGACGCGCTTGACGCCGCCTCGCATGGCCAGGCGCGGCGCCGAGCCAGCCAAAGCGATTTGCACTTGACGCAGGCCATCGCCGCCATCCGCGAGAGTTTTGAAGAGCTCGGTGTTTTATTCGCCCGCCACGCCGATGGCTCGATGGCCGACGCCAGCGACATCGCCGCGCTGAACCGCAAGCAGCCCTTCGTGGCCCAATGCGCCGCGCGCGGCTTGAAGCTC
>JANOYE010000077.1:0-16889 GCA_031428695.1 Rhodoferax sp. | reverse complement strand
GTTGCGAGGCGTTGAAAATGTCTGGCGGTATCAGCCTGTTTGTTGCAACAAGTTGCGGGCAATGGTGTAGCAGTGCAAGCTGCTGGGGCTGAATTCAACGGTTTGGCCGTCGATCACGGCAGTGCCTGCCTGACTGAGCGTGGTGACCAATGGTGGGCGCGCCAAGGTGTGTTGGGCCATGAATTTGCGCAAGCCTTTGAGTTCGCTCCAATCGGAATAGGCGCGATCCGACCATTTGATCTCAACCGCAAAACGGGGCTTTTGGGTGGCGGGCGCAATGCCGACCAAGTCGACCTCATAGTCGGTGCGGCCTTCGCGCCAGCGGGCGAAATGCAGGTTGGCAATCGTGTCGGTGCTGTGCAACCATTGGCTCCAGACTGCGGTTTCCACCAGACGCCCCAAGGCGGGGTCTTCCATGCGGACGATGCCAAACAGAGCGGCGCGGATCGACGGGTTGGTGAGATAGACCTTGTAGCTGGTGGCGCGTTGCAGGCGTCTGGCGTTGTCGCTGAGGCGATGCACCCGTTTGACCAAGTAAGCGGCCTCTAGATATTCGAGGTATTCTTCGATGCGTGCTGTGCCCAGGCCGGTGTCTTTGGAGAGGTTTTTGGGCGCAATCTCCATGCCGGTGTTGTAGGCCAAGACATTGAAAAACCGGTTGAGTTCCTGCGTGTCGGAAATGCCGAATAGGCTGGGCAGGTCCTTTTGCAAAACCTTGTCCACGATGTCCTGGCGCAAGTAGCGCCGTGGGTCTTGCCGGACTGCCGGGTTCATCACGGCTTCGGGGAATCCGCCGTAGTTGAGGTAATTGATGAATTCCGCGTTGAGCGCGGCAATGTTGGGTGTGTGGTACTGGGGCCTGGGCGCGTCGGGCGGCGATACGTCTTGAACTAGGTGGTTTTGGCCGCAAAAATCGAGGTATTCGGCGAAAGTCAACGGTGGCAAGACAAAGTCTGAAAACCGCCCTGCGCCGGATTCCCGGCTCTTCATGCGCAATGCTGCAGCGGCTGAGCCAGTGGCAACGAAGCGCACGCCTTTAAAGGTATCCACCAAAACCTTGAGATGGGTCTCCCACTCTTTAAGGTACTGGATTTCGTCAAAGAAGACAAACAAAGGCGCCGCCGGGTCGTCCAGGCGATGGCGATGAATGTCGACAAACAGCTTGACCAGGCTGCCAAGGGTCTGGCCCGAAAACAGCGGCACGTCCATTTGGGCCACCAAAATGCGGGAGCCTGGCACGCCTTGGTCTAACAGGCTTTGCACAGCCTGCATCAACATGACCGTTTTGCCAACTCGCCTGGGGCCAATGACTACAACGGCACGCCGGACATCCAGCGCGTTGACCAATCGCAGGAAAGATGCAAAGTAGGCGCGTTTTGGCCACGCTTGTATATCTGAATCGATGCCTTTTCCGGCCGTCCACCATGGATTGGTGTCGGCCAGATACTCCTGGACTGCGGGCAATGGAATGGCAAGCGACTGTTCTATTAGCATTCAAGGAGTTTACTTAAATCGCCAAATTAGTCAATAAAAAATAGATCTAAATTGACAAATACTTAATTTTCTTTACCAATCAATGACTTGCATTTGCCGGAACAAAGTTGGACGATACGGGGCTCAAGTTTTCATAAGCGTCGGTCAGACGTGGCTTGTAAAAATATGCCCCGATAATTTTTATAAGAGCAAAAAACTGCTGCTCTAAAGCACCACCTTCACCATCGGGTGCGTGGACAAAGTGCGGTACAACTCGTCAAGCTGCGCCCGGCTGGTGGCGGTCACGGTAATCGTCACGCCCAGGTACTTGCCGCCTTTGCTTTCCCTCAGTTCGACCGTGCTGGCGTCAAAAAAAGGGTCAAACTGGGCGGCAATTTGGGTGATGGCATGCACCAACCCGTCAGTTCGAACCCCCATGACCTTGATTGGGAACAAGGAGGGGTAGTCGATCAAAGACTCGCTATTTGGCGACATTTGCGTTGATTTCACGGGTTTTAGCCGCCTGATAACCTGCAAAGAGCCTTTTTCCGACGGAGCCAGGTTTGCCGGCAGAATCGGCCGGGCCGACTGCTTTGCCATCCAGCGAAGTCACGGCGAGCACTTCTTTGGTGGCGCTGGTCAGCAAAATCTCGTCGGCGCTCAAGACTTCTTCTCGGCTGATGCGGCGCAACTCCAAATCTACGCCTATCTCGCGGCAAATTTCGTCAAAAAGTCCATAACGGATGCCTTCGAGCACTAAATTGTCTTTTGGTGAACCCAAGAGTTTGCCGCCTTTGACGACCCAAACATTGCTGGCGGCGGCCTCCGTCAAGAAGCCGTCGCGGAACATCAAAGTCTCCATCGCGTCGGCGTCAAAGCTGATTTGGCGGGCGAACACGGCGCCAAGAAGGCTGGTTGACTTGATATGGCCCTTTTCCCAGCGGAAATCGTCCGCCGTGACACAAGCCACGCCTTTTTCGCGCACTTCGGCGCTGGGCTGCTTGAGCGCGTTGGTCATGGCAAACACGGTGGGTGTGATGTTCTGCGGCATCACGTGGTCGCGCATGGCGACGCCACGGGTGACCTGGATGTAAATCAGCTGATCGGGTGGGTTTGCGGACTTCTTTGAATCGATTTCGCCCGCAGGTCTCGAATACTGTGCGTAAGCAGCTATTAATTTCGTAGTGACTTCGCGCCACTCGGGCCTGGTCAACGGGGGCGCAATGCGCAATGCGCCCAAACTGCGCTCCAGCCGGGCCATGTGGTGCTCGAAGCGGAACGGCACACCGGCGTATACCGGCAGCACTTCGTAAACGCCGTCGCCAAAGATGAAGCCCCGATCCATCACGCTGATCTTGGCGTCGGGCAGACGGGTGAATTCGCCGTTGAGGTAACACGGAAGCGGGGGCAATTCTTGGGAAAAGGTCATGCCTGAATTATCGCTTGCGCCTCTCAAAGGCTTGGCTTTGGCCAATTTTCAGCAAGGTGAATTCTTCGGGCGCCAACTGCAGGGTTCGTTTGGCCGCCGCGAGGTGAACCGGCGGTTGGTCCAACGCTTCATCGGTCAAGTTGAAGGTGCCCCAATGTATGCCAATCGATTGCGCGGCGGCAAGGTCTTTGTGCGCCTGCGCAGATTCAAGCGGGTTCATATGTTGCGCGGCCATGAACCAGCGCGGCTCATAGGCGCCCACGGCCAGGAGCGCGAGGTCGAACAATTTGCCGTTGGGCGCCACTCTTTGGGGAAAATGCTGCTTTGTGTCGGCAAAATCTTTGGAATACCCGGCGTCTCCGCTGAAATACCAGCTGAAGTCCGGCCCAAATACGGCCCAGCCACCCCACAGAGTCTGGTTTCGGTCTGCCGTGCCGCGGGTGGACCAGTGTTGAACCGGCGTGAGGTGGAAATCAACTGCGCCCAGCGTGAATTTGTCCCACCAATCCAGCTCAACAACGCGGTCGATGCCAATCTTGGCAAACCAGGCTTGCAAGCCCAGCGGAACCAGAAAGACTGTCTCTCGCCCTGCCGCTTTGGCGCGTTGATCCAGTTCGAACACACTTTGCCGGTCCAGGTGGTCAAAGTGGTTGTGCGAGATGACCACCACGTCGATGTGCGGCAGGTCTTGCATCGCCACGCCGGGCGGCTGCTGGCGTTTGGGGCCAATCAACTGCACCGGCGAGGCGCGCTCGCTGAAGATCGGGTCAGTCAATACATTCAGACCGCCAGCCTGCACCAGCGTGGTGGCGTGGCCGATCCAGGTAACCGAAGGTTGCATGGCGGCACCCGCCCGACCGTTGTTGTGGAGGGTATTGAGGTCGGGCGCCTGAGTGGGGGTTGGCGTGGCGGCTTCTGGCGGCAAGCCATCCAGCAAGGCAGACCAGCGCCAGCGCAACAAGTCGAGAAAGGGTTTGTCTACAGCAGCAATATGGTTGTTTCTAAAGCCCGTGGGCGTGTGGTGTGCCTTGGCCGGTGAAAAATTGGGATTTGCAGCCTGGAGGCGGTCACAGCTTGTTAAAGAAACCGCTGCAAGGAGGGCAAGAAGAACCAGAAGCAACGGCGGAAGATATTTGACAACCAGGCGCATAAGTTGACCAATGAAGTAATGGTGGCAACGCGAATTGTGGCGTACGCTCCCTCTCAAAGGCTGCGAAAGCGTTCAACTTGCAGCTTCCTTACAAAACTGAAGGGTTACTACGTATATAATCGAAGGCTTGGCATAAATACCGCACATGGCAAACAGCAGCTTTGACGATGATGAGTTCGAAGCGTTGCACCACAAGCGGCTGAGTGCCGAGGAAGCGCAGGCCCTGCGCAATACCTTGCCGTTGGTTACGGCCTGGCAAGTGGTGGGGTTGCAAGTTGTGGCGGGTGTTTTGGCGGCTCTGGCGGCCTGGGCTCTGACACAGCGGGCAAGCGCAGGTTGGTCGGCCGCGTATGGCGCTGCAACGGTTTTGATTCCCGCAATTTTGTTTGCGCGGGGGCTCTCAAAGCAGTTTTCGAAGCGTTTGGTGCGTGCGCCGGAATCTGGCGGCAAACCAAGGGCCGCGTTGTCGGGAATGGGGTTTTTCGTGTTGGAGGCGTTGAAGATTGCCATCACCTTGGTGATGTTTTTTTTGGCCTCCCGCATCGTCACGAACCTGGAATGGCTGGCGTTGCTGGCTGGCTTGGTGGTGACATTAAAGGTGTATTGGGTGGCGCTGCTGGTGCGGTCGAAACCCAAGACGGCTAACTAGACATTTAACTAGACGGTTTAAGCAAATTGGTTTGAAGAGTTCATACAGTTTAAAAAATTCAACATGGCTGCCGACGCAAACTCCCCCTCCGCCAGCTCCTACATTGCGCACCACCTGACGCATTGGCAAAACAAAAAGCAAGTCGACATTGTCGATTTCACTGTTTTCAACATCGACTCCCTGTTTTTCTCCATCCTTTTGGGTGTCGTGGGTTGCTTCTTTCTGTACCGCGCTGCCAAAAACGTCACTTCCGGCGTTCCTGGCCGGTTCCAAGCGGCGGTTGAAATGTTGTTCGAAATGGTGGATGCGCAAGCCAAATCCATCATCCACAACGCCAACAGCCGCAAAATGGTCGCCCCACTGGCGCTGGTGATCTTTGTCTGGATCATCCTGCTCAATTCGATGGATTTGTTGCCGCTCGACTTTTTGCCTGAAATCTGGTCCTGGATTTACGGCAAGATGGGTTATGACGCCAGCCACGCCTACTTGCGTGTGGTGCCGACTGCCGACCTCTCGGTCACCATGGGCATGTCGGTCTCGGTGTTGCTGATCTGCCTGTATTACAACGTCAAGATCAAAGGCGCTGGCGGCTGGGCGCATGAACTCGTCACGGCACCTTTTGGCACCAGCAAGAACCCGATTTTTGCTCTGCTGCTTGGCATCGTCAATTTCGCCATGCAGATGATCGAATTCGTCGCCAAAACCGTCTCACACGGCATGCGGCTTTTTGGCAATATGTACGCGGGGGAATTGTTGTTCATGCTGATCGCCTTGTTGGGCGGCGCCTGGGCCTTCTCTTTTGCCCCTGGCAGCCTGGCTTTGCTGCTGCTGCACGTCGGCGCGGGCTTTGTCTGGGCCGTGTTTCACATCTTGATCATCGTGCTGCAAGCCTTCGTGTTCATGATGTTGACGTTTGTCTACCTTGGGCAGGCGCACGATTCACATTGAGGCGTTTTTCAGAGCGCGTGTCGAGTTTGGGTTTTGGTTAGTTTGGTTGTTCTTTTCTTTCGCTTTTATTTAGTTCTTTAAGGAGTCATCATGGAAGTTATCGGTTTTGTCGCATTGGCTGCTGGCCTGATCATTGGTTTGGGCGCTATGGGTGCTTGTATCGGCATTGGCGTCATGGGTAGCAAGTACCTCGAAGCAGCCGCTCGTCAGCCTGAACTCATGGGCGAACTGCAAACCAAGATGTTCTTGTTGGTCGGCCTGATCGACGCTTCTTTCATTATCGGCACCGGCATCGCTTTGTGGTTCACCACGGCTAACCCGTTCCTCGCCCAAATCGCGACCCTGGCTAAGTAATTTTTCCCCAGGCAGAACGCTTTTCGGAGAAATACTGTGAGCATTAATGGAACCCTGGTGGCGCAAGCCATCGTATTCGCACTGTTGGTGTGGTTCACGATGAAGTTCATCTGGCCGCCCCTTGCCGCCGCTCTGGATGAGCGCGCCAGCAAGATTGCGGATGGCCTCGCAGCCGCTGACAAAGCCAAAGCCGAGTTGACCAACGCCAACAAGCGTGTGGAAGACGAGCTGACCAAGTCGCGCACCGAGACCGCCGCCCGCCTGGCAGACGCCGAGCGCCGTGGCCAAGCCATTGTGGAAGAGGCCAAAGCCAAAGCCACCGTTGAGGCGAACCAGATCATCGCGGCAGCCAAGGTTGAAGCAGATCAGCAAACCATCAAAGCCCGCGAAACCCTGCGTGATCAGGTTGCCGCGCTGGCCGTGAAAGGTGCCGAGCAAATCTTGCGCAAAGAGGTCAACGCAGGCGTTCACGCTGATTTGCTTGGCCGCTTGAAGACCGAGCTGTAACGCTGTAAAGGTAGAACCATGGCTGAATTCGCCACCATTGCCCGCCCGTATGCCGAGGCCTTATTCAAGGCTTCGAAATCGGACGTGGGTGCAACGGCCGTTTGGATGGGTGCTTTGAAAAGCATTGCTGAAAACCAGCAATTGCAGCAGTTCGCCCTCAACCCGAATGTGGCCGACACGCAGGTGTTTGATGTGATTGCCGGTGTGGCCAAGGTGGACTTGCCCGACATCGCCAAGAACTTCCTGCGCACCGTCATTGAAAACGGGCGTTTGAGCGCTTTGCCTGAAATTGCCACGCAGTTTCACGCTTTGGTGAACAGCCAAAGCGGCTCGTCCGACGCCACCGTTTTCAGCGCTTTCGCGATTGACGGCGCAGCGTTGGCCGACGTGAAGGCATCGCTTGAAAAACGCTTTGGCCGCAAGCTCAATGTGACGGTTGCCCTGCAGCCCGATTTGATTGGCGGCATTCGTGTGGTGGTGGGCGACGAGGTGTTGGACACCTCGGTCAAAGCCCGTCTGGAACAAATGAGAGTGGCGCTTTCCGCTTGAGGCTTTGGCCAAAAACGGTTTGCCTGATTAACTTTAAAAGAGGATACGAGTCATGCAACTCAATCCAGCAGAAATTTCTGAACTGATCAAGACCCGCATCGAAGGCCTCACCGCCAAGAGCGACATCCGCAACCAGGGCACCGTGGTCTCCGTGACCGACGGCATCTGCCGCATTCACGGCCTCTCTGACGTGATGGCCGGCGAGATGTTGGAGTTCCCCGCAGGCTCAGACGGCCAGCCCACCTACGGCTTGGCGCTGAACTTGGAGCGCGACTCGGTCGGCTCCGTGATTTTGGGCGAATACGAACACATCTCCGAAGGCGACACCGTCAAGTGCACAGGCCGCATTTTGGAAGTGCCAGTCGGCCCTGAGTTGCTTGGCCGCGTGGTCAACGCGCTGGGTCAGCCCATTGACGGCAAAGGCCCGATCAACGCCAAGATGACTGACGTGATCGAAAAAGTCGCGCCCGGCGTGATCGCCCGTAAATCGGTGGACCAGCCGATGCAAACCGGCTTGAAGTCAATTGACTCGATGGTGCCGGTGGGCCGTGGCCAGCGCGAGCTGATCATTGGCGACCGCCAGACCGGTAAAACTGCTGTGGCGATTGACGCCATCATCAACCAAAAAGGTCAGAACATGACCTGCATCTACGTGGCGATTGGCCAGAAAGCCTCGTCGGTCAAAAACGTGGTGCGGTCGCTGGAAGCCGCTGGCGCCATGGCCTACACCACCGTCGTGGCCGCCACAGCGTCCGAGTCGGCCGCTATGCAATATGTGAGCGCCTACTCTGGCTGCACGATGGGCGAATACTTCCGTGATCGCGGCCAAGACGCGCTGATCGTGTACGACGACTTGTCCAAACAAGCCGTGGCCTACCGTCAGGTTTCTTTGTTGTTGCGCCGCCCGCCAGGCCGCGAAGCTTACCCTGGCGATGTGTTTTATCTCCACAGCCGCCTGCTCGAGCGCGCCGCCCGCGTGAATGAAAAGTACGTGGAAGATTTCACCAAAGGTGCTGTCAAAGGCAAAACCGGTTCTTTGACGGCTCTGCCGATCATTGAAACGCAAGCCGGTGACGTGTCTGCCTTCGTGCCCACCAACGTGATCTCCATCACCGACGGCCAGATCTTCTTGGAGACCTCGCTCTTCAACGCCGGCATCCGCCCTGCGATTAACGCCGGTATTTCGGTGTCGCGTGTGGGTTCAGCCGCGCAGACCAAAGTCATCAAAGGCCAATCCGGCGGCATCCGTACCGACTTGGCCCAGTACCGCGAGTTGGCCGCGTTTGCGCAGTTTGCGTCCGATTTGGACGAAGCCACCCGCAAGCAGCTGGATCGCGGTGGCCGCGTGACGGAGTTGCTCAAACAGACCCAATACAGCCCCTTGCCTATCAGCCTGATGGGCGCCTCGCTGTTCGCAGTGAACAAGGGTTTCATGGACGACATCGCGGTCAACAAAGTCTTGGCGTTTGAGCATGGCTTGCATGCCTGGCTCAAGGACAAACACGCCGCGTTGCTGTCCAAAATTGAAGACTCCAAAGCTTTGGACAAAGACGCAGAAGCTGAATTGCTGGCTGCCACTGGCGCCTTCAAAAAGTCGTTTGCTTAAAACCCCATTTTGAATAAATAAAGGGGTCTTTATGGCATCAGGCAAGGAATTACGCACCAAGATCAAGTCGGTGGAAAACACCAAAAAGATCACCAAGGCCATGGAAATGATTTCCGTGTCCAAGATGCGCAAAGCGCAGGAGCGGATGCGCGCAGCCCGGCCCTACAGCGAAAAAATCCGCAACATTGCCAGCAACCTTGGCAAAGCCAATCCTGAGTACGTGCATCCGTTTTTGAAACCCAATCCGAACGCAAAGTCGGTCGGTTTCATTGTGGTGACGACGGACAAAGGTTTGTGCGGCGGTTTGAACACCAACCTTTTTCGCGCGGTTACGTTGAAGCTGCGTGATGCGCAAACGGCAGGTCAATCACCACTGTCCGTCGCAATTGGCGGCAAGGGCCTCGGCTTTTTGAACCGCATTGGCGCGAAAGTCGTCTCCCACGTCACGCACTTGGGCGACAAGCCGCATTTGGACAAGTTGATCGGCCCGGTCAAAGTGCTGCTAGATGCCTACATCAAAGGTGAAGTCAGCGCTGTTTATTTGGGCTACAACAAGTTCATCAGCACCATGCGTCAAGAGCCGGTGCTGGAGCAACTGCTGCCTTTGTCTGCCGCGAAAATGCAGGCGGAGACCAAGGCCAGCGGCACCTCGCACGCCTGGGACTACATCTACGAGCCTGATGCGCAAGTCGTGATTGACGAGTTGCTGGTGCGTTACGCGGAGGCTTTGGTTTACCAGGCCGTGGCAGAAAACATGGCCAGCGAACATGCGGCCCGCATGGTGGCCATGAAGGCCGCCACCGACAACGCCGGCAATGTGATTGCCGAGTTGAAGCTGGTTTACAACAAGACGCGTCAGGCAGCGATTACGAAAGAACTTTCGGAAATCGTGGCCGGGGCCGCAGCGGTATGACCCCAAGGTCACGCACCGCAGTTTAAGAATTTTTGATTTTATTTTTGGAGCAAGACAGATGGCTCAAGCTAATGCAAACGCTGGTGAGACAAACAAGAACGCAGGCGTTCAGGGCAAGATCGTTCAATGTATCGGTGCCGTGGTTGACGTGGAGTTCCCGCGCGACAAGATGCCCAAGATTTATGACGCCCTCAAGATGGACGGCTCCAACCTGACGCTGGAAGTCCAGCAGCAGTTGGGTGACGGCATTGTGCGCACCATTGCGCTGGGTTCGTCAGACGGTCTGCGTCGCGGCACGATGGTGAAAAACACCGCCAGCCCGATCATGGTTCCGGTGGGCAAAGCCACCCTGGGCCGCATCATGGACGTGCTCGGTGCGCCCATCGACGAGCGCGGCCCGGTTGACGCAGACTTGCACATGTCGATCCACCGCAAAGCGCCAGCCTATGACGAACTCAGCCCTTCCCAAGAGCTGCTGGAAACCGGCATCAAGGTGATTGACCTGGTATGCCCGTTTGCCAAAGGCGGCAAAGTCGGCCTGTTCGGCGGCGCGGGTGTGGGCAAGACGGTGAACATGATGGAACTCATCAACAACATCGCCAAAGCGCACTCCGGCCTGTCCGTGTTTGCCGGCGTGGGTGAGCGTACCCGAGAGGGCAACGACTTCTATCATGAGATGGCCGACTCCGGCGTGGTCAACCTCGAGAAGCTCGAAGACTCCAAAGTGTCGATGGTCTACGGCCAGATGAATGAGCCCCCAGGCAACCGCTTGCGCGTGGCTTTGACGGGTTTGACCATCGCCGAATCCTTCCGCGACGAAGGCAAAGATGTTTTGTTCTTCGTAGACAACATCTACCGTTACACACTGGCCGGCACCGAAGTGTCCGCGCTGTTGGGCCGTATGCCTTCCGCCGTGGGTTACCAGCCCACGCTGGCCGAGGAAATGGGCCGTTTGCAAGAGCGCATCACCTCCACCAAAGTCGGCTCGATCACCTCCATCCAGGCGGTCTATGTTCCAGCGGACGACTTGACCGACCCGTCACCCGCAACGACCGTCGCCCACCTCGACTCCACCGTGGTGTTGAGCCGAGACATCGCCTCCTTGGGCATTTACCCCGCCGTAGACCCGCTGGACTCTACCAGCCGCCAGCTCTCGCCGCAGGTCGTCGGTGAAGACCACTACAACACCGCCCGTGCCGTGCAAGGCACCTTGCAGCGTTACCGCGAACTGCGCGACATCATCGCCATCATGGGCATGGACGATCTGGCCCCTGAAGACAAACTGGCCGTAGCCCGCGCCCGCAAAATTCAGCGTTTTCTGTCGCAGCCCTTCCACGTGGCCGAGGTGTTTACCGGCTCCCCTGGCAAATACGTGCCATTGAGCGAGACCATTCGCGGCTTCAAGATGATTGTGAACGGTGAGTGTGACCACATGCCAGAACAAGCGTTCTACATGGTTGGCACCATCGATGAAGCGATCGAGAAGTCTAAGAAAGTAGCCTGATCATGGCCGGGACCATCCACGTCGACGTCGTCAGCGCCGAAGAATCGATCTTCTCCGGCGAAGCCAAGTTTGTGGCTTTGCCGGGTGAAGCCGGCGAGCTTGGCATCTACCCGCGCCACACGCCGTTGATCACCCGCATCAAGGCGGGGTCGGTCCGTATCGAAATGGAAGACGGCACGGAAGAGTTCGTTTTCGTCGCCGGCGGCATTTTGGAAGTGCAACCCCGTTGCGTCACAGTTTTATCCGATACCGCCGTTCGCGGCAAAGACCTGGACGACGAAAAAGCCAATGAAGCCAAAGCCGCTGCTGAAGAGGCTTTGAAAAACGCCAAGTCGGAGATCGACATGGCCAAGGCCACGTCTGAGCTGGCCATGATGGCGGCGCAAATTTCGGCGCTGCGCAAATTTCGCCAGAAGAAATAAACGCGGCCATTTTTAAACATCGGCAGGGTCGCTTCGGCGCCCTCTAAAAGCCCTGACTCAATGCGAGCGGGGCTTTTTCATTGGTGTGCCCGCGCCTCAACCCGCCACGGGTTCGTTCGGCAATTCATTGCGGCGGGTTTCACCCATTGGCAGGGGGAAATGTTGCACCAATGCCGCTGACACTTCCTCCAGCGCCTGCGTCAGCCCGTCCTCGTAACGCGCCTCCCGCAGCGCAGCACTCAGGTTCTTCACCATCACCTGCCATTGCTCGGGCGACACCACCCGGTTGAGTCCGCGATCAGCCACCAGCTCTATCGCATGGTCGGCCAGCAGCAGGTAGATCAACACGCCATTGTTGTGTTCGGTGTCCCATACCCGCAGTTTGCCGAACAGCATCACGGCGCGTTGCCTGCTGCTGGCATTGCGCCACAAATAACTCCATGGCAAACCGGCTTCAACGTAAATGCGGACTTCGCCGGTGTGGCGCTGTTCACTCGCAGACACGCGCCGCGCCAAGCGTTGCAGCAGGTCGGGCGGCACGGCGCGGCGGGCGTCGGACTCGTCCAGCCAGCGGTGTTTCAGAATGCGTTTGAATTTGTTCCACATGGTCATCACCAATCGCCTGAGGCGCCGCCGCCGCCAAAATCTCCGCCACCGCCAGAGCTGAACCCGCCACCACCGCCACCACCGCCGCCGGAACCCCAGCCGCCTGAGCCGCTGCCGAATCCGCCCCCCCCAAAACCACCCCCGCGACCCAATCCGCTTCCGCTTCGCCCAATGCCGTTGCTGCCCATGGCAAAGGTCAGGATGAGCGCGACCAAGCCCGCCAGCCCGGCAACCACGACACTGGCCGTCGCCAGCATGGCCAGCGCACCCACACCACTCCCCATCGCGACCGAACCGAGTTTTCGGCCAAACACGCTGCGCGCGATGCCGCCTGCGATAGGCACTGCAAAAAACAAGAAGATCGCGAGATCCGTCCACTGGAAATCGCCCAGGTAAAACCCGGTCTGTGTTTGTGCTTTGGCTGCCGGCAACGCCTCACCGGTGATGCGTGTGGTGATCTGGTCTACCGCGCTGGAGAGGCCTTGGGCATAATTGCCACTCTTGAAATTAGGCGTGATGGCGCTGTCGATGATGTTCTTGGCGGCCAGGTCCGGCACGGCACCTTCGAGTGATTTGGCGACCTCAATGCGCACCTTGCGGTCGTTTTTGGCGACGATCAGCAGCAAGCCGTCACCCACCCCTTTGCGCCCGACTTTCCAGACATTGCCGACGCGGTTGGCGAAAGACGCGATGTCTTCGGGCTGCGTTGTCGCGACCATGAACACCACAATTTGCGAGCCTTTGTCACGCTCGAAATCGGCCAGTTTTTGCTCCAACGCCTGGGTCTGGGCGGCGTCCAACGTGCCAGTTTGGTCGATGACGTGGGCGTTCAGCGCCGGAACCGGCAACAAGTCCTGCGCGTAGGCCTGGCCCAAGCCTCCAACGAACATCACGACAACCAGCCACAGCCCTGCTACCACCCAACGGCGCGAACAGTCAACGAGGTGCATGGGGCGACCCTGGCGCAAGTTCAGGCTGGTGACGCCCCGGTCAAATCACGGCTTCTTGGTGAAGTCCACCGTCGGTGGCGCCGAAATCGCCTTTTCGTTCTCCACGGCGAAGCTGGGTTTCACGGCATAACTGAACACCATGGCCGTCAGGTTGCTGGGGAAGCTGCGCGTCAACACGTTGTACTCTTGCACCGTCTGGATGTAGCGGTTGCGCGCCACGGTGATGCGGTTTTCGGTGCCTTCGAGTTGCACGCGCAGGTCTGAAAACCCTTTGTTGGCCTTCAAATCAGGGTACCTTTCAGACACCACCATCAAGCGGCTCAAAGCGCTGCCCAATTCGCCCTGCGCCGCTTGAAATTTCTTGAAAGCCTCGGGGTTGTTCAAGGTTTCGGGCGTCACTTGGATCGACGTGGCCTTGGCCCGTGCTTCCACCACTTTGGTCAAGGTGTCTTGCTCAAAGGCGGCTTCGCCTTTCACGGTGGCGACGATGTTGGGCACCAGGTCGGCGCGGCGCTGGTACTGGTTAAGCACCTCGCTCCAGGCCGATTTGGTGGATTCATCGAGCCGCTGGAAGTCGTTGTAGCCGCAGCCCGACAGCAGCAAAGGCAGCGCAATGATGGCAACGATGCCTTGGGCCCAGCGGGTCAGTTGGGCAATTGGGGTGAGCTGGGTTGATTTGGCCATGAAATCCTCCGGGTCGGGTTGTCGTTGCTGCCGCACGGTAGCATAACTGCCTCTGTTTACCCAGAATTCAAGGCCGGGCTCGAAGTAGGTGCAAAATTCAGCCCATGCCCAAAGCCAAACAGCAGGCCGCCATCGTCGGCGGCAGCGCCGACGACATCGAAGCCGCCTTCTACGACGCGTTGCAGGCCGGCGACATCGAAAAACTCATGGCCTGCTGGGCCGATGAGGACGAGATTGTGTGTGTGCATCCCGGCGGCCCGCGGGTGGTGGGCCCGGGCGCCATTCGCTCGGCCTTTGATGCTCTGTTCTCCAACGGCAGGATTCGCGCCACACCGCTGCACGTGCGCAAGGTCGAATCCATGACCAGCGCCGTGCACAACCTGGTGGAACGCATTGAGGTAATGATGGAAGGCGGCCCGGCCCATGCCTATGTGTTGGCCACCAACGTTTACCACCGCACCAGCCAGGGCTGGCGCATGGTGGCGCACCACGCCAGCCCTGGCATGCAAAACCAGGCGCAGGAAGTCAATGAAGCGCCACCCGTGCTGCACTGATGAATTGATGTTTTTTCAATGCCAAATCCACCGCCAAGTCACGAATATTCGGCCTTTTATGCTATGAATTACGCAGCGCCTTGGTGGCTTCCTGGCGGCAATCTGCAGACCATTTGGGCGGCTTTGAAGGCGCGCCGGTTTGATGGCAAGGCCCCACAGTTCCACCGCGAACGCTGGACCACGCCTGACTCGGATTTCATCGACGTTGACTTTCTTAAGGAGGTCGCCCCCACGCTTGTCGCTTCGCGTACTGCGCTGCCCCCCGAGGGGGCTAATTTTCCTCGGGGCGGCCCAGCGGAAAATGGCGCCCCCACGCTCCCCACGGCGCCCACAAAACCGCTTCTGGTGCTGTTCCATGGCCTCGAAGGCTCGTCAAACAGCCACTACGCCCAAGCGTTTGCCGAGTTTGCAGCAAAGCGCGGCATGGCATTTTGCGTGCCGCATTTTCGCGGTTGCAGTGGCGAGCTGAACCTGGCGCCGCGCGCCTACCACTCGGGTGACTTTGAGGAAATTGGCTGGATTCTGAAACGTCTGCGCCAGCAGCACACAGGCCCCATCGTCGCTGCGGGCGTGTCATTGGGCGGCAATGCGCTGTTGCGTTGGGCCGAAGAAGAAGGTGATGAAGCCTCAAAAACCGTGAGCGCGGTGGCCAGCGTGTGTTCGCCAGTTGATTTGACGGCAAGTGGCATAGCGATTGGCCAGGGCTTCAACCGCTTGGTTTACACGCGCATGTTCATCAATTCGATGAGGCCCAAGGCGATGTTGAAACTGGCACAACACCCCGGCCTGTTTGACGGCGACGCGTTGTCTCGCGCCAGCGACCTTTATGCCTTTGACAACATTTTCACCGCGCCGCTGCACGGCTTCAAAAACACCGACGACTATTGGGCCCGTGGCTCAGCCAAACCCCACTTGCACCGCATTCGCATTCCCGCACTGGTGGTGAATGCCTTGAACGACCCATTCGTGCCAAAGGCAAGCTTGCCGCTGCCGCACCAGGTCGGACGCCATGTGACGCTTTGGCAACCCGCACAAGGCGGCCACGTTGGTTTCCCCGAGGGCCGTTTTCCGGCGCACGTGTTGGCCATGCCTAACTTGGTTGGCGGCTGGTTGCTGGGGCAATGAGCCCCGAAAAGCGGGAACCTGGGGAGACAATCCACTTTTATGGATCCGATGGTTGTCAAAGCCCTGGCCAAATGGCCCAATGTGCCTCATTGTTATGGCTGGCTCGGGCTGGACGCGCGTGGCAACTGGTACATGCGGGACGACCGGGCGCAGGCTGCGGGGCCGTTTTCACCGCAGGCGGGCGGCAATTTGCAAAGCAAAGGCTCACGGCTGCAGCATGAAAAGCTGATTGACTTCATCCAGCGCAATTACGCCTGCGACGACTTGGGTCAATGGTTTTTTCAGAACGGCCCACAACGTGTTTACGTGGAATTGGAAGCCGCACCCTGGGTCTGGCGCTTGGCGCAGTCCAACGTGGGCGACATCATGGTCACAGCCCATGACGGCCGAGCCGCGGCTGTGACGCAATGTGTGCTCGACGAGGCAGGCCGCGTCTACCTCAACACCGATATTGGTTTTGGACTGGTGTACACCCAAGACGTCGGCATTGCCGCCAACGCAGTTGAGCTTGGGCAGTGGAAGCCAGTGGACTTGAAAGCAGCGGAACTTCCCGTTGTTTATAAATTTGAACTCAGTCCAAGCGCAATAAATGCATCAAAATAAATCATCTATGTGCTTTATTGAGTAGCAAGAAATTAAATCAATAGGTGGCATCAATCACATGCATGAACCGTGCAGGCTGATCAAAATGAGCCGGGCAGTGGTGCGGGCTTTATCAAGAGCCGAAGGGGAAATGAGGGTATCAGCCCAAATCATACCCAAATTGGGTATAATTGGGGCTGAAAAACACCTTTCATCATGCGATCAAAGGAAAATCCGGGTGTAAGTCACGTATTAAATGGGTATGTTGCTATTAAATTTGAAGCCATCTGTTTCATGAACGGGGCGTCAAACCGGTCAAGTTCGGGGAATTTGCTGGACAACCGGCTCACCCCGTCGATATACTGAAATTCGCATCCCCCTCGGCCCCGGTCTGGCAGGGATGCTCTGCTCTTCCACCACCGGGAACCACCCCTTGAGGAGACTTGCACCATGAGCCACCGCATGCGTTTCGGCATTTTCCTGGCGCCTTTCCATAAACCCGGCATCAACCCGACGCTGGCGCTGGAGCAGGATTTGGAATTGATCCAGTGGCTCGACCGCTGTGGTTACGACGAAGCCTGGTGCGGCGAGCACCATTCGGCGGGCACCGAGATCAGCGCCAGCCCGGAGATCTTCATGGCGGTGGCGTCACAGCGCAGTAAACACATCAAGCTGGGTTCCGGCGTGACCAGCGTGAGTTACCACAACCCGCTGTGGGTGGCGGAGCGCATCGTGCAGTTAGACCACCTTACGCGCGGACGCGTGATGCTCGGCCTGGGGCCCGGTTCGCTGCCGAGCGACGGCATCATGGTCGGCCTGTCGCAAACGCAGACCCGCCCGCTGCTCGAAGACGGCCTGGGCGTCATCATGAAACTGCTCACCAC
>JANOYE010000076.1:0-4845 GCA_031428695.1 Rhodoferax sp. | reverse complement strand
GCGCCCACCGGGCAGATCGCCTCGCAGGTGTTGCAGCGGATGCAGATCTCCGGGTCGATCAGGTGCTGTTTGAGCACCGGGCCTTGTACCAACGCGTTCATGGGGTTCAATTGAATCGGATGTACTCAAAGTCTATCGGGTTTCGGTTGATGCCCATCGCCGGCGGCGCGATCCAGTTGGCAAATTTGCCAGGCTCGACGACGCGGCCCATCAGGCTGGCCACATAGGCGCGGTCTTCTTTGGACGGCAACCAGTTTTTCTCATTCGCTGCCCATTCGACTTCGCTCACCACGCGGCCATCCGGCGCCACTTTCACACCGGCCAATGCGCCGATGTTGCGGTGGAAGGCCTTGTGCGGCACCGTCAGGCGCTGCGGCAAACCGGCCTTCTCGATCACCTTGTTCCAGCGGTTCACGCCGGCAACGGAGTCCTTGATGAAGTCGTCACGCAAGACTTCGTTGAGCGCGTTGAGCATCGGCACGTCTTTTTCGACCAAGCTGCCGTTTTGCACTTCCAGCACCTTGTAGGTTTGCCCCTTGAGGATGTGGTCGTCTTCGCGTTTGCCTTCCTCGTAACGCCCTTTGAGGCCCGAGCTGTAGAAGATGGCGGCGTTGCTGGACTGGTCCGCGCCGAACAGGTCGATCGTCACGCTGTAGTGGAAGTTGATGTAGCGCTGGATGGTCGGCAGGTCGATCACACCGGCGGCGCGTAGTTTGCCCACGTCGTCGGTTTTGAGTTCATTCATGGCGGCGCAGGTGCGCTGGATCACGCGCGAGATGCCAGACTCGCCTACAAACATGTGGTGCGCCTCTTCGGTCAGCATGAATTTGGTGGTGCGGGCCAGCGGGTCAAACGCGCTTTCGGCCAGGGCCGCGAGCTGGAACTTGCCGTCGCGGTCGGTGAAATAGGTGAACATGAAGAACGCCAGCCAATCGGGCGTTTCTTCATTGAACGCGCCCAGAATGCGCGGGTTGTTTTCGTCACCGCTGCGCCGCTCAAGAAGCGCCTCGGCTTCTTCGCGGCCATCACGGCCAAAATGTTTGTGCAGCAGGTAGACCATGGCCCACAGGTGGCGGCCTTCCTCGACGTTGATCTGGAACAGGTTGCGCAGGTCGTACATCGATGGCGCGGTGAGCCCGAGATGGCGTTGCTGCTCGACCGAAGCCGGCTCGGTGTCGCCTTGCGTGACGATGATGCGGCGCAGGTTGGCGCGGTGCTCGCCAGGCACGTCCTGCCAGACCTTCTCGCCTTTGTGGTCGCCGAAATGCACTTCGCGGTCAGTAGAACCCGGGTTCAAAAAGATGCCCCAGCGGTAATCGCGCATCTTGACGTGGCCAAACTGCGCCCAGCCTTGCGGGTCCACACTCACCGCCGTGCGCAGGTAGACCTCGTTGTCGGTCGCGCCGGTGGGGCCGACGTCGTCCCACCAGTTGATGAAGTTGGGTTGCCAACCTTCGAGCGCACGCTGCAAGGTGCGGTCTTCGCCGAGGTTGACGTTGTTGGGGATTTTTTCGCTGTAGTTGATGCTGCTCATGATCTTGCTCCGTTGATTTTCAAACTCTATTCCAGTCGAAAGCACTCTTCTCGCCCTTGCCGTAGACCTTCAAAGCGCCTTTTTCACCCACCGCATTGGGCCGCTGGAAAATCCAGTTCTGCCACGCGGTGAGGCGGCCAAAAATGCGGGTGTGCATGTTCTCTTGGCTGTTGAAACGCAGGTTGGCTTCCAGGCCGGTGAGCGCATCAGGCGACATCGAAATGCGCTCTTCGATGGCGATGCGCACTTCGTCGGTGTAGTCAATGTCGTCGGGGTTGGCGGTGACCAGGCCCAACGCGAAGGCGGCGTCGGCGTCCAGTGGCTGGCCTATCGCGTCTCGCGCCGCCAGCAAGGGTGCCGACAGGCCGTAAAAGCGGCGGTGCAGGCGGCTCTCATTGGTGGCCATCGGGTAGAGGCCGAAGTTGGCTTCTGACAAGGTGATTTTGGGCGCTTTGGCTTCGTCATCCGGCAGCGCCAGGTGGTAACTGCGGTCGCAGGCCAGGGCCAACTCCAGGAAGGTGCCAGCGAAACAGGAGCCCGGCTCGATCAGCGCAAACAGGCTGCGTGACGACACATCCAGCCGGCTCAGCGCACGGCGCAGTGCACCCGTGGTTTCGCGCACAAACCAGTGGTTCTGGTGGGCGCTGAGCACGGCGTCCATGGCCAGCACGTTGGCGGCGTCACCTTCGGTTTTGAGCAGCCAGGTGCCGATGTCGAGCTCGTTCGTGCGCATCGACAAAATCGCGTCGTCCATCTCGCGCGCCAGCACCAGCGGGTACCAGTTGGCGCCTGCGGCCTCAATCGCGGCAATGTCTGCCGGCACGGCTGTGGCAGGCGCTCTGACGGTGAAAGTGGCGACACGGCGGGCGCGGTCAATCTCGACCGTGACATGGCTGTAACGCAGCGCATCGGCTTCAATCGTGCGCTGCAGCGGCGCCAGCGCGACGCCTTTTGCGTTCACAGGGCGGTCGCTCTTGTCGGCCATTTGCAAAGCACGCTCTTTGACTTTGGCGGCGAACACGGCAGGCTTGGCAATGGCATCGACCAAGCGCCAGTCCACCGCTTTTTGGCCACGCACACCTTCCACACTGGTGCAAAAAATATCGGCCAGGTCATGGCGCACATGGCGTTTGTCGGTCACCCGGGTCAAGCCGCCGGTGCCGGGCAACACGCCAAGCAACGGCACTTCGGGCAGGCTGACGGCGCTGGCGCGGTCGTCCACCAAAATGATTTCGTCGCAGGCCAGGGCCACTTCGTAACCGCCGCCTGCGCAAGCGCCGTTCACGGCAGCGAGGAACTTCAAGCCGCTGTGCTGGGAGGAATCCTCCAGGCCGTTGCGGGTTTCATTGGTGAATTTGCAGAAGTTCACCTTCCAGGCGTGCGAGGACACACCCAGCATGAAGATGTTGGCGCCAGAACAGAACACTTTCTCCTTGGCGCTGGTGAGCACCACCGTGCGCACTTCGGGGTGCTCGAAACGGATGCGGTTGATGGCGTCGTTCAGCTCGATGTCAACACCCAGGTCGTAACTATTGAGCTTGAGTTTGTAGCCGGGGCGCAGGCCGGCGTTTTCGTCGAAGTCGGCAGACACCGTGGCAATGGGGCCGTCAAACGCCAG
Organism: Rhodoferax sp.; assembly: GCA_031428695.1. GTDB lineage: Bacteria > Pseudomonadota > Gammaproteobacteria > Burkholderiales > Burkholderiaceae_C > JANYCG01. Next base: position 1,693 of record JANOYE010000076.1, on the reverse strand, counting down.
CTTCCAATGTTTGTAGGCCGCAGGGTGGGTTAAATAGTCCACGCGCGGCGCAGCCACGCTTTCAGCCAATTCACTCATCTCGACTCCTCAAATTGATATGCATAAAAGTGCAAGTCAAGCTTGCTCGGTGTATGCATTATATTGCGTCAAATCGCTTTGTCAAGTCTTTCTCAAGCCGATGCCTGCACCTGACTCACTTGCGCTTGCAAGGCGTCGATATTTTCCAGCGGGGTGTGGCCCGAGGTGTCCAAAATCAACTGCGCTTTTCCGTACAGGGCGGCGCGGCTCGCGAGGATGCGTTTGAGGTCTTCCATGGCTTCGCGGTTGCCGGCCATGGGCCGCAAATCGCCCTGCGCCACCACGCGCTGCATGTGCTCTTCGGGTGTGGCCTTAAGCCACACTGTCAAACACTGCGACAAGAGCAGTTTGTAGGTGGCCGCATCGGAGACGATGCCGCCCGGCGTGGCAATCACCACGTCGGCGTTTTTGGCGATCACCTCTTCGAGCGCCCTTCGCGCGTAACGGCGGTAGGCGGCCTGCCCGAGCAGGTTTTGGATCTCGTTGACGGAGCAACCCGCCACTCGCTCAATCTCGGGCGTGAGCTCGACAAACGGCAGTTCCAGCGCTTCGGCCAGCATTTGCCCCAGGGTAGATTTGCCAGCGCCACGCAGGCCAATCAGCGCAATGCGGCGGTGGCGCGTGGCGCCGCTGGGCGCCTCGTCAAACACGTCGGCCAGGGTTTGCCGCACGTGTGCCAACTCGTCTTCATTGCGCCCTTGCAATATGGCGTCTATCAGCAGCCGCTCGGGCGAATGGCTGCCCTCGTCGGCCAGCAGCTGCGAGGCTTGGCAGTCCAGTGCAGCGGCGATCTGCGCCAGCACCAGCACAGAAGCGTTGCCCACGCCCAATTCGAGGTTTGCCAGGTGCCGCTCAGACACGCCCGAACTCTTGGCCAGCGCTTTGCGCGTGAGGCCCGCTCGGGCGCGCAGCAGGCGCACGCGCTCACCCAAGGCCGCTAGCAGCGGTTCACGCAAGGAGGCGTCGGGAGCCGGGGCATCTGTGGTCATAAATGCAGTTTAGTGCATGTTGACCCGCCTTGGGTGAAGATCGTTTAGTGACCAGAACTGATTAACATCAGCGCACAACCACCGGAGTTTTTCATGCTCAGTTACCAGGTAGAAGAATTTGGCAAACCCTTGGCCCGCGTGCTGCGCGACACGCCAGCGCCGCAAGGCCGCGAGGTGATCTTGCGCGTGCAGGCGTGCGGCGTGTGCCACAGCGACGTGCATTTGCAAGACGGTTATTTTGATTTGGGCGGCGGCAACAAAGTCGATTTGACGCGTTCCTTGAAGCCGCCCCGCACGCTGGGCCATGAGATCGCCGGCAAAGTGGTCGCCGTGGGGCCCGAGGCGCAGGGCGTGGCCGTGGGCGACGTTCGCGTGGCTTTCCCCTGGATCGGCTGCGGCGCCTGCCCAGTGTGCCTGGCTGGCGACGAACACCTGTGCGGCGCGCCGCGCAACTTGGGCATCAACCTGGACGGTGGTTTTGCTGACCACGTCGTTGTGCCCGACGCGAAATACCTGCTGGACTTCGCGCCGCTGGACATCGACCAGGCCTGTACCTACGCCTGCAGTGGCCTCACCGCGTACAGCGCATTGAAAAAACTGGGCAATCAGGCGGCGCAGTTGAACGC
>JANOYE010000075.1:0-5333 GCA_031428695.1 Rhodoferax sp. | reverse complement strand
CCATCTCGCGCCGCGCGGTGGACATTACCCAAGACGCGCCGCAAAGCCTGCGCGACCTGAGTGTCTCGCTGGACAACGTGGGCAACGTGGCGCGCGACCTGGGCCAGCTGGAAGAAGCGCGAAGCAGCTACCGCGAAAGCCTGGACATCCGCCGCCGCCTGGCCGCGCTGACCCAAGACGCGCCGCAAAGCCTGCGCGACCTGAGTGTCTCGCTGGACAACGTGGGCAACGTGGCGCGCGACCTGGGCCAGTTGGACGAGGCGCGCACCTGTTTTACACAGGCTTTGCTCCTCGTCAAGCGCCTGCGTCAGGTGCTTGCAAGCGACAATACGCTGGAAGGGATTGAAAACGACTTGTTGGCCAAGCTTGGAGCAATCGGATCAATTGCTGCCTGACGGGCCACTGAGCAACCGCCCAATTGTTAACTTGCTTATCAACAATGGTTTAAATTTGTCGTTAATTAGTTATTTTTAGACTTATATTGAGTGTATTTATTGATACTTTTATCTGTAAAAATATAGCAAACAATTTAATAAATACGTGACTTAAGGCTGTTTTTTTCTTTCCATTTGTGTGAAGTAAATTTTATTCTAATATTGATTCGTTTCCTGCCCCCGATTTTGCCCCCGACACACCCTTGAACTACCTCTCTACCCGCACCGCAAATCCAGCGCTGTCCGAGCGCAAACGTTTCTGTGAAATTTTGCTAGAAGGCCTGGCGCCCGACGGCGGCTTGTATTTGCCTGAAACTTACCCGCAAATCAGCGCCGAGCGGCTTGAAGCCCTGCGCGCGGTCTATTTCAAAGACGGTTTAGACGGCGGTTACGCCGCGTTGGCGTTTGAAATCCTCTCGCTCTACATCGACGACATTCCCGTCGCCGACCTGAAAGCCATCTGCGACAAAACCTACACGCAAGAGGTGTTTGGCACACACGACATCACGCCCTTGAAGAAGCTGGAGGACGGCGTTTGGCTGCAAGCCCTCTCCAACGGCCCGACGCTCGCCTTCAAAGACATGGCGATGCAGTTGCTCGGCAATTTGTTTGAATACGAATTGGCGCGCAAAGGCGAGCAGCTCAACATTTTGGGCGCCACCAGCGGCGACACCGGCAGCGCGGCCGAATACGCGATGCGCGGCAAAAAAGGCGTGCGGGTTTTCATGACGTCACCCGCAGGCCGCATGAGCCCCTTCCAGCAGGCGCAGATGTTTTCGCTGATGGACGAGAACATCCACAACATCGCCGTCGAAGGCGTGTTTGACGACTGCCAAGACATGGTTAAGGCAGTCAGCAATGACCTGGAGTTCAAACGCAAATACAAAATCGGCACAGTCAATTCAATCAACTGGGCGCGGTTGATGGCGCAGGTTGTTTATTACTTTGCCGGGTATTTCCTGGCAACGCAAAACGGCGGAAATAAAGTTTCATTTGCTGTTCCGAGTGGCAACTTCGGCAACATCTGCGCTGGCCACGTGGCGCGCATGATGGGGCTGCCGATAGAGCAACTGGTGCTGGCCACCAACGAAAATGACGTGCTTGACGAGTTTTTCCGCACCGGCGTGTACCGTGTGCGCAGCGGCTTAGACACCCATGAAACCTCCAGCCCGTCGATGGACATCTCCAAAGCGTCGAATTTCGAGCGCTTCGTTTTTGACTTGCTGGACCGCGATGGCGGCAAGGTCAAGGCGCTGTTTGGCACGCGCCTGGCCAATGGCGGAAAATTCGACTTAGGGGGCGACCCAGTCTTTTCTGACACCGTCACCCGCTACGGCTTTGTCAGCGGAAAAAGCACCCACGCCGACCGCTTGGCGACGATTCGCGACACCTACACCCGTTTTTCCGTGATGATCGACACCCACACAGCAGACGGCCTGAAAGTGGCGCGTGAACACCTGAAGCCAGGCGTGCCAATGATCGTTTTGGAAACCGCCTTGCCGATCAAATTCGCGGCAACCATTGTCGAAGCGCTCGGACGCGAACCCGATCGCCCGGCCCGGTTTGCAGGCATTGAAAATTTACCCAAACGTGTTGTTAACATGCAAGTTAATAATAGTGCCATCAAAGCCTATGTCAGCCAACACTGCGATTAAAATAGGCTTTCAAGTCACGTATTTATTGCTTAGTTTACTATAAGTAGTATAGCAAATAAAATTCCTTCAGGCTCATTCATGAACGTCATTGGCATTGCCGGTTTTTCGGGTTCGGGTAAAACCACCTTGGTCGAGCGCCTGATTCCGCTGATGCGGGCGGCTGGCAAACGGGTGTCGGTGGTCAAACACGCGCACCACAGCTTCAACATCGACCACGAAGGCAAAGACACCTGGCGCCACCGCGCGGCCGGCGCGTTTGAAGTGGTGGTGGCCTCCAACACGCGGCTGGCGCTGATGCGCGAGTTTGAGCAGGAAGCGACGCTCACCGTGCACCAGGTCATCGCCGAGCTGTATGACGGTGTTGACTGGGTCATCGTGGAGGGTTTCAAAAACAGCGACATCCACAAGCTCGAAGTCTGGCGCGCTTCGGAGAACAATTCGGCGCGTTACGTGCATGACCCCTTCATCGCCGCTGTCGCCACCGATTCACCCCAATTGCTGCCGCAGGCCACCCAGCTGCCGGTACTTGATTTGAACGACCCGCAGGCCGTGGTGAACTGGATTCTGGCCAACGCGCTGCGGTTCGAATACCACGCGGAAATGTTCGCATGAATGCTCCGGTCCACGCGAACACGCCGGTTCACATCAACACCCCGGCTGCACCTGCGCGTGCGCCACTGAAGGCGCTCGATGAAGCCCTGGCCCAGTTGCTGGCACAGGCGCAACCTCTTCTCCGCACCGAAAACGTCGCCACTTTCGACGCCGATGGCCGCGTATTGGCGCAAGATGTTGTCAGCGCCTTGCAAGTGCCGCCGCATGACAATAGCTCGATGGACGGCTACGCGCTGCGTTGCGCCGACGTTTCAAGCGCGGGCGTTGAACTGCCGCTAACCCAACGCATCGCCGCCGGTGCCAGCGGCCAGCCGTTGCAGCCCGGCAGCGTGGCGCGCATCTTCACCGGCGCACCGATCCCCGAGGGCGCAGACGCAGTCGTGATGCAGGAAGACTGTGAACTGGTCAGTGGCAACTCAGAAGCCGGCGTGGTTCGCATCAACACCTCACCCAAACCCGGCCAATGGATTCGCCGCGCCGGTGAAGACGTCACTCGCGGTGCCTCGGTGTTGTCAAAAGGTAAGCGGCTTACGCCCGCTGATATTGGCCTGGCCGCCAGCATTGGCCTGGCTTCTTTGACGGTGGCGCAAAAGCCGACGGTGGCGCTTTTTTCCACTGGTGATGAGCTGGTGATGCCAGGCGACGTGGCACCGCAAGACATGAAGCCGGGCGCCATCTACAACTCCAACCGATTCTTTTTGCGTGCATTGTTGCAGCGGCTCGGTTGCGAAGTGACCGATTTCGGCATCGTGCCAGACCGGCGGGACGCCACGCTTGAGGCCCTTCGCAACGCATCCCAAAACCATGATTTGATTTTGACCAGCGGCGGTGTGTCAGTCGGCGAAGAAGACCACATCAAGCCTGCCGTCGAAGCACTGGGCGAACTCAAGCTGTGGCAAATCGCCATGAAGCCGGGTAAACCGTTCGCCTATGGGCGCGTTGGAGGCCGAAGCGGCTCGCAGGGTGCTGGCGCGCATTTCATCGGCCTGCCGGGCAACCCGGTGTCGAGTTTTGTCACCTTTTTACTGCTGGTGCGGCCGTTTTTGCAGAGGCTGCAAGGTGTGCAAGACGTCGCCATGAATTCGACCGCGCTGCCCGCGCATTTCAGTTGGCCCAGGGCCGACAAACGGCGCGAATTTCTTCGTGTGCGGCGCAATGCGGCGGGCGGGCTGGATTTGTTTCCCAACCAAAGTTCGGGCGTGCTCACGTCTGCGGTGTGGGGCGACGGTTTGGTGGACAACCCCTCCGGCAAAACCATCACGCATGGCGATGCGGTGCAGTTCATCGCTTTTTCCGATTTGTTGTCATGAAAATCACCATCAAGTATTTCGCCTCGATCCGTGAAGCCATCGGGCAGGGCAGCGAGGCTACTTCGACCAACGCGGCAACACTTGCGGGCCTGCGTGACGAACTCATCGCCCGGGGTGGCGCGCACGCGCACGCCTTGGCGCGGGGAAGGTCCTTGCGCGTTGCGATGAACCAGCTGATGGCGCAAGAATCAGCCGAGTTGCAAGAAGGCGCCGAGGTGGCGTTTTTCCCCCCGGTCACCGGCGGTTAGGCCACATTCACGGCAAGTGTTGCAGGGGCAAGTGTTGCGGGAGAAAATGTCGCGGGAGTCATCGGCGCACGCAGCTCGTTGTGAATCCAGCCCTGCGCTGCCAGCGCGGCTTTGATCGAGGCTGGGTTGGGCTCGGCAAACAGGGTGTCGATGTGTTGGGGCAGGGGCGCCCACACTTCACGGGCTTCGGCCAATCTGCCCTGCCTGAGCAGTTTGATCACTTGCGCAAATTCGGTGGTTCGCAAATGTGCGCTGGCCGCAATGGCGCCGGCACCGCCTTGGGCCAAGGTGCTGAATATTTGAATGTCATCGCCAGCCAGCACCTGCAGTCTGCCGTCTGAGATCAACGAACGGGTTTTCACGGCGTCGCCACCGCAGTCTTTGATGGCGCGGATGTTGGGGTGGCCAGCCATCGCAAGCAAGGTCGCCAATTCAATCATGGTCCCTGTGCGGTAGGGGATGTCGTAGACCATAAGCGGCACGTGCGCCGCATCTGCCAGCGCGCGAAACCAATGCAGCAGCCCGGCTTGTGACGGCCGAATGTAGGGCGGCGCGGGCACCAGCAGGCCCGCAATCGGGTAGGCTGACAGGGTTTTGACCCAGCTCAGGCACTTCTTCAAGTTGTAGCCAGACATGCCCATCACAACCGGCAAACCATTGCTGGATTGCGCAATCGTATTGAGCACCGTTTTGAGAACTGCAAGTTGTTCGCTGTCTTCCAGCGCGGCTGCTTCACCCGTAGAGCCGCAGGGCACAAACCCGGCGACGCCACAGCCTGCGTAGTGCCGCACAAGTCGGGCCAGCGCAAGGTGGTCTACTTCCCCGTCTTTGAAGGGCGTGATTAGGGGAATCCAGAGCCCAGAAAAATCTCTTTGTTGAGGTAACGCGGTTGGCATATTTCATTCCTTTTGAAGAAATGACCGATGTAAAACCGTCTTGTCAGGTGCTCGATGGTTGCCGGAAGATCGACCAGGCGGGCTGGTGTGCGTCAGGTTCCATCGCTCATCTGAGAGACGGAACCCCAAGCTCCGGTCAGATGAGCTTTGGTTTTTTCGATTTGCTTGCGCACACGCC
>JANOYE010000074.1:0-5975 GCA_031428695.1 Rhodoferax sp. | reverse complement strand
CTCAAGGGCATCAAGAAGATTTTGATCGGAAGCGGCCTGCGTTATGACCTCGCCGTGCAGAGCCCCGAGTATGTGAAAGAGCTGGTGACGCACCACGTCGGCGGCTACCTCAAAATCGCCCCCGAACACACCGAGCAAGGCCCGCTCACCAAGATGATGAAGCCCGGCATCGGCAGCTACGACAAGTTCAAACAGATGTTTGAAAAGTTCAGCCTGGAAGCCGGCAAAAAGCAGTTCCTCGTGCCGTATTTCATCGCCGCCCACCCCGGCACCAGCGACGAAGACATGATGCACCTGGCGCAGTGGTTGAAGAAAAACGGCTTCCGCGCTGATCAAGTCCAGACGTTTTACCCGTCACCCATGGCCACCGCCACGGCCATGTACCACAGCAACCGCAATCCGCTGCGCAAAGTACGTCGTGAAGCCGCCGTTGACGATGTCGTCGATATCGTGCGTGGTGAAAAACGCCGCCGCTTGCACAAAGCCTTCTTGCGTTACCACGACCCGAACAACTGCCCGTCTTACGCGAAGCACTCAAGGCCATGGGCCGCGCCGACTTGATCGGCAATGGCAAGCAGCACCTGATCCCGACGTTCCAGCCGTTGGGGGATGGGGGGTATCAGAGTGCGCGGAAGAAGAATTCCACCGCAGCTCCGGTGAAAGGACGAGCCCTCACTCAACACACTGGATTGCCACCGCGTGATAAGGGCACGCGGAAATTGCCTTGATCGGAACAAATGCTCTTTAGGTTCTAGCTTCCCGCTGCTAAAAACTCAAGTTTTCGCAGCAAAATTTGAGCAAACTGACCTATTGTTGAGTTCCCCATCTTGGAATTTTGCTGGTTCTCAGTGCCACTTCCAGCGTTTTCGGTATGGGAGGAAGGTCTTCTTCTCTGAAGCCGGGACTGGCTACATTTAACTTGAGAAATGGCGGCGAGGCGTGCTTGAAAATAATCCTACTGCGCATCGCATCGAATAAGCTCCCATACCAAGTATTCCTGTTTTCCAGCAATGCCAGCCGCAGGGAATCGTGGGCTCGCCGATACGTCGCCTCGTACATTAACGAGCGATTTGCCAGAGTAATGGCTAAAGTATTACAAAGACTGATCAAAGCGCCACCAGCCTCCTTTTCTACGTCCGTCAAGTTCGAATTTGATATTTTCTTTTGAGTATTTACGGCGGCGTCTTGAAGCTTTACAAGCGCGTCGTTTCGTTTGACTTGGAGTCCGAGTAAATCTCTGTGTGAAATTTGAGAACTCTGCAAATCGTCAAAGGTCGACGCATATCTGCCTTGTTCCAACAAAAATCCAATGGAATTGAAATCTAGCGTGCTACCGTCAATTTGTAAAAACGTCGGTTGCAGCAAGGCCCAAATTGGCTCATTGCCTGTGAGTTCGGATCGAGCGACATTTTCACGAAAATCTCGGCGAAACAAAAGAAAATCGTTGTATTGATTTTTCAGCGTGAATAGCGCGACGCTTCCTGCAATAAGATGCTCCCGCCTTCGTTTTCGATAGTCAAGAAGCCTTGCCGACAGTAGCGCCAATCCAAATCCTAAAAATGAACCAGTCGCGATTTTGGCGAGTTCAAATAATTCCCGCTTATGCGCGGAAATGAGTTCGAAAATTGGATCCACTCAACTCTCCAGCATCACAAACGTCGGCTTTTCCAGGCCCTCCAAAGTCTGCACCAAACGAGGAATCATAGGCAAGAAACTCTCCAATTTGTTGTTTGGGGCAATGAGAATCACAACAGACAGGGGTAGGTGATCCGCGTTTTGCTGGTATTGCATGTTTTGATCGCCTGTGATCAAAACGTCAAACTGACTGGTTGCAACGGCTAGAAGTTTGCCGTTAGTCAGCCCGCTCCAGCCCATTTGCTGAACGGTGCGCACGTGATGGCTGGTGAGCGCAAAGCCGAGTTTTCTCGGCAGCGACTCATCAAGCAGGATGCGCATTCAACTGGGACTCTTTGGCTTGCCGCAGGACGCCTTGAGCCATTTCACGTGTGACCGACGGGAACTCATCCAAAAATTCACCCAAGGGTTCACCGGACTCAAGGTATTCAAACAGGATGCGCACAGGCACGCGGGTGCCAACGAACACAGGGGTGCCGCCTAGAAGCTCGGGGTTGGAATGAATGAAGGGGCTTGCGTTCATTCGGTGATGGTAAGGCCAGCGTTGACAACTTGCAATCCGCAGGATTTGGAGCTCTTTTGATTGATTTGAAAAAATAACCTACTAGGTTAAAATTCAATGTTTCATTGACGGCGATTTATCGTGTCGTTCAAGGAGTTATGAACATGAAGTGCCCCCAATGCGCAGCGGCCCGCGTGGTGCCAGACACCCGCGACATGCCCTACACCTACAAAGGCGAGTCCACGACCTTGTCTGCCGTGAGGGGTGAGTTTTGTCCGGCATGTGGCGAAGTTGTGCTGAGCGCCCACGAGTCCGCGCGTGTAAGCGCCTTGATGTTGGCGTTCAACAAGCAGGTCAACGCGGCCACGGTGGACCCGGGTTTCATCGCCAGCGTGCGCAAAAAACTGGCCCTTGACCAGCGAGAGGCGGCGGAGATTTTTGGTGGTGGGGCCAACGCCTTTTCTCGCTACGAGAACGGCAAAACGCGGCCGCCCCTCGCCTTGGTCAAGCTGCTCAAAGTGCTGGATCGCCACCCGGATTTGATGAGCGAGGTGCGGGCGGGGTGAGCGTGAGGGCAGATTTGGGTCTTATTTCCCACGCTTGGCCTCAGCTTTTCGCTCTGCGATCAAGCGTTTTGAACCACCGCCAGCGCCGCTGCCGCGCATCGCATTGATTGGATCAGGGTCAGGGTTGTGGTCGCCTTCTGGCGGAAACCGCAACTGCGAAAACTGCCTCCCCGCCAAGACAGCCCGCCGCTCAATGTCGCTGGCGCTGTCGATCCAGCCTTTGTCTTGCAGAAACGCCAGAAACGCGCGGGTGCTGATCTTCAGCCAATCGTCGGGCACAAAAAAATTGGCGCTGGCGATGCGGTGGTCTTCAAACAGCAACACAGTGCGTTGCGGCGGCTGGGCCAGCGCCATCTGGTTGATGGCCTCCTGAATGGCCAGTTCGCCCAGGTTGGCCTTGCGCGCTGGCTGCGCAGGCGACTTTGCATACCTGCGAAAAGTCTGCGTGGACACAAGCTGGACCGATTTGCGATTCAAAAACTTTTCCAGCTTCTTGCTGGTGGGCGTTTGGTTGCGGGTGACTTCGTGCCGCACCATGTCGGCCACGCGCACCTGCCAGCCCGGCAACAGCAACACGTCGAGCGCGTCGGCATAGGCCAGCGTGATCAGCGGCCCTGCGTCGGGCAGCAGAGCGATGTCGGAAGCCTGGGCCATCAGGCGACAGATCGCTTTTTGGCTTGTTTTGAGGCCCGCTTTGCCGTTGGTGATGCGGTTGGCAGCAGATGCAAGCTTTGCACCATGGCTTGCGTTGCCGCCTCGGGCAGGCGCGGCATGGGCAAATGGGCTTGCGCCATCAACAGGAACAGATCCTCAGTGCTGTCTGTGCCCAGCCGTTCCAAAGTCTGTGCAGCAGTGGCTTGGCCCAAGGAAAACGCAATCAAGTTTTTATAGTTCTGGTTGCCCGAATTTTCAGCCCCGTCGAAGGTTTCAACCAGATAACGAAGCTCGGCGTTGAACAGGGCATTGATGGAGGTGTCGTTCTTGGCCGCGACGATTTTGGCGCGTTTGAGCAAGTCGCGATCCACTGCGCCGGTGAAGTTGACGGTGGCTGAAATGCTTGCAGCTGTGGCAGTTGGGGACATATTGGGCTCCTGGCTTGTTGGGGTCGATTTTACACATAACTATGTGTAATGCATATTTAGGTGTCACGACCCAGCCCCCAACCTATCCGCAGCTGCAAGAAACTCACCGAGTTCGCACCCTTTCAGGAAGGGAAAGCGCTTTTCTGTGACCACCAGTTCGCCAACACGGTAAATTCGAAAGACGCGAAAGGCGTTTTCCCCTTCGCTCCATCCACCCAACGTCCAGGTGCCCCCCACATAACGCAGGCACAGCGGGCGAACGCTGGCGCGGATGGCGCTGCCGTCACCTTGGGTGTAGCCAAATTCAATGCATCGCCGCTCGGACACCGCGCCTCGGAGTTCACGCAGCGCACGTTTGATGTCTGGCGAGACACGAAAGTCAGGCACCAGCAAGCCGGTGTCTTCGAGTTTGGACTTCAAATGCGCAGGCAGGGCGGCATCGACTTTGGCCAACACTGCCTCGGCCGCCTTGCCAAGGCCTTCGTCGGCGCAGCTTTGCACCAGGCGCGCGCCGAACACCAGGGCTTGCAACTCCTCTGGCGTGAACATCAGGGGCGGCACCTGGTAGCCCTTGCGCAGGCGAAAGCCGACGCCTGCCTCACCGTCTATCGGCACGCCGGTGCTGCACAGGTCGCCAATGTCGCGGTACACGGTGCGTTTGGAGACGCCAAGCTGTTCGGCCAGCCATTCGCCCGTGGCAATTTTTGAGCGGCCGAGGAGCAGTGTTAGTTGGAATAGGCGGTCTGCGCGTCTCATGGGGCAATTTTGCGCCCTGGGTCGGGCCTGTTTCCTGCGCTCGCCACAATTGTCGCAACGCGTTGCGCCACGTCGCACCATGCAAGTCTGGTGACACTACGCTGTCACCAGGGCCTTCGTACTATGGCGCTCGGCACGGCTTCAACTCGAAGTTGGCCCGTTTTCAACCACCTTTCAAGGAGCACTTTCATGTCTACCGTCATCAACTGGTTTGATATTCCCGCCACCGATTTTGACCGGGCAGTGAAGTTTTATGAAACCGTACTGGGCGCAAAGCTCATCCAGGAGAACATGCTGGGCGCGCGTATGGCGATTTTCCCCGCCAAGCCGGGTGAGGCCACCGGCGCGATCATGGCCCGAGACGGCGTGATGCCCGCTACGGGTGGCACGACGATTTACCTCAAAGCGGGCAATGATGTCGGCACAGCGCTGGCGCGAGTGGAAAAAGCGGGCGGCAAGCTGCTGCATCCAAAAACCTTCATCAAGGAAGGCATGGGCTACTTTGGGCTGATCCTGGACACCGAGGGCAACAGCGTCGGGTTGCACTCGCCAAACTGAAGGGCGAGCTAGGGGCCGAATTCAATCCACCTGCGCCCCAGACTGCCTCACCAGCTCCGCCCACTTGGCAATCTCCGTCTGCCCGAAGTTGCCCAGCTCGCTGGCGGGGACGCTGGCTTTCTCCAGGCCTTGCGCGGTCAACTTGGCTGCCACCTCAGGGTTGGCCAAGGCGGCATCGGCTGCGGCGCGCAGCCTGGCCAGCACCGGCGCGGGCGTGGCGGCGGGGGCGTAGAGCATGAACCAGGCGACCAGGTCGAAGTTGGCGTTGATCTGCTCAGCGATGGTGGGCACCTCGGGCAAAGCGGCGCTGCGTTCTTTGCTGGACGCGCCGAGTGCCCTGAGTTTGCCGGCCTTCATGTGCGGCACCACGGCGGCCGGGTGGTAGAACATGAAATGCGCTTGCCCGCCGATCACATCCGTCACGGCTTGGCCGCCTTCTTTGTAGGGCACGTGCACCATTTGCCCGCCTACGAGCTTCTTGAGCAACTCGCCAGCCAAGTGGCCGGAGGTGCCGTTGCCTGCCGAGGCGAAGTTGATGCCGGGTGCCTTGTTGGCGGCGGCCACCAAGTCTTTGAGCGTGGCGAAGGGCGAATTGGCGCCCACCACCAAGAGCGTGGGTGTTTGGCCGACGAGCGCCAGCGGCACGAAGTTGCGCAGCGGGTCGTAGGGCAGGTTTTTGAACAGCGATTTGTTGATGGCATGGGTGCCTACCGTGCCCATCACCAACGTGTAGCCGTCGGCGGGGGCTTTGGCCACCAAGTCCGAGCCAATCGAGCCGCCGCCACCGGCGCGGTTTTCCACCACGATGGTTTGGCCCAGCGATTTGCCCATGGTGTCTGCAACGATGCGGGTCACGGTGTCGGTCGTCGTGCCAGC
>JANOYE010000073.1:0-51556 GCA_031428695.1 Rhodoferax sp. | reverse complement strand
GGCGTGAACGGCACGGCGACGACGGCTTTGGGGTAGTAATCAAGCCCGTGCTGCTGGTAGGCGTTGGCCCAGGCCCAGTCGAACACGTATTCGCCGTAGGAATGCGCTTTGATGTACAGCGGGCAGGCGGCACGCAATTCTTCGCCTTGCAGTTCAGCACGCTTCCAAAGGGTGATGAAACGCGGCGTCCAGCCGGTGGAAGGAATGGCGGCGCCAGTGCTGTGCAGGGCGGCCAGGTATTCGTGGCGCATGAAGGGGTTGGCGTCAAGCTGCGTGGCCAGCAGCGCGTTCCACACGTCTGCGCTCACGTCCAGCGGCGAATTCAACACCCGAATGACATAATCAGAACCCACCTTGTTGCCTATTTTCATGACTCTCAAAATCTGTGTTGCCCAGCTGAATTTTGTCGTTGGCGACTTGGCCAACAACGCGCAAAAAATCATTGATGCCGCCCGCACGGCCTACGCCCAAGGCGCGCGTTTGTTGCTCACGCCCGAGTTGTCGATTTGCGGCTACGCGGCTGAGGATTTGTTTCTTCGCCCGGTCTTCATCGCCGCCTGTGATGATGCCGTGAAAACCGTGGCCCGCGAGCTTGCCGGGTTAAAAAACATGACGGTGGTGGTCGGCCACCCCGGCGCGGGGCCTGCCGATGCCTTGTTGCGTACCCGCTCGGTAGCCGTCGCAGCGCGCTTCAACGCGGCCAGCGTGTTGTGCGAAGGCAGGGTGGTCGCTACTTATGCCAAACGTGAGTTGCCCAACTACCAAGTGTTTGACGAGCGGCGCTACTTTCAGCCCGGCAAGCGCGTTTGTGTGTTTGAAGCGGGCGAGGGCGCATCCAGAACCAAAATTGGCCTTCTTATTTGCGAAGACGCCTGGTTTGAAGAGCCCGCGCGCTTGACGCAAGCGGCCGGCGCGGAAGTTTTGTGCGTGATCAACGCGTCGCCCTTCCACGTAGGCAAGGGCGCTGAGCGCGAGCAGATGATGCAAGAGCGCGTGCGCGCCTGCGGCCTGCCGCTCATCTACGCGCACCTCGTGGGCGGGCAAGATGAAGTGGTGTTTGAAGGCGCGTCGTTCGCTTTGAACGCCGATGGCTCGGTGGCGGGCCGCGCCCAGGCATTTAAAGAAGATTTGCATTTTGTAAGCATTGAGCGTGCAGAATCCGTAGAACTTGCGCAAGCAGCTATAAAGTTGGTAGCGAGTGTGGAGCCGCATCGCTCTGAGTTGGCCGACCTGTGGGACGCGCTGGTGCTGGGCGTGCATGACTACATCGGCAAAAACGGCTTCCCGAGTGTGCTCTTGGGGCTATCGGGGGGCATTGATTCAGCGCTCGTTTTGGCAATTGCGGTAGACGCGCTGGGCAAAGACCGCGTGCGCGCCGTGATGATGCCCTCGCCCTACACCGCCAGCATCAGCTGGATCGACGCGCGCGACATGGCCGCTCGCCTGGGCGTGCGGTATGACGAGATCTCCATCGTGCCCGAGTTCGAAGCCTTCAAGGCCTCGCTGGCAGGCGAGTTCAAGGGCTTGAAGGAAGACGCAACCGAAGAGAACATCCAGGCGCGCATTCGCGGCACCTTGTTGATGGCGCTCTCCAACAAGTTCGGCAGCATTGTGCTGACGACTGGCAACAAGAGTGAAATGGCCACGGGTTATTGCACCTTGTATGGCGACATGGCGGGCGGCTTTGCGGTGATCAAAGACCTGGTGAAAACCACGGTGTTTGAACTGGCGCGCTGGCGCAATCTGCATGACCCGTATGGCACGAATGGAACGAGTGGACTGGCACCGATCCCCGAGCGCATCATCACGCGCCCGCCCAGCGCCGAGTTGCGCCCCGACCAGACCGACCAAGACAGCCTGCCCGAATACGCCGTGCTGGACGCGATTTTGGAGCGCTACATGGAGAACGACCAGAGCATCGAGGGCATCATTGCCGCCGGTTTTGAGCGGGCCGATGTAGAGAAGGTGACGCGCCTGATCAAGATCAACGAATACAAGCGCCGCCAGGCGCCGGTGGGCATTCGCGTGACGCACCGCAGCTTCGGCAAGGATTGGCGTTATCCTATAACGTCGAAATTCCGTCAATGAATTTCATCCACAAACCTGGAGCCACCATGAAACAGATCACCGCCATCGTCAAACCGTTCAAGCTCGAAGAAGTGCGCGAGGCGCTGGCCGAGTGCGGCGTGACCGGCCTCACCGTGACCGAAGTGAAGGGTTTTGGCCGCCAGAAGGGCCACACCGAGTTGTACCGGGGCGCCGAATACGTGGTCGATTTCCTGCCAAAGGTGAAGGTCGAAGTGGTCGTGAAAACCGACGACGTAGACCGCTGCGTAGACGCCATCATCAAAGCTGCCCACACCGGGAAGATTGGCGACGGCAAGATTTTTGTCACCTCGGTCGAGCGCGTCGTGCGGATTCGCACGGGTGAGGTGGACGAAGCGGCGGTTTGATTGCTATAATTAGTATAGCTATAAACCTATATAATTCGTGACTTAGGAGCTGGATTTTATCTGAGTCTTGGTTTTGGCGGTGATTTTGAGGCTTGTCGTTCCCAAAATGGGTATGATCTGGTTTGAATTTGGGTTGATTTGGGTTGATTTGGGCTGGGTTGGCGTACGAGGTACTGCTTCTGCTGTTCCTGCCGCCGACGCTGCCGCCGCTGGCCGATAGCGCGCTGCCGTGATCGACGGCCCAGCCGCCAGCCAAGCGCCACGCCGCCGCTCCTCATGGTGCTTAACCCGCGTCACCTTCGGTGCCACGGCGCACCCAATGTGACAATTTGGCGTCGGGACGGCGTGGCGCATGGCTGGCGGGGGAGGAATGTGGGTTGTTTTCCGCCCTTACTTCCCGCTGCTATTGCCATGCAATTATTCCGGCGTCATAAAAATTGAATTGGGTGCAATTCAAAAGCGCAAAACGTTTCTTTTGATTGGCTGAACCATCGGGTCTTAACCACTCTGGAGAGACCGATGAGCACTCGTTTTTACTCAATATCTGCCGTTCGAGCCTACGTTGATAGCCACAGCAGAGAAGCCCTAGAGGACTAGGTTTGCCAGGGAGGAGCCCTCAGCCGATCTGAGGTGGTCTTTGTCAATGGATGTAAAGAACCTGATTCGGTTGAGCGAGAGAAGAGCGCTCGCAAGAATTCACTTTTGATCAAGGTTGTTGCCGACACGGCAATGCCAGTGATTCCCCTAATGCTAAGGCTGTGCAGTTGACCGTCAGCTTCTCTGCCGTCGGGCCGTTTCTACGCGCAACCGATTTCTGCCCCAAGGCATGCGCCACGCCGTCCCGACGATTTCTGCGCAACGAAGCCGAAGGCGCAGTGTCAGCGCACCATGAGGAGCGGCGGCGTGGCGCTTGCCTTGGGGCCAGCGGCGTCAACACCTGAGCGCAATCAATCGGCCAGTGAATCTGGATATTTCAACCAAAGCCACTTGCGTCGAACCAATAAGACTGTGGAACCAAGAGGGCTTGTTCACATAAGGCACACAGATTTATAATGCGCCAGTGACTGCCAACAAGCCGATCCGCTGGAATGTCGAGAAGAACCTTGAACTCAAGGCGACGCGCGATGTGTCTTTTGAGGAAATTCTTTCCGCGATTGAGCAGGGCGGCTTGATGCTGACGCTGGAGCACCCCAACCAAAAACGCTACCCGAACCAGCGGATCTGGGTGGTCAGTTTTCGCGGGTATGCGCACATGGTGCCATTTGTGGAAACCGACGATGAGGTGTTTTTGAAAACCATCATGCCCAGCCGCAAGGCGACCAAACAGTTCATGACAGGAGCCAATGATGAATAGCGAAATGACATTTGAGGACGACCTCCTGGCGTCAATCGAGCGCGGGGAATGGCGGCCTGTGCGCAATCAAAAGAAGGTCAACGCGCAGTACCGTGAGATGGCAGCCGCCACTTTGAGCAAGAGCAGGCGCGTGAACATCCGCATCACGGCGCAGGATTTGGAAGGGCTGCAGGCGCGCGCTGCCGAGGAAGGTTTGCCCTACCAGACGCTGATGGCCAGCGTGCTCCACAAATACGTTTCAGGGCGTTTGGTTGAAGGTTCGTTTTCCGGTTTGGCGGTCAAACGCAAATTTTCGCGCAACCCGGCGGGTAAAAACGCTGAGGGCAAAGCCGCGCCCGCTTAACTTCTGCCGCAAGGCATGCGCCACGCCGTCCCGACGATTTCTGCGCAACGAAGCCGAAGGCGCAGTGTCAGCGCACCATGAGGAGCGGCGGCGTGGCGCTTGCCTTGGGGCCAGCGGCGTCAACACCAGCCTGCCCACAATCGGCCAGTGAATTTGACCCAGACTTCGGGCTTTGAATTTGGCAGTTAGCCAGAATCTTGAAGTCAGTCGAAACCGCTAAATCCCGTCCAACCGTGCCTGCGGTGAAAAACCGGCGGCTTGCACCAGATTGCGCAGCAGCGCGATCGGTTCAGAGCCGGTTTGGATCAAACCCATCTGCGCATCACCCATGAACTGGCTGTCCACGCTTCGCTGCAAAAACTGTAGCAGCGCGTCGTAATAACCCGCCACATTCAGCAAACCCACGGGTTTGTCGTGATAGCCGAGTTGCCGCCAAGTCCAGGCTTCGAAAAACTCCTCGAAGGTGCCGATGCCGCCTGGCAGGGCGAGGAAGGCGTCGCAGCGCTCGGCCATGATGCGCTTGCGTTCGTGCATGGTGTCGGTGATGATGAGTTCGGTGCAGCCAGAATGCGCCCATTCGCGCTCGACCATGGTTTTGGGAATCACACCGACGACTTGGCCGCCAGCTTTAAGGCAAGCGTTGGCCAAAATACCCATCAGGCCGTTTCGCCCACCGCCGTAGACCAGCTGGCCACCGTGCCGGCCGATCCAACGGCCAACTTCGGTGGCCACTTGGGCAAACTCGGGCTGGCTGCCCACGCGGGAGCCGCAGTAAACGGCGACGGAAAAGGCGGGGTTCATGGCGTCGTGTCGGTGTATTTCTGCGGCTATCGTTTCAGAGGCATTGACGTGGCCAGGCGCGTGCCTGCCAACGCATCATGCCAAAACTGCCGTTGGGGATGGAAGCGGCTCGATATCGCCCAGACGGCGATCCAGCCCACGGCAATCACAGCCGCCTCTTTGGCTGGCAGGTTGAACAACGCTGACGCTGCCAGCGGCGGCAAGAACCAGAGCCAACTGCACAAGTAGCGCAACACGGCGCGTTGCTGCGTTATGGCGCGGCCATGCACATCAACCACGCGGATGTTCCAGGTCTTCATGGCCAGCGTTTGGCCTTTAGCCCAGAACCAGACGAAATAAATGCCGAAGATGACGAAGACAAACGCTTGCAGCGCGTTGCGGTTGTCCAGCGCATGGCGGGTTTGGCTTAGGGTGCTGAACAGGTAGCCGGCAATGAAGACGACGCCAAAGAGCAGCAGGCCTTCATAGGCCCAGCAGGCCATGCGCCGCCAAAGACCAGGCGCCTCGCCGGGCGCCTCAAAGCTCTCGGCGCTCAATTCTTTTGGGTCGGCGCGGCTTCGCCTGAACCAGACGCACGGGGCAGCAGGGTGCGGTTGTCGACCTTGGCGGCGCTTGGGCTGGTGTTGTTGGAGGCCACCTCAGGCGCCCGGGGGCCGTTGCGGGTGGAAGGCACATTGGCCAACTTTTGTGCGGGAACCGGCTTAACCGCCGCCGTGGCACCCGCCGGAGCCGGGGCTGCTTTGGCGGCGAGTTTTTGTTTCTCTTCCGGGCTCAGCGCCTGGTAGGCCTGCCATTCGGCGGCTTTTTCGCCGGGCGGCAATTTTTTGGTTTCAGCGAAATTCATGCGCGCTTGGGTACGCTGCTGCTGGCTCAGGGACACCCATTCGGTCATGCGGCTGTGCAGCTTGGCTTGCTCAGCGGGCGACAGGGTGGGGTAATTTTTGGACAGCGCCAGCCATTTGCGCTTTTGTGCCTCGCTGATGGTGGCCCAATTGGCGCCCAGCGGCTTGAGTGATTGCTGTTGGGCGGGGGTCAGCTCTTGCCACGCTGGTTTGGACACTGCAGCGGGCGTCACCACGGCTTGGTCTGCCGCAGCAGGTTTTGCGGCTTTTGCCGGCTGCGCGGCTGGGTTTGCCTGAGTTGGCTGAATCGGTTTGAACCCTTGCGAGGTGGCGGGCGCCAGATTGGCCTGGGCAATGACAATTTGTGACATGGACGACTGCGCCAGCGCGAAGCTGTCAGACGGGGTGACCACCGCCAGCCAGACGCCTAGCGCGGCCAGACTGAGCGGTTTCACCGCAACCATCTTAGTGACCCAATTCACTGACCTGGTTCACTGACCCAAATCGCGGCGCGATTTGATGAACTGCAGAAAGCCCGGATCGGTGTAGGCCGAGGGCGGCAGGTCGTCGGTGAGCAAAGCGGCGTCAACTTCAGCCATTTCACGGGCGCGGTCGTCGTTCTGGATGTTGGTGATGGCGATCAAGCCGACGACCAATGCGATCAAGGGCAGCGCCGAGGCGATGCCGTTCCACAGGCTGAAGTGTTCACCACCCATGGTCACAGTGGCAGCGCCGCCGGAATTCGATTGGGACGAGGCCGTGCGCAAGCTCGACACCTTGCGCTTGGCCACCGCCTGTTGACGCGAAACGCGCAGGCGCTCAGCGATGTTGTGCGGCAGGGCGTCGATGGAACCCGACAGGTGTGACGCCACCTTCAGCGCGAAGCGCTCTTGCGCCAATTCAAGCGCCAGGGCGGCGCGAAAAGAATCGGTGCCTGAACCGGCGCGGAATGTATCAAATTGTAGGTTTCTGGTGCTCATAGTGTTATCCCCTTTGCCCGCAATGATTTACTGAGGGCTTGGACAGCCCGTGAGCAGTGCGTTTTGACACTGCCTTCCGAACAACCCATGGCCGCCGCCGTTTCAGCCACGTCCATCTCCTCCCAGTAACGCATCAGGAAGGCTTCCCGTTGACGTCCGGGCAGCTCCTGAATCTCGATTTCTATTTCCCTGAAAATCTGGCTGCGTTCAACCGTGGTTTGGGCGCTCTCGTTTCGCTCTGAGCCTTCAACCACCGACAAAGTTTCCAGCACATCGAATTCGCCATCGCCACCGGCAGATTCGAAGTCGCTCAGGTTGGAGAATAAGGCTTTTCGGGTTTTGTTGCGCCGGAACCAGTCGAGTGTGCAGTTCGACAGAATGCGTTGGAACAACATGGGCAGCTCGGCCGGCGGTTTGTCGGCGTAATGCTCGGCCAGCTTCATCATGCTGTCTTGCACGATGTCCAGCGCCGCCTCTTCGTCCCGCACGTGGTAGATCGAACGTTTGAAGGCGCGCCGCTCAACGCTTTTCAAAAATTCGGAGAGTTCCTGTTCAGTGGCCAATTGCGGGCACGGGTGATCCGTGAAGTCTCGGGGTTTTATAGGGTGCCGCGATTGCCGGAATCCTAAGTCTTCGGGCACGCGAATGTGACCAAATTATGGCATTCGCGCACGCTGATTTTGCTGCTGCGCACCAAAATTGCCCGAGTCAGTGACATAATGCGCACTGCAATTCAAACGGCAAACGGGTCTCAACTCGGCGCTCAATGGTGGGCGCTTATGGTTCTGGCCTCAAGTTTCGACACGGCCCCAAAAGGGTTCGCGAAGAAGCACCCAAGGTTTTTCGTTAGAGAAAATCACAAAGGTTCATCATGGAAATCAACAAAGCTGAAATCAAATCCGCTGCGCTTGCGCCTCTGCAATCCGCTGCCAACCACGCCCAAGCTGCTGCTTCGGCGAAAAACCCAACAACACCGCAAGACCTGCGCGGCGGCGAGATTCTCGTCAAAGCCCTGCAAGCTGAGGGCGTGAAATACGTCTGGGGCTACCCCGGCGGCGCGGTTTTGCACATTTACGACGCGTTTTACAAACAAGACACCATCCAGCACGTGCTGGTGCGCCACGAGCAAGCGGCCGTGCACGCGGCCGACGGCTACGCTCGCGCCACGGGTGACGTGGGTGTGGCCCTGGTCACCTCCGGCCCCGGTGTGACCAACGCCGTCACCGGCATTGCCACGGCGTACATGGACAGCATTCCGATGGTGATCATCACCGGCCAGGTGCCCACTGCGGCGATTGGCCTGGATGCGTTCCAGGAATGCGACACGGTGGGCATCACCCGCCCCATCGTGAAACACAACTTCCTCGTCAAAGACGCCAAAGACATGGCCGAGACGATGAAGAAGGCCTTCCACATTGCCCGCTCGGGTCGGCCCGGCCCGGTGGTGGTTGACGTTCCGAAAGACGTGTCGTTCAACAAAGTAACCTACTCTGGTTATCCTGAAACGGTGACGATGCGCTCTTACAACCCGGTGCGCAAAGGCCACGGCGGGCAGATCCGCAAGGCGCTGCAATTGCTGTTGGCGGCCAAGCGGCCTTACATCTACACGGGTGGCGGCGTCTTGCTCAGCAACGCTTCCAACGAACTTCGCACCCTGGTAGACATGTTGGGTTACCCGGTCACGAACACCTTGATGGGCCTGGGCGCCTACCCATCCACCGGCCAGAAGTTTCTGGGCATGTTGGGCATGCACGGCACGCTGGAAGCCAACAACACCATGCAGAACTGCGACGTGCTCTTGGCCGTGGGCGCGCGTTTTGACGACCGCGTCATCGGCAACCCGAAACACTTCGCGCAGAACGAGCGCAAGATCATCCACATCGACATCGACCCGTCGAGCATTTCCAAACGCGTGAAGGTTGACATTCCGATTGTGGGCGACGTGAAAGACGTGCTCACCGAGATGATCGCCATGATCAAAGAAAGCCCCGTCAGGCCAGACCCGAAGGCGCTGGCTGAGTGGTGGGAGACGATTGAGGTCTGGCGCAAGCGGGATTGCCTCAAGTACAGCATGGGCAAGGGCGACGTGATCAAGCCGCAGCATGTCATCGAAACGCTGTGGAACATGACCAAAGGCACCGACACCTACATCACCTCCGACGTCGGCCAGCACCAGATGTGGGCGGCGCAGTATTACCGCTTTGACGAGCCGCGCCGCTGGATCAACTCGGGCGGCCTGGGCACCATGGGTGTGGGCATTCCCTATGCCATGGGCATCAAGCTGGCCAAGCCCGAGGCCGAGGTGTTTTGCATCACCGGCGAAGGTTCGGTGCAGATGTGCATCCAGGAGCTTTCGACCTGTCTGCAATACAACACGCCGATCAAGATCGTCTCGCTCAACAACCGCTATTTGGGCATGGTTCGCCAGTGGCAGGAGATTGATTACGAAGGCCGCTACAGCCACAGCTACATGGACGCGTTGCCCAACTTCGTGAAACTCGCCGAGGCTTATGGCCACGTCGGCATGTTGATCGAAAAACCGGGCGATGTGGAAGGTGCGCTGCGCGAGGCGCGCAAGCTGAAAGATCGCACCGTGTTCATGGACTTCCGCACCGACCCGACAGAAAACGTCTTCCCGATGGTGAAAGCTGGCCAAGGCATTACAGAAATGTTATTGGGTAGTGAAGACCTTTAAATAAATTGGATACCAAGTCACGGATAATATGAATAGTTTGCTATTAATTTAGTATTAATATTTTATATTATTTAATCATTTACATAGTTGAAATTTAAATTCAACGCAATATTTGACGAATCTATTGTCCGCCGAGCCTTGAACTTACCGGTTCAGGGGGAGGGCGGCGAAAAGAGGAATCTTCTCTCATGAAACACATCATTGCAGTTTTGGTGGAAAACGAGCCTGGCGCTCTTTCCCGCGTGGTTGGGCTGTTTTCAGCCCGTGGTTACAACATCGAATCGCTCACCGTGGCCACCACGGAAGACCCGACGCTGTCGCGCATGACGATTCAAACCTCGGGCTCGGACGACGTCATCGAGCAGATCACCAAACATTTGAACCGGCTGATCGAAGTCGTCAAAGTGGTCGATTTGACCGAAGGCTCTTACATCGAGCGCGAGCTGATGATGGTCAAGGTGCGCGCGGTGGGCAAAGAGCGTGAAGAGATGAAACGCATGGCCGAGATCTTCCGGGGCCGCATCATCGACGTGACCGAAAAGAGTTACACCATCGAGTTGACCGGCGACCAGTCGAAAAACGACGCATTTTTGACGGCCATTGAACGTGGTGCGATTTTGGAGACGGTGCGCACCGGCTCCTCTGGCATTGGCCGGGGCGAACGCATCCTTCGCGTTTAGATGTTGCCCCCACGCTCCCCACTTTGTGTGGTTCGCTGCCCCGCGCAGCGACCCTGCGCTTCGCTTGGAGTGGGGCTAATTTGGCTGCGCCGCTCTTCGAGAACCCTTGGGGCGGCCCGGCGGGAAATTGCCCTTTGACCTATTTAGTTTGGTTTAATTTAACAGGAGAAGAAAGATGAAAGTTTTTTACGACAAAGATTGTGACCTCAGCCTGATCAAAGGCAAAACCGTGGCCATCATCGGTTACGGCTCACAGGGCCACGCACATGCGCAGAATTTGAACGACAGCGGCGTCAAAGTCGTCGTCGGTCTGCGCAAAGGCGGCGCTTCGTGGGACAAAGTCGGCAAGGCGGGCCTGAAGGTCGCTGAAGTCGCCGACGCGGTGAAACAAGCCGACGTGGTCATGATCTTGCTGCCAGACGAACAAATCGGCACGGTTTACACCAACGACGTCGCGCCGAACATCAAACAGGGCGCGTCCCTCGTGTTCGCCCACGGCTTCAACGTGCATTACGGCCTGGTCACGCCCCGCGCCGACCTCGACGTCTGGATGGTCGCGCCCAAAGCGCCCGGCCACACCGTGCGCGGCACCTACGCCCAAGGCGGCGGCGTGCCCCACTTGATCGCCATCCACCAAGACAAATCGGGCCGCACGCGCGACCTGGCGCTGTCTTACGCCATGGCCAACGGCGGCGGCAAAGCCGGCATCATCGAAACCAACTTCCGCGAAGAGACCGAGACCGATTTGTTCGGCGAACAAGCCGTGTTGTGCGGCGGCACCGTGGAGCTCATCAAGGCTGGCTTCGAGACCTTGGTGGAAGCCGGTTACGCCCCTGAAATGGCGTATTTCGAGTGCCTGCACGAGCTGAAGCTGATTGTGGACATGATCTATGAAGGCGGCATCGCCAACATGAACTACTCCATCAGCAACAACGCTGAATACGGCGAATACGTCTCTGGCCCGCGCGTCATCACCGATGACACCAAAAAGGTGATGAAGCAGATCTTGAAAGACATCCAGACCGGTGAATACGCCAAGAGCTTTATTCTGGAAAACAAGGCCGGCGCGCCGACCTTGCTGTCCAAACGCCGCTTGATGGCCGAGCACCAAATCGAAACCGTGGGCGAAACCCTGCGCGGCATGATGCCGTGGATCAAGAAAAACAAACTGGTTGACCAAACGCGCAATTGATCGCAGCGCTGCTCTGAATCACAAAAGGCCACTCGCGTGGCCTTTTGTCTTTGTGGGACGACGGGGGTATATTCAGCTGCGCAACGAAAGTTGAGGCAGGCAGCATTGCAGTTGTGCTGGCGTTGCAATCGAGTCGCTACATAATTACTAGCTTCTTTCGCAAATTTTTAGAGACTTTGAGGCGATATCCATGCATGACGGGACAGAACCGGACTCTCGGCTTGAAGACCAGACCCTGGTGCGCAAGCGCCGCAAGGGCATCTACATCCTGCCGAATCTGTTCACGCTGGCAGGCCTGTTTGGCGGCTTTTATGCCGTGGTGATGGCAGTGAATGGCGAGTTCGACAAGGCCGCCATTGGTGTGTTTCTCGCCATGGTGCTCGACAGCCTGGACGGCCGCGTCGCCCGCATGACCAACACCCAAAGCGCCTTTGGCGAGCAGATGGATTCGCTCTCCGACATGGTCTCGTTTGGCGCCGCGCCGGCGCTCATCTGCTACATCTGGGCGCTGCAGGGCCTGGGCCGCTGGGGCTGGCTGGCCGCGTTTGTTTATTGCGCCTGCGCCGCGTTGCGCCTGGCGCGTTTCAACGTCAACACCGGCGTGGTTGACAAGCGCTATTTCCAGGGCTTGCCATCACCGGCGGCGGCGGCGCTGGTGGCCGGTTTTATCTGGCTCATGACCGACCTGGGTTTTGACGGGGCCGACAAACTCTGGGGCATCTCCATCCCGTGGATCGCGTTTGCCGTGGCTTTGTACAGCGGCCTGACGATGGTGACCAACGTGCCGTTTTACAGCTTCAAAGACCTGAGCATGAAGAAAAGCGTGCCCTTTGCGGTGCTGGTCCTGATTGCGCTGGGCATTGCCGTCGTCAATATTGACCCGCCGATTGTGCTGTTTGGCGTGTTTGTGGCCTACGGCCTGAGCGGTTATGTGATTTACGCCTGGCGCAGGGCCAAAGGCCAGCAAACCAGCGTGATCGCCACCTCGACGGACGAGCCGGATGAGCGGGGCTTGCATTGATCGTTGCATGTACCGTTTGCGCCGTCAATTAATTCCATGCTATATTCACACCCATGAACCGAATCCTGCTGGCCCTACTGCTATTCCCCAACGGGCGGAGTCGGTAGCGCACGCGCAAAACCCCTCAAACGGCCCGTCTGCAACTGCAACGGGCCGTTTTTCTTTGTGCTGAAATTTTTGCCAAATCCATCAGGAGTGAACCATGACCGACAAACTCATCATTTTTGACACCACTTTGCGTGACGGCGAGCAGTCGCCCGGCGCCTCCATGACCAAGGACGAAAAGCTGCGCATCGCCCGACAGCTGGAGCGCCTGAAAGTCGACGTGATCGAGGCCGGGTTTGCCGCCAGCTCGAACGGCGATTTTGAGTGCGTGAAGGCAATCTCGGGCGTGATCAAAGACAGCATCGTGTGTTCACTGGCCCGCGCCAATGACCGCGACATTTCCCAAGCCGCCGAAGCGCTCAAAACGGCTCAGCGCGCGCGCATCCACACCTTCATCGCCACCAGCGCCTTGCACATGGAGAAGAAGCTGCGCATGACGCCCGACCAGGTGTTTGAGCAGTCCAAGCTCTCGGTGCGTTTCGCCCGAAATTTGTGCGACGACGTGGAATTCAGCCCCGAAGACGGCTACCGCAGCGACATGGACTTTTTGTGCCGCGTGCTTGAGACCGTCATCAAAGAGGGGGCGACGACGTTGAATATTCCAGACACGGTGGGTTACGCCGTGCCGGAGCTGTACGGCCACTTCATCAAGACCTTGCGCGAACGCATTCCCAACAGCGACAAAGTCGTATGGAGCGTGCATTGCCATAACGACTTAGGCATGGCTGTGGCCAATAGCCTGGCCGGCGTGATGATTGGCGGCGCGCGGCAGATCGAATGCACCATCAACGGCCTGGGCGAACGGGCGGGCAATTGCAGCCTGGAAGAAGTGGTGATGGCGCTGAAGACCCGCAAAGACTATTACAAGCTGAATTTGGGCATCGACACGTTGCAGATCGTGCCGGCCAGCAAGATGGTGAGCCAGACCACGGGGTTTGTCGTGCAGCCCAACAAAGCGGTGGTGGGCGCCAATGCGTTCGCGCACGCCTCTGGCATCCACCAAGACGGCGTGTTGAAGGCGCGCGATACCTACGAAATCATGCGCGCCGAGGATGTGGGCTGGGCCGCCAACAAGATCGTTTTGGGCAAACTCAGCGGCCGCAACGCGTTCAAGGCGCGGTTGAATGATTTGGGCGTGCAACTGGAGTCGGAAGCCGACATCAACACCGCATTTGCCCGGTTCAAGGAACTTGCCGACAAGAAGTCCGATATTTTTGACGAAGACATTCTGGCGCTGGTGAGCGACGAAAGCGTGACGCACGAGAAAGAGCATTACGGTTTTGTGTCGTTGAGCCAGCACAGCGAGACCGGTGAACGCCCGCATGCGAATGTGGTGATTACGGTGGGCGGCAAGGAATTTCGAGGTGAGTCTGACGGCAACGGGCCGGTGGACGCCTCGCTCAAGGCTATTGAGGCGCATGCCAAAAGCGGCGCTGAGATGGTGCTGTATTCGGTCAACGCCATCAGCGGATCGACCGAATCTCAGGGCGAAGTGACGGTGCGGCTGCAAAACAGCGGCCGCATCGTCAACGGCGTCGGGGCCGACCCCGACATCGTCGTCGCCAGCGCCAAGGCTTATCTGAGTGCCCTCAACAAGTTACACAGCAAAGCTGATCGAGTGGCTGCACAAGGGTAAAAGTGTTTAGGGTTTACCCGCGATTGTTACCTTTTTGTTGAGATAGGTCGTGCAAGTGCTTGATTCAACGTAACTTTGTTGGATAAACTCGGATACCTCCGGGAAGCTGGATGTAAACGGTTTATTCAACTGTCAAATTGTTGCGTTGGGAAACACCTTGAATCGACTTCAATCTGCATTTGCGTTAATTTTTGTAGCAGTCTCAATCGCATTGGCGGGAGCCACTGTCGCCAGCGCGGCACAGTCCCCGCGCAAGACGGCGAAATCTGCCAACGCTTCAGTTTCGGTCAAGGCGCAAAAGCTCAAGGCCGCCAAATCCAGCAAAACGGTCGGCAAATCGAAACGCAATAGCGCGGTGAAGATTGTGTTCGTGCCCGCCAAGCCCTCTTTTGGCGAGTTGGCAGGCTTGCATGGCGGGTACGACGCGCTGGACTTGAAGTCCAGCGTCGCGCTGGTGATGGACCAAGACACCCGTGAAGTGCTTTTCAGCAAAAACGAGCAGGTTATATTGCCGATTGCGTCATTGACCAAATTGATGACTGGCCTGGTGGTCACCGAGGCGCGCCTGCCTGCGGACGAAATCATCGCCATTTCGCAAGAAGACGTAGACACAGAAAAAGGCAGCCGTTCGCGTCTGAAAGTCGGCACAGAACTCACCCGTGGCGAATTGCTGCACCTGGCCTTAATGTCCAGCGAAAACCGCGCTGCGCACGCGCTGGGCCGCACCTTTCCGGGCGGCATGGAAGCGTTTGTGCGGCAAATGAATGCCCGGGCCAAGCTGTTGGGAATGACCGACACGAAATACGTGGAGCCAACGGGGTTGTCCAGCAAAAACCAATCAAGCGCGCGTGATTTGGCGACCCTGGTCAACGTGGCGCACGGCGACTCGTTGTTGCGGGAGTATTCGACCTCGCCGAGTTATCTGGTTGCAGTTGGTGATCGCAGCCTGCAGTTCAACAACACCAATCGCCTGGTGAACAACCCGACTTGGGAGATTGGCCTGCAAAAGACGGGCTACATTTCGGAAGCTGGGCGTTGCCTGGTGATGCAGACCAAAGTAGCCGGGCGAAAGCTGATCATGGTGTTCCTGGATTCGGCAGGGAAATTAAGCCGCCTGGGCGACGCTGAGCGGGTTCGCAAGTGGGTTGAATCGGTGCCAATGGCGACTCTTCCCAATCCAAAAACCTGAGGTCGGCTGGCGTGTTTGACGCCGTCGCTCAGATCTTGAATCCCAAAGCCGAAGAAATCTCGTTCACCGTGGCTTGAAGCTTGGGCAGCCAAGCTTCCTCCAACCGACTGGCCGGCGCAGAAATCGACAGGCCCGCCACCAGCTTTGATTGGTCGTCATAGATGCCTGCAGCCATGCAGCGCACGCCGAGCTCCAGCTCTTCATTGTCCTGAGCGTTTCCGCTTTGCCGCACCCGGGCCAGTTCGCGCTCCAGCGCGGGCAGCTGGGTGATGCTGTTCTTTGTGTGGCCAGCCAGGCCGGTGCGGGTTGCGTAGGCGCGTAGCCGCGGTGCGTCATCGGCGGCTAAAAAGAGCTTGCCAACAGACGTCAAATGCAGCGGCGCTCGCGCGCCAATGGCCCGCACCACTTGCATGCCCGAGCGCTCGCTGAAGGCGCGTTCGATGTAAACGATCTCGTCACCCTGGCGCAAACTTAAGTTGACAGGTTGTTGGATCATCCGATGCAGGTCGCGCATCGGGCCCAAGGCCGCGTCACGCACATTCAGGCGCCCTTTGACCATATTGCCCAGCTCCAGCAAGCGCATGCCCAGGCGGTAGGTTCCAGACTGCGGGCGATCCACAAAACGGCCAATGGCCAAGTCGTTCAGGATGCGGTGCGTCGTGGACAGGTGCAGGCCGGTTTTTTCGCTGATTTCCTTCAGGCTCACGGCTTCTTCGCGGGACGCCAGTACGTCGATCAAGGCGAACATGCGCTCGATGACCTGAACGGTTGGCACCGCCGGGATCGAATCGTCTTTCTTCTTCATGACTCAATTCCAATAGGCATGAAGCAATACTACCATGTGAAATATTCCACGCGTGTTGTCGGCAATGGGGTCAGGCCTTTGTAGGACGCTCCCAGCCGGAGTGCCGCAATAACTCATGGGGCTCGAACCGCGCCTTGTAGTTCATTTTTGGGCTCTGCCGGATCCAGTAGCCGAGGTAGACATGGGGCAGGCGCAGCAGGCGGGCCTGCTCGATTTGCCATAAAACGCAGTAGGTGCCGTAACTCGCGCCTTCGTCGGGCTCGTAAAAAGTGTAGACCGCAGACAGCCCATCTTCGAGCACGTCCAAGATTGACAGCATTTTCAAGTCGCCTGGTGTGCCGTCGGCCTTCGGTTCGCGAAACTCGACCAACCGCGAGTTGACCCGGCTTTGCAGCAGGAACTGGCCATATTGGTCAACGCTGTCTTCGTCCATGCCGCCGCCGGAATGCCGGCCGCGCTGGTAACGCAGGTACAACTGGTAGTGCTCCGCCACGAAACCCAGCTTCAACACCCGTGCAATCAGGTGTTGGTGTTGCAGAGTGGCGCGGCGCTGGCTGCGATTTGGTTTGAATTTATCCACCAGCACGCGAAGCGGCGTGCAGGCGTTGCAGCCGTCGCAATAGGGGCGGTAGGTGAACAGGCCGCTGCGGCGAAAACCCTGGTTCACCAAATCAGAATACGTGGCGTTGTTGATCAGGTGGCTGGGGCTGGCGACCTGCGACCTGGCCTGCCGGTTGGGCAGGTAACTGCAGGGGTAGGGCGCCGTGGCATAAAACTGCAATGTCTGGAACGGGAGGTCCTTGAGGTGCGTCACGGGGATTTTGGGGGATCAAATTCCGGGTAAATTTTGGGCAATTTCAGGCACTGGCAGTAGCTGGCTCCAGTATAAATTGTCAAATTGCCAATTCGGGCCGGGCAAAGTGGTGGCCGCTTTGACATGTTGCAAAAAACTACTTCGGGTGACTTCATTGGCCCCAAGCGACGCCAAATGGCGGGTGTTTTGCTGGCAGTCAATCAGGCGGATCTGGTGGACGCGGCAAAAAGCGATGAGCGCTGCCAAAGCGATCTTGGACGCGTCCGTTTTGCGCGAGAACATGGATTCACCGAACACGGCTTTGCCAATGGCAACACAATACAAGCCCCCAACCAGCTCGCCTCCGACCCAGGTTTCTACGCTGTGCGCAAAGCCCGCCTGGTGCAGCGCGCAATAGGCTTGCACCATCTCAGGGAGTATCCAGGTGCCATCCGGCGCACTCGCGTCGCCATCGCGCGGGCTGGTTGCGCAGCAGCGTATGGTCTGCTCAAAGGCGGTATCAAAACGGACGAAGCAGTTTGGCGAATTGCGAAAACGGGTCAACACTTGCTTGAGTGACCGATGCAGACGAAACCGGCCAACCTCAAGCGCCATGCGCGGTTCGGGGCTCCACCAGAGGAAGGGTTGGCCGTCGCTGTACCAGGGAAAGATGCCGTGGGAATAGGCATCAACCAATGTTGCAACGTCAAGCTGGCCACCCATCGCCAAAAGGCCGCTGGCAGGCGATTCAGGCCCCCACGCCTGTTCGACCGGTGGGAACGGCTGGCCGGGCGCCAAAGTGGGCAGCGCAAATCGGTTGGGACGCATTGGGGCAATATAGCGCGTAAATTTGCGCACAAAAAGTCAAGCAAATAACGCTGAGGCGAGGGTGTTCACGCAAATGGAGGGGCCGAGACGCGGTAGAATACAGGCCAGTCGGGGCGTAGCGCAGCCTGGTAGCGCATCTGGTTTGGGACCAGAGGGTCGAAGGTTCGAATCCTTTCGCCCCGACCATCAATTTTTGTCCAGCCTCGCGTTCGCTTGCCAAATCAATGCGATTTGTATGTGGTTGAAGGGCGCGCCGACGCCAACAGTGCTCCAGCACGGCCAGGTGGCGCAACGCCCTATCGCTTTGATTTGGCAAGCGAACCTGTCCGTAGCTCAGTTGGATAGAGCATCAGCCTTCTAAGCTGAGGGTCGGGGGTTCGATCCCCTCCGGACAGGCCAATCAGGGTTTGTTCGGCAGTCGGCTCGGCAGGCCACCGAAATCCAACACTTCGTTTCAAATTCTTGCTTTGGCTCGTAATTTCGGACAAACTCTGCGCATGGTTTATGCAGCATGGTTTGCGGTATTCTCGGCGCGCACACGCGCTGCGTTGCTTTTTGCGACATTGTTGGTTGGTGTGTTGGTGCCGCTTTCGTCGGCAGTTGCGCAAATTACAGTTTTGAGCGGCAGAGATCTCTACGTTGCTGGTGGCCAGTGGGGTCCAGGTACCAGTTCATGTGCGTCGTGCCATTTTGGAAACGCTCCTGCCAATACAACCCAAGGGCTTGGAGCCGGGTCTGCCCACCCGTTCGCTTCCAACAACGCCGCCCTTATCACCAGCGCATTTGGCACTGGCGGCGTGATGACCAGTTACATGATCGCGACTGCCAGGCCGGTTCACACCGTATCTGCTGCCGATGCTTATAAGCTTTCGCTGTACATCGGCCAGTACAAAGCGCCTGTTCCCGGCAGTGGCGCAATCGTGACCCGAACCGGCGCATCAAGGGTGCTGGATGTTTACGCGTTGCTGCCAACCAACGGCACGAGTGGTGTTGCACAGGATTCAGGCGGTGTGACGGTGGCTGCCAGTGCGCAAGGCGTAACTCCGTCGTTGACTGTGACTGCGCCGTTGAGTAGCCCTATTGCCTACAACGTCACCTACAGTCCCCCTTCAAACTTCGCCGGAAACGACAGTTTTACCTATCGAATTGTCAATCCGGCCTCACCCGGCGGCGTGCAGGCGTCAGTTGGCGTTACCGTTTACGGCATCACCAACAACACGTTGACTGCAACTGCTGTCAAGGGCATCAACAGCGCCAACGTTTTCACGGTGACGTCCAATGATCCCGGTGCGACGTTTAGCTCGCCCAATTTACCAGCCGGCCTGACAATGAGCGCTGGCGGAGTGATTTCCGGCACGGCCACTGTGGCGGGATCGTTCAACGTCACCCTCAACGCCGCTATCGCCTCGGCTGGTGCCAACAATGGCACCGTTTCCAGAACCTTGGTTTTGAGCATTGCCGGTATCACCAGCGCGGCGACGGCCAACTATTTCCAGAACACAGCGATAACACCCTACACCGTGACGGCATTTCCATCAGCAGGTGCCACGTTCTCAATCGCTTCCGGGGCGTTGCCTGCCGGTTTGGCATTTGCTGGCAACCAGATCACCGGTACACCCACCGTGCCGGGTTCCTTCCAGGTGATTCTGCAGGCCAATACCACCGCCGGCATAGTCACCCAGCCATTGGATATTTCGGTGGGTCCGGTGCCGGTGATCACGACCAACCTGGCGATTCCCGCTGCGCCAACGCTTTTTGTCGCAGGGACGACCGGCACCGCGATTGCGTCGATTCAGATCAACGCCACAAATCCGCCTATTACTGTCTACAGCGCCGCTGGCATTGTCCCAACCGGCCTCACCTTTTCAGCGGCGTCCGGGTTGATTTCCGGCATCCCGACATTGAGCGGTGACTTCCCGGTCACGCTGGGTGCGACCAACGTCAATGGCCAAGGCACGTTCAACGTCATTCTGCGCATCAATTCAAATGTCGCGCCCAATATCACCAGTGCGGCCACCGCAGCGGCTGTGCCGGTTGGCACGCTCAACACCAACGTTTACACCATCACGGGAACCAACGGCCCAATCACCGGTTTTGGTGTGGTGGCGCCCAGCACTTTGCCGTCCGGTCTGGCCCTAAACCCCACCACGGGAGTCGTTTCTGGCACGCCGACGGCCAGTGGCATCTTTACGACAACGTTGAGTGCCACCAACTCTGGTGGGTTAACGGGAACCAGGGTGGTGAGCTTTACCATCAACCCGATAGCGGTGCCCACAATCACCAGCCCGACCTTTGCCAGCTTGGCGGTGGGCGTGCCGATGACGCCCATCCAGATCGTCGCGACCAACCCGCCGATCCTCAGTTATGGCGTGCAGGCTGGAAGTGCTCTGCCTGCAGGTCTTGTTCTTGACACGGTCACCGGCATCATCTCCGGCACGCCCACCACGCCAGGCCCGATCACGACAACGTTGACGGCGACCAATGTTGTCAACCCTGGATCGCTTGCCGTGCCATTCACCATTGGCGCGCCGCCGCCTGCCGCTTGCGCCATGACCGTGCCGCTCAACACCGCCACCACGCTGGATCTCAAGCCCTGCATGTTCCCGGCATTCGCACCGGCTGGCGTCTCGATATTGGCAACACCCGCCCATGGCGCTGTGTCGGTGAGCGGTACCAATGTCACCTACACCCCGGTGAACAATTACTTTGGCAGCGACTCATTCTCTGCGGTAGCCTATTTTTCGGGCAACACCACGACAACGCCTGGCGTCGTGACAGTTACTGTCACCGGGCGACCCGACCCGACGCAAGACCCAACCGTGGCGGCGGTCGTTGCTGCGCAGGCTGACACGGCGCAGCGTTTCTCGCGCGCTCAAATATCCAACATCCAGCGGCGCATGGAGTCATTGCACCAGCGTATTGACACGGGAGCGGCTGGCGCTCCTGCATTGCAATCGCGGAGCAGTGCATCAGCGGTTCCGGCAATGCCACCAAACACGCCTCCGGTTGGCCAGCTCGGTGCCTCGGGAAATGCCCAGAACATTGGTCTTGGTGGAGAGCAACCCAGTGTGCAACCTGCGATCGGGTTGGTGCCACGTGCTGCGGCCAGCTCCGGTTTCGAGGCCGCGCGCGACATCGGCATGGCTGCAGCCCAAGCGCCCGTGGCAATTTCCCAGCAGCAGGCTTTGGATGCCGTGGCCACAGGTGTGGGCCTCAAATCGCTGCCGTTCGCTGAATCGGTCACGCAATTGTTGACGACCAACTCTGTCAACATGGCCAACTTGGTGCCTTCGGGCGGCGCGCCTGCCCGGGGTGCCACCAGTTTCTGGGCTGAAGGCGTGGTCAGTTTCGGCAAAAAAGACGCCACCGGAAACAGCAGCGCTTACGACTTCAGCACCAGCGGCGTTACTTTTGGCGTAGACAGGCGCATCAACGACCACTGGGTGGTGGGCATGGGCCTGGGGTATGGGCGCGACAAAACCCACATCGGCACAGACGGCTCCTACAACGATGGTCGCGGGTTGTCCTTGGCAGGTTACGCCAGCTACCAGCCGACGCCAGCCACCTACATCGACGGCATGATTGGCATCGGCAGCATCGATTTCGATACGCGTCGCTACGTGGTGCCAATCACTGACTTTGCCGTTGGCAGCCGCAAGGGCACCCAGGTTTTTGGCTCGCTCACCGGCGGGTATGAATTCCGCAATAACAGCGTCATGTTCTCGCCCTATGTGCGGCTGGATTACTCTGCCGAGCGCCTGCAAGACGCCACCGAAACGGGCGCTGGCGCCTACGCCCTGACTTATTTCGACCAAACCTCGTCGTCCCTGCAAGGCACGTTGGGCGCACGCGGCGAATCGATCCACTCGACCAGTTTTGGTTGGGCCGTTCCGCGTGTGCGCGCCGAGTTCCGTCATGAATTCCAGAGTGATCGCCAGGCTTTCATCTCTTACGCCGACCAGATTGGCGGCCCGCGTTACGGCCTCGCCACGCCTGGAACAGGCCGCGACGCACTCGTGCTTGGCCTGGGCAGTGACTTCATCATGCGTGATGGCTGGACGTTCGGCATCGACTACCAGCTCACGCAAACCTTTGGCCAAGCGTCCAGTTACGCGCTGCAGTTCAAACTCAGCAAAGATTTCGACGCCAAGGGCCTGCCCAAACTGGTCGGCGGGTATGTTGATGAAGCCTCCAAACCCATCGATGTGCAGGTTGACGCCAGTTACATTTACGACGACAACGTCACGCGCGCCAAAGAGGGCCCAGACAAGATGTCTGACAGCATTTACAGCGTTAACGTGAGCAAGTCGGAAACCTATCCGCTGTCTGAAAACGCCCGCTTCATCTTGAACGGCTCACTGGGCGGCGAACGCTTTCAGAACTTCAACGGCCTAAGCAAAGTCTCCGCCTCGGTTGAAGGCGAGGTCCAATACCGCGAGTCGGCAGATTTTGACGAGCCCACTTACGGCCTGTTCGCCAAACTCACAGCGGAGCGTTACCAGTCTTACTTGCGCAATGGGTACCGCACCAGTTTTGGCGCATCAGTGCGGGTTCCCCTGACGGATCGCATCGGCCTCTTTGGTGCCTTGTCTTACAACCAACGGCATGGCAACAGCAATGTCTTCAACACGGCGGAGACCGCGATTCGCCTCAACGCCGACTACTCACTGAGCGCCCGCGAAACCTTGTATGCGACGGGTGAATTCCGCTACGGCGATATTGTCTCCACAGGCCGGCCTTCGCTTGAAAACGTCAGTGTGTCCAAAGTTTTTGTTCAAGACGACGCCTATGCGGGCGGCCAGTTCTTCAGTTATAAACTTGAAGGCCGCACCCTGCTCACCACGTTTGGCTACAACCTCGGCTTGGGCCCGCGCGACTCACTTGATTTCTCGTGGCGGCGGGTTGAATCAACACCGAGCCTGCGGCCGAGCTTCTTGACGTCGCCAAAGAGTTATATTGACAACCAGTGGTCCGTTACCTACCTGGTCAGGTTCTAGGAATATGACGATGCCCTGTTTAGTTTCCGCTGCGTCCCACCCCGCCGCCGTGCCTGCGGTGGCAAATCTGCGCAGGTTGTTTTCGCATGCGATGGCGGCCCTGCTGGTGGCAACACTCGCGGCCTGCGGCGGTGGCGGCAGTGGCAGCTCTGGCGGTGGCGACGTCATCCCAGGTGTCAAACCACCGCCCGCGCCGGTTGCCGGGCCAGACAGCTTCTTGCTGTTCCCCAATCCCCAAAAACAGGCTGACGGTTCCTTACAGGTCGATTCGTTGGCTTATGCCAAGGCCTACTACGAGGCGGTTGACCCCAACAACCAGCGTGACACACTGGCGAAATTCAAGGCGCTCAACAACTTCGGTGTCACGGGCGCTGGCATTGTTGAAGAATCCGTGATCGTCGGCGACCAGCGCGACCTGGGTTATGGCCGCAAGATGACGGCACGGCAAAACGCCGATGGCACGCTGGCGTTTGTTGTCGACAACTTCCTGGTCGGTGGGTATGGCGCCTATTCGCCGTTCAACCTGGAAGCGGCCATAACCGGGGCCACACAGTGGCATTTGGGCACCAACGGCATCGAGTTTAGCCCCGGCCCGGGCGGAACCGTTAATTTCGCCAAGTTCTACACCTTTGACCCTGCCACTGGCGCGCGGCTGATGACCATCAGCCTGGATGGCCGTGGCAGCAAAGCCATGCCCACGGTGTGCATCAGCTGCCACGGTGGCCGTGGCGACCCGCTGACGCCGCCCGACGCTTCCGGCAAACGCCTGTTTGCCAAGGTCATGAACTCGTTCTCGCAGGCCCGTGGCGACGTGGGCGCGCAATTGCACCCGTTCGAGCCGGCTTCGTTTGATTTTTCGACACTGCCGGGCTTCAGCCGCGCTTTGCAGGAAAGCAAAATGAAGACAATCAACAAGATTGTCTTGTGCTCCATGGCGCTGCCTGCCGGTTCTGCGCCGTCACCGTTTCCTGAAGATGCCTGCCGGGCTGCCAACCGAGCCGGCAACGGTGGCGTCGCCACGGTCAATGAATACCAGGGCACAGCGGCTGTCCACTTGAAAGACATGTACGGCGGCGGCGGCTTGCCGCTGAATGCCACGTCGGCGGTGGACACTTACGTGCCCGCCGACTGGCAGGCCAATGGCCAATCCACGTTGTACCTCAACACCCAAGCGCAGGCCTGCCGCGTCTGCCACCTGTTGCGCGGCACCGGCAACCAGTCAGACATCAGCTTCGACACCTTCACCAAATTCAACAGTTTCGCTGACCGCATCAAGGCCCACGTTCTGGATCGCGGCAACATGCCGCTGGCCAAATTGATTGCCGACAAATACTGGAGCACCCCTTCCATCAACAGTCCGATGGCGACGTTCCTGGCCAGCAAAGGTTACGTTGACGCCGCCGAGCGCCCCGGCAGGCCGATTGCAGACCCGGGCCCAAGCAGGGTGGTCAAGCAGCTCACGACAACACTTACGTCTGCCATGAGCCTGTATTCGTCCAATTACCAATGGGCGATCCTGTCAGGCCCGGCGGGTGCCAGCCTAAGCAATGCCAAAGCCGCGAATCCCACGTTCACTGCTGCGGCGGCGGGAACCTATGTGATTCAATTGATCACCGGCTCAGTTGCCATTCAAGCCGTCACAACCAGCGCGCCGGGAGGTTATGGCGGCCAAGTGGTCACCGCCAGCGGCCCAGGGGTAAGCCTTCCCGCCACCCTGACTTTGGTGGTTAACCCCGCTCTCGCCTATGAACCATCGGCCTTGAGATTCAGTGACATCAAAGGGATCTTGCAAACCGGCGGTGGCGGATGCACCACTTGCCACCAGGCCGGCGGCGACGGCACGGTGACGCCGCCGATTTGGTACACCAGTTACGACCGCGCGGGCACCGGCAATGGGGCAGATGCGACGAACGACCACTGGTTTTACACCGAGCTGCGCGGGCGCGTCAACTTCACCGACATCGTTGCCAGCGCGATTTTGAGAAAACCCTCCGGCAATCACCACAATGGCCAGCAGCGACCGGGCTTTGATGCTAGCGCGGCGCCAGGCCACCTAAACCGGGTTGACTACGACAAGATTCTGGGTTGGATACTCAACGGCGCGCCAGAATAAGTTGTTGAGTATCTATTTCTTCGATAGTCTTCTCGAAGAACAAGTAATTGAAGTCACGTATTTGTTAAACATAGCGCTATAAAAAATGGATCCAATTGGA
Source organism: Rhodoferax sp. (assembly GCA_031428695.1). Lineage (GTDB taxonomy): Bacteria > Pseudomonadota > Gammaproteobacteria > Burkholderiales > Burkholderiaceae_C > JANYCG01. The sequence goes on along the minus strand of JANOYE010000073.1, from coordinate 26,629 downwards.
TCCATTTTTACGCAAAATACGATCAAAAATCTGCTCTGTACGGGATTTCCACGTGCTTAATACGTGTTTAATTTGTACTTAATAGGTGCGCCGAGGCGCGGTGTACGAGTCCGAGCCAAACACGTAAGGCACGCGGCGGCCCACCAGGGTTTCGATCAGCGAGAGCTCTTGATCCGTGTGGTTGATGAACGGCGCATTGCGGATCTTGCGGCCTTCGTCACCGTCTTTGGCAATGTAGATTGGGCGGTCATGCCGAGTGGCGGCAATGGCTTGGCGGCTTTGCGGGTCGGTGCTCGACTCAACTTCAGTGGCCCCGTAACACGTGCAAAAGTAGGTGAGTTCCGGGTCGGCTTCCACGTAAAACCCGGTGCCGCGAATGCCAGCAGTGGCCGTCGCGGTGGTCAACCGCATCGGCGAATTGCGCGACACGGAAAGCAGCTTGCCCGTCAACATGCGCAGCCCGGCAATAATCGCCGAGCCTGCGGTAACGACAGCGGGAGCCTCAAGCTGCAGTTTGCTGTCGCCCCGCAAAATCATCGAATGGGTGTTCACCACGAAGATGATTTCGCTGTTCCTGCCGGTTTCCACCGTGTCACCCGGCACAATGCGCGTGGCCAGCGTGGCTTGCGCTTCGTTCACCCGAACCTGGCCAGAAAGCCCATAGATCGACTGCGTGGGCGGCAGCTTAGCCGGGCGGCTGCCAAATATGCTGAAACCCTGGGCGGCCGCGTCAGCCATCGCGCCAGAAAAGACACCCGCCGACAGCGCCTGTATCAACCAGCGGCGTCGTGGATCATCAAGGGTCGGGTCAATTAGCTTCATGGTTCAGACTGTGCCTCCAAGTGGTAACTATTAGCAAGTGAATTCGCACGCTTGGGCCATGTTTTGCCAAAGTTTTGTCACCCTGCCGCAACTGTGATGCCTTTGAACTGCCCGGTAGCGATTTTCTTCTCCCACAGGGCCGGGCCGGTGATGTGCGCGCTGGTGCCACCGGAATCAACCGCCACAGTAACCGGCATGTCCACCACGTCAAACTCGTAAATCGCTTCCATGCCGAGGTCGGCAAAACCGACCACCTTGGCGGTTTTGATAGCTTTGCTGACCAAATACGCGGCACCGCCCACCGCCATCAATGAGGCGCTTTTGTGTTTTTTGATCGATTCAATGGCGACCGGGCCGCGTTCGCCCTTGCCGATCATGCAGATCAAACCGGTCTGGCTCAACATCATTTCAACAAACTTGTCCATTCGGGTGGCCGTGGTCGGGCCTGCGGGGCCGACGGCTTCATCGCGCACCGGGTCCACCGGGCCGACGTAATAAATCACGCGGTTGGTGAAGTCAACAGGCAGTTTTTCGCCACTGCCTTTGCTCATTCTTTCCAACATGTCTTTGATGCGCTGGTGCGCGGCATCGCGGCCGGTGAGGATTTTGCCGTTCAAAAGCAGGGTGTCACCGGGTTTCCAGCTGGCGACTTCGGCTTTGGTGAGCGTGTTGACGTTGACTTTTTTGCTGGCTTTGTAATCGGGCGTCCAGTGCACGTCGGGCCACAGGTCCAGCGAAGGCGGCGTGAGGTAAGCCGGGCCGCTGCCGTCCATCACCACATGCGCATGGCGCGTGGCGGCGCAGTTGGGGATCATCGCCACCGGTTTGCCGGCGGCGTGGGTGGGGTACATCTTGATCTTCACATCCAGCACGGTGGTCAAACCGCCCAGGCCCTGCGCGCCGATGCCCAGGGCGTTGACTTTGTCGTGCAGTTCGAGGCGCAGAGCCTCGGTCTTGCTCAAGGGCTCGCCCCGGCTAGATTTTGCCTGCAGGTCGTACATGTCGATGTCTTCCATCAGCGACTCTTTGGCCATCAGCATGGCTTTCTCTGCCGTGCCGCCGATGCCAATGCCCAACATGCCCGGCGGGCACCAGCCAGCGCCCATGGTCGGCACGGTTTTGAGCACCCAATCGACCACCGAATCGCTCGGGTTCAACATGACCAGCTTCGATTTGTTCTCGCTGCCGCCGCCTTTGGCCGCCACGCCAATATCGAGCTTGTCGCCCGGAACCAGCTCGACGTTGATGACGGCAGGGGTGTTGTCCTTCGTGTTCTTGCGGTCGAACTGCGGGTCGGCCACGATGGAGGCGCGCAGCGTGTTGTCGGGGTTGTTGTAAGCGCGCCGCACGCCTTCGTTGATCACATCATCGAGCGCGCCGTTGCCATAAGCCGCGCAACCTTCAAAACGCACGTCCATGCCGATTTTGAGGAACACGTTGACGATGCCCGTGTCTTGGCACATCGGCCGGTGGCCGGTGGCGCTCATGCGGCTGTTGGTGAGGATCTGCGCAATCGCATCCTTGGCGGCCGGGCTTTGCTCACGCTCATAGGCGCGCGCCAGGTGGGTGATGTAGTCCGCCGGGTGGTAGTAGCTGATGTACTGCAGCGCGGCGGAGATGGTTTCGACGAGGTCGGCGGCTTGAATGGTGGTCATGGTGGATCAGAAAAAAACAAATGCGAATGAACGGAGGCTATCAGTTGGTCAAGTTGGTCGAGTCCGTCGAATCAATCGTTTTTGGCGCGGCCGTCGATCAGCTTGGCGTCGTGGTCAGCGCGCTCCATCAGCTTGTCGGTGTACGCGATGGCCATGGCGCTCAGGAGGAAGACGACGTGGATGGTGGTCTGCCACAGCAGCACCTTCTCAGAGTAGTTGGCGGCGTTGATAAAGGTCTTGAGCAGGTGGATCGACGAGATGCCGATGATGGCCGTGGCCAGTTTCACCTTCAACACGCTGGCGTTCACGTGGCTCAGCCACTCGGGCTGGTCCGGGTGGTTTTCCAGGTTCATGCGGCTGACAAACGTCTCGTAGCCGCCGACGATGACCATGATCAAGAGGTTGGAGATCATCACCACGTCGATCAGCGCCAGCACCACCAGCATGATCACGGTTTCATTCAGCGAGGTGATCTTGGCGTCCGCCACGTAACCGATGCTCTTGACCAGCGCGTCCACGTCCGACTGGTTGCCGAAGGCCGCGCCGATGAGATGGAACAACTCGATGCCAAAATGGAAAACATAAACCGCCTGGGCCGCAATCAGGCCAAGGTACAGCGGCATTTGCAGCCAGCGGCTGGCGAAAATCAGGTTCGGCAAAGCGCGCATGCCGTTGTGGGCAAGTTTTTCGGTGGATTTACGTTGTGTGCTCATGGAGTTGGTTCTGGCGGGCAATCGGTAAAAATATCGGCAAGGTACTGACAAGATAGCGAAAATTCAATTGTAGGTGCGCTGGCGCCTTGTCCTAAGATTGTCAGGCTGGCGCAAGTCAGTGGCCCGTAAGTGCCCGGGCCAACAATTCCGGCAACCCAAACACCTGAGGAGACTTCAGCATGAGCACGGCAATTGAATCCACCCTGGTTGAAAACCGCGTCTTCCCGCCTTCAGAGGCCGTGATGAAAACCGCCCGCATCTCGGGCATGCCCGCCTACGAGGCGATGTGCCAGGCGGCGGAGAAAGATTTTGAAGGCTTCTGGGCCAAGCTGGCCCGTGACAACCTGGTGTGGAGCAAACCCTTCACGCGCACGTTGAACGAGTCGAATGCGCCGTTCTACACCTGGTTTGAAGACGGCGAACTCAACGCCTCAGCCAATTGCCTGGACAAACACGTCGGCACGCCAGTTGAAACCAAAACTGCCATCATCTTCGAGGCGGATGACGGCGCGGTCACCAAAGTCACCTACCAAGAGCTGCTGGCCCGCGTCAGCCAGTTCGCCAACGCGCTCAAAGCCCAAGGCGTGAAACACGGCGACCGCGTCATCATCTACATGCCCATGACGGTCGAAGGCGTCATCGCCATGCAGGCCTGCGCGCGTATTGGCGCCACCCACAGCGTGGTGTTTGGCGGCTTCTCAGCCAAGAGCCTGCAAGAACGCATCATCGACGCTGGGGCCAGCGCCGTGATCACCGCCAACTTCCAAATGCGCGGCGGCAAAGAGCTGCCGCTCAAATCCATCGTAGACGAAGGGCTGGCGCTGGGCGGCTGCGAGAGCATCAAAAAGATGTTTGTCTACATGCGCACCAAAACGCCGTGCAACATGGCGGCTGGGCGCGACTTAAGTTTTGACGACGCACTCAAGGGCCAAAGCACGGTGTGCCCGCCGGCCGTGGTGAACGCCGAGCACCCGCTCTTCATTCTCTACACCTCGGGCTCCACCGGCAAACCCAAAGGCGTGCAACACAGCACTGGCGGTTATTTGCTTTGGGCCAAACTCACGATGGACTGGACGTTTGACATCAAACCCAGCGACATCTTTTGGTGCACCGCAGACATCGGCTGGATCACCGGCCACACCTACGTGGCCTATGGCCCGCTGGCGGCCGGCGCCACGCAGATCATCTTCGAAGGCATTCCAACCTACCCGAATGCTGGGCGCTTCTGGCAGATGATCGAGAAGCACCAATGCACGATTTTTTACACCGCGCCCACGGCCATCCGCTCCCTCATCAAAGCGGCAGAGAGCGATGAGAAAGTCCACCCGGCGCGCAGCAACTTGACCAGCCTGCGCCTCCTGGGCAGCGTGGGTGAACCGATCAACCCCGAAGCCTGGATGTGGTACCACAAACACGTGGGCGGCGAGCGTTGCCCGATTCTGGACACCTTCTGGCAGACCGAAACCGGCGGCCACATGATCACACCGCTGCCCGGCGCCACGCCGCTGGTGCCCGGAAGCTGCACGCTGCCACTGCCCGGCATCATGGCCGCCATCGTCGATGAAGCGGGCCACGACATTCCCAATGGCTCGGGCGGCATGTTGGTCGTCAAACGCCCCTGGCCGAGCATGATCCGCACCATCTGGGGCGACCCGGAACGTTTTGTCAAAAGTTATTTCCCCGCCGAGATGGGCGGCAAGTTGTACCTGGCGGGCGACGGCGCGGTGCGCAGCGCAGACCGTGGCTACTTCCGCATCACCGGCCGCATCGACGATGTCTTGAACGTCTCGGGCCACCGCTTGGGCACGATGGAAATCGAATCGGCCCTGGTTGCCAAAACCGACCTCGTCGCCGAAGCCGCCGTAGTGGGTCGCCCGGACGAATTGACCGGCGAAGCGGTCTGCGCCTTTGTCGTCCTCAAGCGCCCGCGCCCGGAAGGCGCTGAAGCCGTGGCCATGGCCAAACTGCTGCGCGACTGGGTTGCCAAAGAAATCGGCCCCATCGCCAAACCCAAAGACATCCGCTTCGGCGAGAACCTGCCCAAAACCCGCAGCGGCAAGATCATGCGGCGGTTGCTGCGTTCGATCGCCAAGGGGGAGGCGGTGACACAAGACACCTCCACGCTGGAGAACCCGGCGATTTTGGATCAGTTGGGGCAGGCGTATTGATTCGGCGGTCTTGATTTAAATGTTGTCAGGCGGGTTGTCGAAAATTAATATGGGTATTAATTTTCGGCAAAAAAATAGGGATTTTGGAAAAATTTAGAGAAAATCGGGCTCTAAGTCACGAATAATGTGCGTAAGCAGCTATTATTTTTATAGTGACTGCTTTTCGTTGAATTGCTCTGATTTATGGCCCGGTGCATCGTTGCAAGCGATTCAATCGTGTTTGCAGCGCTGGAAACCAGGCCGCTCTGCGCGATCCGTCCGAACCCCCGCAACGCCGCCGTCGCTCAACTGTCGCGGGCCCTTCGGGCAACCATCTGCAGTGCTCAACTTCAGGGCCGCCGCGCAAACTCGCTTCATTGCATTACGCTCAAACAGTGCGCGGCTCTGTCGGTCTGCTGCGCAGCCCCCAGACCCTGAAGTCTCCGCGCTTCGAGGCCGCGACAGACGAGCGACGGCGGCGTTGCGGGGGTTCGGGCTGTGGCTCTCATCAACCAGCGCCGTGTTTTGCGTTTCTGTTATCTCAGCGCATTTACGAACCAATCTAATATTCTCATTGAAATCAATTGGCTCCGAGATTTTTTGAACTCTGATACCGGTCGGTCATCGACAAAAAGGGTCGCTTTTGCCACGTATCAAATTCGAGGCGAAACAAATTTGCATTTGGCAGATGAGAAACGTGTTAAAAATCAAGGACGTGCAAAAATCCCATTTGTCCAACAACCGGTTCAGATCGAGGCAAGCGCGACCTAACTTCAATCGATAGCAATCACTTCCAAACTATGCAATTTCAATCTATCAGGTTTCCAAATTGCCCCGTTCTGCTACGCATCGTCCGCAGCGGCCTTGTTGTATTGTGCATTGCCAATATCAATATCAATGTCTCGTCCGCTCAGAACAAGTCAAATGCTATTCCGCCGAAGGCACAGGTTGATAATGTATTGTCCAATATGGTAAATGAATTTAACTCCAAAATGACTGGAACAAAAGTAGATGAGCGGACAATAATTCGTTTCATGAGTTACGACGTCAAGGTTCCTACTCTAGGATATTTCTATTCGACAACGCATTTCTTGTCTACAAAGCGCAAGACACTAACGGATCAAGAGAAAAAGGCAATGTGGGAATTTCACGTCCAGAAAACATGCACGAGCTCCTTTGATCTATTTATGAAATTGTATGGATTGGAGGTCGTTCATAGATTTGAAGACTCAACCACTGGTCAGAAGCTGGTTGAAATGCGCATTAAGTATAGTGACTGTACTTAGTCGGAAGATATTCGAAAATAACTCAATATGGTATTTGATTCCAAGAGTTCTATCAAGGAAAGCCATGTTATTAGAAACTTGCCCGTTGTGCGATGCGTCAGCCTTAGCTGAGGAAGTATCCCCAGATTGGTTTCACTTCAAATGCCCTACCTGCACGGAGTTTATCGCTTCAGTTGTGGCTGTGAAACATATACGTCGTTCAATATCAAATTGGGGGGAAGTCTCATCTCAGGAGGCCCGAACGGCACCGCCAGGATTAATCCTTAAAATACGTCGAGCATCGGAAGAAGGTCCTCCTGAATTGGCGTTTATTGGCGAGTATGTTAGTCGTAGCGATGTACTCAAGAAGTAAAGTCTTTGCTTTGGGTGCAAGTGAAATCTAACGAGTAAGGTTAGATCGCGCTTGCAGCGATCTGAACCGGTTGTTGGAATAAGTTGTTGGTCGCGGACGCGCAGCAGCAGGTTGCCGCTTAGCGGCGCTTGCTGCGTGCCGGACAGCGCCAACGTTGGGCCGCATGCGATGCGAGTTGATCCTCCCACGTGGGCGCTGCGCGGGACTCGCTGCGAGTGCTGTGCCGGGCAAGGTGCTTTGTGTTTCTCCGTGTGTCCCGACTGCAATGCGGTTGTATTGGTTTGCGATGAAGTCGGCACCGTCTTCCGCGACCCCAAAAATCTTGAATCCGCCGTCTATGGCGGATTGGATGACCCTAGTTGCCGTTGCCCACGCTGTGCCGGCAAAGCAGTCTCGGAATTCCGAAATGCGTCAGCCGAAGAAATACAGGGGGCCGGATTCCCGGCAGGCTCATATGAGTGATCAGTTGCGGCCCAACCGGTTGCTCGGCACGGACACGCAGCAGCAGAATGGCGCTTCGCGCCGCTTGCTGCATGCCCGGCTGCTCCAACGTTAAATTTCACCTTGCGCCTAAGTATTTTGTAGATACAATTAAGTATGCTCACATGGGACGAACCGAAGCGCAAGCTGAATATCAAGAATCACGGGCTTGACTTCGTTGGATGCGATGCAATCTGGGACCACTTCACAGTGACCCGTGAAGACAAACGGCAAGACTACGGCGAAGAGCGCTTGGTTTGCTTCGGTCTTCTGGAGTCTGATGTGGTTGTGATGGTTTACACGGAGCGACCGGAAGGGCCTCACGTGATATCGCTGCGAAAGGCAGAAAAACATGAAGCTCGCTACTACCGCCAAGTTGCCAAAGAAAACCTCGGCTAAGGTCAACGACCCGGACAATCCAGCGTGGACGGAAGACATGCTGGGAGCGCCAGTTCTTAAACGCGGGCGTGGACCACAGGCCACCCCCACAAAAGTGCTCACCTCTGTTCGGTTGGATGCGGATATCTTGGAGTTCTTCAAGGCGCAAGGGGCTGGCTATCAGTCACGGATCAATGCAGCGCTCCGCATGGAAGTGGAGCGAAATTTAACTGGTCGTCCAAGAACGACAACACGCAAGCGCGTCGCGGCTTGACTTCGACGTTGAGGCTGTAAAAAAACCTCCTCTGGCGTGCCCTTTGCCCCACATGCTGCCAAGGAAATCGCGCCATTGGCTGCGCATGCGGTGCTTATTTGGACGTGATTGCAGCAGCGCCAATTTTTGGCGGGCACCTTGTGTTTGGGTTGACTTGACGTACGTATTTGCGTACCATTCATTTTCCCTGAAAGGCCCGAACCATGCAGTCCCTCACCGCCAGCGAAGCCCGCGCCAATCTGTATCGGCTTATTGATGAGACCGCAGAGTCCCATCAGCCATTTTTGATTTCTGGCAAGCGCAGCAGCGCGGTGCTGCTGTCCGCAGAAGACTGGAGCGCGATTCAAGAGACCCTGTACTTGCTGGCCGTGCCTGGCATGCGGGAGTCCATCAAGGCTGGCATGGCGGAACCCCTGGCCCAGAGCGCGAAGGCGCTGGAGTGGTGAGCTGGAACATCGTATTTGCCAAGCAGGCACTCAAAGACGCCAAAAAAATCGCTGCCAGTGGCCTGAAGCCCAGGGCACAAGATCTTCTCGCAGTGCTGGCTGCCGATCCATTCCAGAACCCACCGCCCTTTGAGAAACCGGTAGGTGACCTCGCGGGCGCCTACTCGCGCCGCATCAATATTCAGCACCGTATCGTCTATGAAGCGTTTGCCGCTGAACGCACCGTGCGTGTCCTGCGCATGTGGACACACTATGAATAAGCAGGACTGCTGAACCGTGCCCGCCCGTATCTACCTCGCCCCCATGGAGGGGCTTCTCGACTTTGTCCTGCGTGACATCCTGACCCGTGTGGGCGGGGTGGAGAAGTGTGTGTCGGAGTTCATCCGCATCACGCACTCGTTGATGTCGGAGAAGGCGCTGTTGCGTACCGTGCCTGAGCTGGCCTTCGGTGCGCGCACCTACGCTGGCGTGCCGGTGTGGCCCCAGTTGCTGGGCTCAGACGCGGTGTGTATGGCCGAGAACGCAGCGCGCCTGGCCGAGATGGGTTCGCCCGGCATTGACCTGAACTTTGGCTGCCCGGCCAAGGTGGTCAACCGGCATGGCGGTGGCGCCACGCTGCTGCAAGACCCCGAGATTCTTCATACCATCGTGGCTGCGGTGCGCGCCGCGGTGCCAGCCCACATTCCTGTGACCGCCAAGATGCGCTTGGGCTACAACGACGACAGCCTGGCGCTGGACTGCGCGCGGGCGCTGGAGGCCGGTGGTGCGGCCGAGATTGTGGTGCACGCACGCACCAAGGCGCAGGGCTACCGGCCGCCCGCGTATTGGGGCCGTGTGGCCGATGTGCGCGAAGCGGTGCGGGTGCCGGTGGTGGTAAATGGCGAAATCTGGAATGTGCAGGACGCCCAAGCGGCGGTGGCGCAAAGCGGCTGCGGCGCGCTGATGCTGGGCCGCGGCATCGTGGCGCGCCCGGCGCTCGCCCGCAGCATTCTGGCGGCCATGGGCACCGCGCCGGGCAGCATTGCCCAGCCGGGCGAGGACTGGACGTGGCAAGACTTGGGCCCCCTGATGCACGCCTTCTGGCACATAGCGACGACCCATCTGGAGAAAAAACAGCAGGCCGGCCGCGTGAAACAATGGCTCAACCTGCTGCGCCGCCACTACCCAGAGGCGCAGACGGCGTTTGACGAGATGCGCACCCTGGTCAAACCCAGTGATGTGGAAGCCTGGATGCAGGCCTCCATCCCTGTTTAGAAGCAAAATAGGCCTGTAGCCCTCGTCGCTATTGCGCGAGAAGCTCCTGAATTAATAGCAATTTGCGCTGGGTATCAAGCCCACAAACTCTCCAGCCCATCCACCGGCACAAAGCGCCTGTCGCGGATAGCCAGGCGTGTAGGGCCGGGCAGGGCACGTGTGGGCACCGAGTGCTGCGGGTCGCCGGGGTAGCAGAGGATGACCTCGCCGTTGTCGCTGAAATTCTCCGGGCAGATGCAGGGCGGTGGCTGGTGCTGCGCGGCGTCTATGGCCTGGGCCGCGCTGGCGTAGCGCGCCAGGTGGGCCAGGCTCATGATCTGCGGCGGCGCCATCTCAATCTCGCCACGGTGGTAGCGCAGCAGGGCCTCCTTGGGCGCGAGCCAGATGCTGGCGGTGGTCTCGAAGTTGTCGTGGCTGGCCTCCTGGTTGGCAGGTGCCAGTGCCAGAAAGAAGCGGGTGTCAAAACGCTTTTTACTCAGCGCCGCCATGCGTGGCGTGATCCAGCGGCTCCAGGGCCGCAGCGCGCTGGCCTGCAGTGTTGTGCCCGATGCCGCCACCCAGGCTTGCCAGTCTTCCGGATTCAAACTGGCGGGGCGTGTGCTGGCCGCAGCCAGCAGCACACCCGCCTCTTCAAACAGCTCGCGCAGCGCGGCCATATACAGGCCGGCGGCCACGTTGCCGCTAAGTGCAGGCTCGTTCAGCTGCCGGGCCAGGGTGTCGGCGGGCACGTCCAGTGCCTGCACGGCGGCGGGTGAGCTGTCGTGCGCGTCCAGTTTGCCACCGGGGAACACATAGGCTTCGCCAAAGGTGTCCGACAGGCCGCTGCGTTTCATCAAAAACACCTCCGGGCCCTGCGGGCCGTCGCGCAGCAGCACCACGGTGGAGGCATCACGCGGCGCGCCGCTGGCGGGTTCAAGCATGTCGTGCATAAGTCAGTCTTTTCTGTTGTGCTTTTTAGTGAGCAATTGCTTGAATTAAAGTACGGGCAGCAGGCGGGGGCCATACGCACAAGCCCTTGGCCTTGTCCAACAACCCGAGGAGACAAGCAATGCATCTGGATTTCAAAGGCCGTGTGGCCATCGTAACGGGCGCGGGCGGCGGTTTGGGCCGCCAGCATGCACTGGCCCTGGCCGCACGCGGCGCCAAGGTGGTGGTGAACGACCTGGGTGGCGCACGCGATGGCTCGGGCGGCTCGCTGTCGGCGGCAGAGTCCGTGGTGGCCGAGATCCGCGCGGCCGGTGGCGAGGCCATGGCGAATGGTGCGTCCGTCACCGACTATGAAGCCGTGCAGGCCATGGTCAAGCAGGCGGTGGACGCCTGGGGACGTGTGGATATTCTGGTGAACAACGCGGGCATCTTGCGCGACAAGAGTTTTGCCAAGATGGAGCTGGCCGACTTCCGCCTGGTGGTGGACGTGCACCTGATGGGCGCGGTGCACTGCTGCAAGGCCGTGTGGCCCTACATGAACGAACAAAAGTACGGCCGTATCTTGATGACCACCTCCAGCTCGGGCCTGTATGGCAACTTTGGCCAGAGCAACTACGGTGCGGCCAAGCTGGCGCTGGTGGGGCTGATGCAAACCCTGTCAATTGAAGGCGCCAAGAACAACATCCGCGTGAACAGCCTGGCCCCCACAGCCGCCACGCGCATGACCGAAGACCTGATGCCCCCCGCCGTACTGGAGGCCCTCAAGCCCGAGGCGGTGGTGCCCGCCATGCTGGTGCTGGTGGCTGAAGGTGCGCCCACGCGCACCACGCTGTGCGCCGGTGCGGGCAGTGTGGAAGCGGCCCACATCACGCTGACCCAAGGCGCCTGGATTGGGCTGGGGGCACAGGCCCCCGAGGCCTTGGCGGACGCATTGCAAGAGGTGCTGGCACGCGCGGGCGACACAGTGCCTGAGAGTGGTGCCGCCCAGGGCGGGCAGGAAGTGGCGCGTGCCATGGCTCAGCTGGGCGGGCGCTAGGTGCGTACGTTCAGTAGGTGGTGGCTGCCGTAGGGGGCGGGGTCATGGCGTTTTGCCATGACTTGCGTTCGGCCAGGTCCACCGCGGCCACCGGGTCGGCGCTGCCAGCCTCCACGGTGACCACGCCCATGCCGAAACGTGGTGTGAAGGTGTGGAAGGCTTCGTCCACACCGACCACGTTGAGCGGTTTGGACAGCACCATGCGCAGGCGCAACACGTTGCGCTCCACCAGTTCAGCGTGTTTGATGCCCGAGATCACCACAATGAAGCAACGTGGGTGGTACAGGCCCACCACGCAGCGAAACCCCACCGCCTGGCGGATACGCGCGGTGATGGCGCTCAGGATCTGCTGGTCCACCCGGTGGCCGGCCGATTCGCCCAGCTCATAGAGGTTTTGCAAATGCACGCACACCACGGTGCAGTCCCCGTGTCGGCGTGCGCTGCGCCAGAAGGCGTCGTCCACCTTGGACAGCAGCACCGACCCCGTGGGCAGGCCGGTGGCCGGGTCGGCCCCTTGTGCCAGACCTGCCAGGCGCAGCAGGTTGCGGTTTTGCCGGTTGCGCCGCACCGTGAGTGCGGTTACCACCAGAAAGTGGGCCACGGTGCAAAAAGCCGTGAGCGCCATGCCTTTCCAGCCAAACCAGTCGGGGTGCAGGGTGTAGGTGTACAGGCCTAGAATCATGCCCGCCAAAAACAGGCAGGCCACCACCATCCAGCCCGCCAACTGGTCGCCCAGGGCCTTGGCCCGCACCGACACCGCCAGGCCCAGCACCAGGGCCAGGCTGCTGGTGATGGCAGCCACCTCCACCACCATGGCGGGGCGTGGACCTTCGTAATGCAGCGCCCAGAAGGCCAGCACCACCGAGGCCGCGGCCAGCACGGAGGCCCCCAGGGTAAGGGTGTAATAGACGATGCGGTCTTCGGTGGCAGCGCCCAGCCACAGGCCCAGGTAGCTCAGTGCCAGGGCGCCGCACAGGGGGCCAAGGCTGGCTTTCAGGACCAGCAGCAGCGGCGCCGAAAGATCCGGAAACCACAGTGTCGGCAGGCTGGTCATCAGGATGGCGCAGCTGCCCAGCATCAGCACAAACACCAGCCCGCGCCACGAGGCGACGCTGCGGTTCATGAGTACGTCGGCCGCTGCCACGGTGGCCATGGTCAACAGGCCACCGAGCATGCAGGACCAGATTATCAGTTCGGAGATTTGCACGAGGGCATTATTCACCAGCCATAGGGGCCCACCATTGAAATTCTCAGCGCCGCCTTTATCTGACAGGAACCCGCAAAGTCAGCCCGGCGCCTGCAGCAAATGTCAGCCTGTGGTAACTTTGCGCCCCGAAGAAATTTTGAAGGGCCCTTTGGCATGGACAGTAGACAAACGGCCCTGAGTGCCCTGACAGCAGAACGTCTGCGCGGTATCCGCCGTGGCGTGGAAAAAGAAAGCTTGCGCGCACTGCCTAGCGGCATGTTGGCCATGACCTCGCACCCCCAGGCGCTGGGCTCGGCCCTGACCCACCCCCACATCACCACCGATTTCAGCGAATCCCAGGTGGAGCTGATCACTGGCGTGCACGCCGATCCCGATGTGTGCCTGCAGGAACTGGCCGATGTGCAGCAGTTCACACTGGGCGCCATGGGCGATGAGCGCCTGTGGGTCTCCAGCATGCCCTGTTGTCTGCCGGGGGACGACGAAATTCCGCTAGGCCAATACGGCTCATCGAACGTGGCGCAATCCAAAACCGTGTACCGCCGTGGCCTAGGCCACCGCTACGGCCGGCGCATGCAAACCATCTCGGGCATCCACTACAACTGGTCGCTGCCCGATGTGAGCAGTGAGCAGTACTTTGGCCTGATCCGCAACTTCCGCCGCCACGCGTTTTTGCTGCTGTACCTGTTTGGCGCGTCGCCCGCGGTGTGCTCGTCGTTTGTGGCGGGCCGCCAGCACCAGCTGCAGGCCCTGAGCAGCGGCACCATGTACCTGCCCCACGCCACCTCGCTGCGCATGGGTCGCCTGGGGTACCAGAGTGATGCCCAGGCCTCGCTGGCCGTGAGTTACAACAGCCTGGAAGGGTATGCCCACTCGCTGCATGGCGCGTTGACCCAGCCCTACGCCCCTTACGAAGCCGTGGGCGTGCGTGGGCCCGATGGCGTCTACAAGCAGCTGGCCACCACGCTGCTGCAGATCGAGAACGAGTTCTACGGCACCATCCGCCCCAAGCGCGTGACCTTTGCAGGCGAGCGCCCGCTGCATGCGCTGCGCGAGCGCGGCGTGGAGTATGTGGAAGTGCGCTTGATGGACCTGGACCCGTTTGAAGTGGTGGGCATCAACAGCCAGACCATGCGTTTTCTGGATGTGTTTTTGCTGCACTGCCTGTCCACTGCCAGCCCTGACGATTCGCCGCAGGAAATTGCCACCGTGGGCCGCAACCAGCATGCCGTGGCCGAGCGCGGGCGCGAGCCCGGCCTGCTGCTGCAGCGCGGCGATGCGCAAGTGACCCTGACCGCCTGGGGCCAAGAGTTGCTAGATGGCATGGTGGCGATTGCCGGCGCGCTGGAAGCTGCCCATGGCAGCGATGCCTACAGCCGCGCCGTGCAAGCAGCCCAGCACGCTCTATTGCACCCCGACACCTTGCCCTCGGCCCGTGTGCTGCGCGCCATTACCGAGCAGCACGACGGCTCCTTCGTGGCCTTTGCGCGCGCACAGTCGGAGCAGACGCGCGCCGCCATGTTGCAGAACCCGCTGGCACCTGAGGTGGCGGCTCGGTTTGCAGAAGAATCTCAGGCGTCCTGGGATGCGCAGCGGGCGATTGAGGCGGCGGACACTATGCCGTTTGAGGTGTACTTGAAAGAGTACCTGGCACCGCATCGACTGCAGGCGCGGGCGGCCAAGGTCGCTTAAGCCGCGCTCTGTTGAAGCAAGCGCAGCACCAAGGGGTGCTGCACTTTTTTCTGTGTACCAATAGCAAAAAAGTGCTGTTGCACCCCTTCGCATGGCCCAACCCTTTGCACTTTATAGTGCGCCAGGATGTCATCGTGTACCCAGTCCACCGCGGGAAATATTCCCATGCCGCTGGCGCCAAATGTCTTGAGCAGGGCACTGTCTTCAAACTCGCCCCGCACCAAGGGACGCAGAGCCTGCTGCTCAAACCACAGGTCTAGCCGTGCCCGTACTGCGGAATGGTGGGTGGGCAACAAAATAGGAAGCTCTGCCAGGCTGTTCGGAAATTTCTTTCGCGCTTTGCTGGCGAGCCCGGCTGTGGCGTACCACGACAAGGGCGATGTACCGAGTGCGTGGCTGTAGAGTTTGATATTGGGGTTGGCGGGTGCTGGCTGATCTGCCAGCACTAGATCGAGCTTGTGCAGCGCCAAGTCTGCTAACAAGGTTTCAAACGCATTCTGGTTGCAGATCAGTCGCAAGCCCGCTTCCCCCACTACAGGCTCCAGCAGCCTGTGCACCACTAGTTTGGGTAGGCTGTCTGCAATGCCAATAGCCAAGCGGATTCCGGGCTCGGAGCCTGCTGCGCGCACCAGTGCAGGGAGCTCCTCGCCCAGTTGAAAAATCTGGTCTGCTCGCTGCATGGCAGCCTTGCCCGCTTCGGTGAGCACCAACCCACGCCCCGCAGGTTTGAGCAACACGTACCCCAGTGATTTTTCCAACTCACGCACCTGGGTACTTACGGTTTGCACGGCGGTGCCCAGACGCTCTGCGGCGCGGGACATGCCGCCTTCCTTGGCGACCACCCAAAAATAGTACAGATGCCGGTAGCTGAAAGGTGGAAGCATGTTCTGTAAAAGAAGAAGTGTTGTTCATTAATTATCTGCTTTATCAGAAACATAAAAGGCATTACCTTCCGCCGTCATTCAAGCAAGAGGTGCACATGGGAGGTTTTCTCGATCCGGCCATTCTGTTTTTTGTCTTTGGCATGGCAGCGGGGCTGCTCAAGTCCAATCTCGACATTCCGCAACCCATTTCGCGATTTTTGTCGCTCTACCTGTTGATGGCTCTCGGGCTCAAGGGGGGCTTTGCTTTGGCCAAATCGGGCGTCAACGCTGAGGTGGTCATTGCGCTGTGCGCCGCGCTGGGGTTGGCGTTTGTGATCCCTGCCTGTGCGTATTTCCTGCTGCGTCGCTTCTTGAACGGGTTTGATGCGGCTGCGGTGTCGGCCACCTACGGCTCGGTGAGCGCGGTGACCTTCATTACCGCCGTTCAGCATCTGGACAATCTGGACATGGCATATGGCGGTCACATGGCGGCCGCCATGGCTTTGATGGAGTCACCGGCCATCGTGATGGCCGTGGTACTGGCCAACTACGTACGCCGGCAAGCCTTGCACAGCGGCGTGCCTGCGCGCGGCACATTGCGCCACGTGCTGCACGAGTCATTGACCGATGGCGCTCAGCTGCTGCTGTTGGGGGCTATGGCCATTGGCATGGCAACGGGCGCTTCTGGTGAGGCCGTCATGAAGCCCTTCTCGGTGGATTTGTTCAAAGGCATGCTGGCGTTCTTTTTGCTGGACATGGGCTTGCAGGCCGCACGCAATGTTGGCGGATTGAAAGGCCAGTCTGCGTGGCTTTTTGTGTATGCGGTGGCCGCGCCGCTGGCACATGCCGGGCTCGCACTTTTACTGGGTTGGAGTCTGGGCATCTCGCCCGGCAACACCGCACTGCTGATGGTGCTCGCGGCCAGTGCTTCCTACATCGCAGTGCCTGCTGTCGTGCGGCAGACCATTCCCGAGGCAAATCCTTCACTCTACTTTGGCATGTCGCTGGGCATCACGTTCCCGCTGAACATTCTGCTGGGCATCCCTTTGTACACCGAGGTGGCCCGCCGTGTGCTGGGGGCATGAAAAAGCGCCAGCGCCTTTCGGGGCTGGCGCTGTCAGCGCTCGGAGAATACTTTGCTACGTGTTTGCGGAGCTCAAGCCGCCTTGCGAACCCGCGCCACTTTCTTGGCAACAGCGCGCTTGGCAGTCGCCGCCTTGGCCTTCACCTTGGAGCCCGCAATCTTGCTCACCAGCGCGCCGCTCTTTGCTTCGATTTTGGCAGCCACGTTGTTCACCGCAACAGCGGCAGGCACAGCAGCCACGGCCAGGGTGTTCAGTGTGGTCAGGCCGGTGCTTTTCTCGAAACGGCTGGCGTTGGCAGCCACTTGTTCCAGGCCCTTGCCAGCCAGTTCCACGGCCTTGTTGACGGCACTGTCGGCACCGTCGGTGGTCAGGGTGACGCCCTGGGTGTAGAGGGAGGTGACCTTCTTCTGTGCGGCCACGGCGTTGGTGCGCACTTCGGCGCTGATGCGGTTGCCGGCCTTCTTGATGGCGGCAGCCCAGGACTGGTCGACATAACCCACAGCACGGGCATTGCCCAAGCGGTAGGCGTTGATCACGTTCTTGGCAGTGTTGCCAGAGGACGCGATCAGTTCGGTGGTCACGGTGGACAGTTTCTTGTTGGCCATGGAAAACTCCTACAAAGTGGATGAATGAAAAACCAGTACCTCGCATTCTCCAAAGCCCCCCTAGTGAAGGCACCTTAAATCCCGCGTCTTTCCTAGAGGCGCCTGCCTAAGCGGGCTTGGGCGCCACATGCCGGACAATGCAGGGTTTAGCGCACAGGCAGAAAGACGACACGGCATGGCAATTCAGTGGTTCCCGGGGCATATGCACCTGACGCGCAAGGCGATCCAGGACCGCATCAAGGCGATTGATGTGGTGATTGAGCTGCTGGACGCCCGCCTGCCCGGATCGAGCGCCAACCCCATGCTGGCCGAGATGACGGCCGGTAAACCCGCGCTCAAGGTGCTCAACAAACAAGACCTGGCCGACCCGGAATGCACCGCGCTCTGGCTGGCCCACTACAACGCCATGCCCGGCGTGCGCGCGCTCCCTTTGGACGCCAGCATGACCACGCCCGCGCGTGCGCTGGTGGCGGCCTGCCATGAGTTGGCGCCCAACCGCGGCGGCATGGCCAAGCCCATGCGGGTGCTGATCTGCGGCATTCCCAACGTGGGCAAGTCCACGCTGATCAACACCTTGAAGGGCAAACGTGCTGCCAAGACCGGTGACGAGGCCGGCGTGACCAAGCTGGAGCAGCGCATCACCATTGCCGACGATTTCTACCTCTACGACACGCCCGGCGTGTTGTGGCCGCGCATCATCGTGGCCAAGAGCGGCTACAACCTGGCGGCCAGTGGCGCCATTGGCAAAAACGCGTTTGACGAAGAGGAGGTGGCGCTGGAACTGCTGGACTACCTGCACCAGCACTACGCCGCAGCACTAGAGGCACGTTACAAACTCGCCGGCGTGGCCGCGCAAACCGACGAACAACTGCTGGACGCGATTGGCCGCAAGCGCGGTGCGCTGCAAAGCGGCGGCAAGATCAACCTGCAAAAGGCGGCGGAGATTGTGATCCACGACTTCCGCGCCTGCGCGCTGGGCCGCATGACGCTGGAAACCCCTACCGAGTTTGCCGACTGGCTGGCCGCTGGACAGAAGCTGGACGCCGAGCGCCAGCTCAAGAAAGACGCCATCGAGCTGGACCGCAAGATCCGCTTCAAGAAAGTGCCCCGCCCACCGCGTGTGGATGATGCTGGGACTGAGGAATAGAGCAAAACAGGCCTCTAGCACCCGTGGATAGTGCGCAAGCAGCTCCTGAATTGATAGCAAGCTGAGTCGCGACCATGTGCATCAACTTCCAGCCCGCAGCCAACCCGGCTTTTCTGGCCGAGCGCCTGGGGCCGCTGGAGCCGCCGTTGGGCCAGCTGGAAGACATCTTTCCGGGCTACAGCGCGCCGGTGGCGCTGCGCCGCCGTGGGGCCGGTGAGAGCCTAGCGGCCCTGCGCCTCGCGCAGTTTGGCCTGGTGCCGTACTGGTGCGCGGACGCCGCGCAGGCGCGTGATATCAGCCGCAAGACCTACAACGCACGCAGCGAAACCGCCGCCAGCAAGCCCAGCTTTCGCACGGCCTGGGCCGCCCGCCAGTGGGTGCTGGTGCCCATGCAGTGTTTTTTTGAACCCAGCTGGGAAGACGCCGCAGCCAACAGCGGCCGCCCCACGCGCTGGCGCATTGCGCGGGCCGATGGCCAGCCCTTTGCCGTGGCCGGCCTGTGGGACCGCTGGACCGACCCGGCCACCGGCAGAGTGCAGGGCAGCTTCACCGTGCTCACGGTGAACGCCGATGGCCACGCGGTGATGGGCCGCATGCACCGGCCGGACGAAGAAAAGCGCATGCCGGTGATCGTGCCGCCCGCGCACTATGCGGACTGGCTGCAGGCCAGCCCACAGCAGGCCGTGGACTATATGCGCGCCGCACCTGCCGAGGACCTGGTGGCTGCCGCGGCTGCGCTGGACCGGGCCGCCCCGGTGGCGCCCAACCTCTCCCTGTTCTAGAGCGCCTTAGCGCCCCAGGTGGCTGCGCGCCCAGCGCACGATGTCGGCCGTGCCCATGGCGCCGGGTTGGCGCGCAATCTCACGGCCACGGGCAAACAGCGCCAGGGTGGGAATGCTGCGGATCTGGAAGCGGGCGGCCAGGTTCGGCACCGCTTCGGTGTCTACCTTGGCCAGGCGCAGCTGCGGCTCCAGCTGTGCGGCGGCTTGTACAAAGGCCGGCGCCATCTGCCGGCAGGGCCCGCACCATGGTGCCCAAAAATCCACCATCACCGGGATATGGCTGCGCGCGATGTGTTTGTCAAAGGCGGCTTCGTCCAGCGCCACCGGCTGGGCCACAAACAGGGGCTTTTTGCAGCTGCCGCAGTCGGGCGCGCTGGCCAACTGGGCCTGTTGCACGCGGTTGGTGGTGTGGCAGTGGGGGCAAACAATGTGCAGGGCGACGGTCATGACCTCTAGCTGGGGCGGTTGCGCGGGCTTTCAAGCCACTGGCGCACGGCGGTGTGCAGCGCATCGGCTTGCTGCACCATGACCCAGTGGCCGGATTGGAAGCCCAGCACCAGGTTGTCCGGCTGCCCGGCCAGGGTGCTGAGCCAGCGCGGCGAATGGAACATAAAGGGTTTGCGGGTGCCGTAGGCATAAAACATGGGGCAGTGCGGGCGCACCGGCAGGGTGCCGCGCAGGCCGCCGGCCGTGCCCAGCCAGGCCATGGCGTAGGGCGTGTTCATGCGCCAGTGCATGGCCGCGGGCGCGGTGGGGCAGCGCATGGCGCCTGCCATCCAGCGCGTCATGCGGTTGGCCGCGCCCTCGGCGCCCAGCATGCCCATGCCCCAGGCCGCGGCCAGCCAGAACTGGTAGCCCAGGATCTGCAGCTTCTGTTTGCCACTCAGAGCCTTGAGGTAGGCCCCGGCGTTGTAGTCACCAATGTCAATGCCCACGATGCGGTGGACGCGCTCGGGGTGGCGCATGGCCAGCTCGTAGCCAAAGATGCAGCCCCAGTCATGCAGTAGCAGCGTCACCGGCTGGCCGGGGCTCACCGTGTCCACGATGGCCAGCAACTGCGCCGTCATCTCGGCCAGCGAGCGGGTCTTGCCACTGGCCGGGGTTTCAAAGCCGGGCAGCGTGAAACGCACGCAGCGGTACTGCGGTGCCAGCGCGGCCACCATGCCGTCCCACAGCCGGTGGGTGTCGGGCCAGCCATGCAGCATCACGAGGGTATGGCTGCCCCGGCCTTCCAGGTAGACCTCGGTGTCGTTGACGTAAAAACTGTGTTGGCTCATGGAGTTGCTATTAAAAATATAGCTTCTTGCGCAATCATCTATTGGGCTGCGGCCCGAAAGTAAGCAATACGGTCGGCGTCAGAAGGGTGCGAGGCAAAGGCAATGCCGAGCCAGGAGGGGCTGTCTTCGTTGTCCGCCTTGTCGCCTTTGTCGTCGTTGCCGTCCTTGGCCTCGTCGGTTTTTTTCTGGCGCTCGCGCTCCAGCGCCTCAAACAGAGCCACCATGTGCAGGGGCGACAGGCCGGCGTCCTTGAGCACCTTCACCGCGTGGGCGTCGGCCTCGCGCTCTGCCTCGCGCGAGTAGTGGGCCTGGCCCAGTAGCGCGGGCACGGCGGCCAGCAGCGTGTTGAAGTCGCCCAGCACCACCGCGCCCAAAGCGCCCAGCACGGTGGCCTGCACCAGCATGCGCAGGCCATGGCGTTGCTGCACATGGCCCAGTTCGTGCGCCAGCACGGCGGTGAGTACCTCGGTATCGGCGTTCACCAGCGCCACCATCTCGTCGGTCATGAGGATGGTGCCGCCCGGTAGGGCCAGCGCGTTGGGGCCGATCTTGCTTTGGCGAAACACCAGTTTCCACGGGCGCTGGCTGGTGGCGTTTTGGTGCGCCACGGCGTTGGTAAAGGCCTGCGTGATGCGGGCTTGTTCGCTCAGTGGCAGCTTGCTGGGGCGCATCAGGGTTTCGTCCACTGCGGCCAGCGTGCTGTCGCCCAGGGTTTGTTCAAGGCTGGCGGGTGTGGCAGCCACCACGGCACGCGCCAGCAGCGGCAGGCCCCACAGCTGCAGCGCCACGGCCAGCGTGGCCAGTACGGCCACACTGCCGGCCACCCAGCGCCAGCTCTGCTGCATCCTCACCACCAGCGATTCGTGCTGGCCTTGGCTCTGCGCCCAGGCATCCCAGGCGGTGCCGTCTTCACACTGCACGTGGCCACCACCGGCCAGGTGGGCCAGGCGCTGGCCGTGGCGTGTGCGCTCGGGCCACTGCACCTGGTGGGTGGGCACCTGCAGGTCTACCCCGTCGCCCTGGATGTGCAGGCTGCGTTGCCGGCCCTCACCGTGCAGCCGCAGCGTCACGGGCTGGGCGCGGGCGCTGCGGCCATCAAAGTAGGTGGCCTGCAGTGGGCTGCCTGCGCCGTGCACGGCTTAGAGCCCTACGTCCAGGCCAAAGAAGTCGCCTGCGGCGTCACCCGCCGCATCCCCTTCGCGGGGCTGCACTTGCGAGACCAGCAGGTCCGGGTTGGCACGCGACTTGATGCTCACGGCCTCCAGCCGCACACGCGCCAGCGCCACTGCGGCAAACGGCCAGTACAGGCCCAGGGTGAGGATGATCAGGAACCAGTTTTTAACGGTGACCCAGAGCAGCGCACGCACGTGCAGGTGGCTCACAAAACGCAATTCGGCGTTGCCGGTTTTGGTCCACACCAGGTTTTGCAGGCGCGCCACCGCGTAGGGCTTGATGCAGACCAACACGACCAGGGTGCCCAGCAGGGTCGGCACGATGGCCGCGGCAATCATCATGACGCCTCGTTGGTGCCGCAGGATGTCAAAACCATCCAGGCCAAAAACCAGGGCCAGCACCACAGCGGCGGGCAAGGCAATGGCCAGCACCGCCAAACCGATGACCTTGAGTGATAGCACATAGAACGAACCCACCGTGGCCTTGAAGGTGGTCTGCAGGTGGCCCAGGCTGTAGTGGTTGTGTTGGTACTGCTTGAGGTTCCACAGCAGCCAGGGCCCAATGGCCAGCGTGGCCACCATGACGCCCAGCGCCAGAAAGCCGTACCACATGGGCGGTGCGGTCTCGTCACTCACAAACGCCAAGCCACCCACCAGCACGAGCCCGGGCAGGAACAGCGGCAGCACCGCGCGGTAGGCGCCCTGTAGGTCACCATGGAAGCGAAAACGCAGGCCGCGCCAGCTGGTGTTGGCCATGCGGAACTGCATGGACGACTTGAACAGCGCCGGCCACAGCCCAGCTACCAGGACCAGGGCCACCAGGCCCGCGGTGTTGGAGAACTCACCGGCCAGCGAGTACAACGTGAACAGAATGCCCACCAGCGCATAGCCCTTGAACATTTTTTTGGGGTCGCCATGGAAGCCCAGGGGCTGGCCGCCGACCAGGGTGTTGCCCATGAAATAACGCAGGCGCCGGGCCTTGGCCCAGGGGAAGTAGATGCCCAGCGTGACCAGCATGAGCAGCAGGTTCACGATCCAGATGCGGAAGTACTCGCTGCCGGAGCCCGTGAAGGCGATGGTGATCTTGTTGCTGGATGGGGGTAGTTGCACCAGGGTGTCGGGTGCGTCCAGTGGCTCGGTGTGACCAGGCGTGGCAGTGTCTGCATGTTGCATGCGGGGGATCCTCCTTGAAAGTGGTTGGGGCCTGGGGCCCTCTGTTTGTGGCCACGATCATATAGCGGCACCACCAGCGTTCAGGGCCGGGCGCGCAACTCGGGCTCCAGCGTGTCCCATAGCGCGCGCTCAGCCAGCGGGGTTTCTGCGGGCAGCTGGGGGTTGCTGATTTTGAAGACACGCCGCCCACCGAGGTTCAGTTCGTTGAGGATGGATTTTTTGAAGACCTGGTAACGCTTCTCGAACTTGCCGTTTTTGATCAGCAGGCGCAGGCCCTCTTCGGCACGCTGGGCCAGGCGTTCGCCCTCGGCGGTGCGCGGAAAGAAGAAGTAACGCGGCAGCGGGTAGTAGAGCAGGAGCCTGCGCTCGATGGCCAGGTCAGGGTAAGCCGGGCTGCCAGTGGCCAGCTCATGGCTGATTTCGTTGACGCCGCGCGAGAACAAGGCAAAGCGGCCCGAGTCCAGCATCGGCAGCAGTAGCTCGTAGGTGGGGGCGGTGACCACGGTGAAACCGCTGGTGCGCAGGATCTCGGTATCTACCCAGGTGGCGCCTTGGCCAATGGAGAACGATTGCAGCTGCGTCAGCGAGCGTACGCCGTCCAACCGGGCTTGGGTGTCGGCCTTGATGAGAAAAAGGCGGTAGCCGGTCAGCCCCTTGTCCAGCGGAATGCGGATGGGGCGCAGCGCGTTCTCCCGGGTGATGCTGGTGGTGCGGGCCATCACGCTGATGTCGGTGGCCGCGGTGAGCAGCAGCTCGGCCCGCCCCGCGTTCATGACCTTGGGGCTGGGCTGTAGTTCATAGGGCCCCCACTTGGAAGTGGTCTCGTCCAGCGCGGTCTGCAGCAGCTCCCAGTAGTAGTTCAGGCGGGCATCGGACCCGCTTTCCGGGGGCGGGTACACATAACGCATGGCCTGGGCCTGTCCCCAAAGGGGCCAGACCAACAAAAGAGTGGCAAGCAGATGTCTCAACGACGGGATCATGGGGGCCTCGTGTGCCTTTTGGTCCCAGTGTAGTCGGCTTGTATGACTGTCGCTCAGCGTGCGTAGACTTTGCGCGAGCCGTCTTCAAACAGTTGGTCGTCAGCGGTTGGTTTGCCGCTTTCGTCCCAGGTGCGCAGGCGGTTGGGCTTGCCTTGGGCGTCAAAGTGCTCTTCCTGCGCGAGCTTGCCGTTGTCGTAATAGAGTTTGTGCACGCCCACGCTGCGTTGGCCGTAGCGGCCCTCCAGCGCAAAGCGGCCTTCACTGGCCAACAGGCCTTTGTCGTTGAAGCGCTGCTGGTCCAAAAGCTCGGTGTCGCCGTCCAGGGTGTAGGTCTCTTTGCTCTGCGGCTGGCCGTTCAAATAGAAACGGGCGTCTGTGCTCAGGCGATTGCGTTTGCGGCCGCCCACCTCGGTCAGGGTGTAACGGCGCTCGCGCACCAGACTGCCGCTGGCGTGGTATTCCGACTCGCGCACCAGCACGGCAGGTTTCTCGGCCTCGTTCCACAGCTTCTCGCGGCGCTTGCTGCCATCCTCGGCATAGAAGCGCTCCAACCGGTTGGTGCCTTGGCGCTCCTCTTCGTCTTGCGGCTTGCCACTGCTGTAAAAATTGGTTGCCTTTTGCAACACGCCTGCCAGCAGGGTTTGGGTGCTGCGCACCACACCCTCAGTGCTGTAATTGGACACGGTGCTGGGCTTGCCAGCAAAGCCGCACAGCGCAGCGTCGTCCACATGCGGGGCCAGCAGCGGCTTGGGGCCGCAGCGCAGGGCGGCAAGTTTTTTGCCAGGTGTGAACTGCACCGAGGCGCTTTCGCGCTCGTTCTCGGCCACCCACTCCACGCGCTTGGGCGCGCCATCGTCGTACCAGGAACGGCGCATGCCCCGTGCGTTGCCTTTCACATTGGTGAACTCCAGTACCAACTGGCCGTTCTGCGCCCACTCACGCTCCAGTCCCTCATGCGGGCCGTTGGCGGTGATGGTGAATTCTTTGTAAAGCTGCCCCTTGCGGAAGTAGCGTGAGAGGCCGACTGAGTCCCCGTTGCGCAGCTCGTACTCGCGTTCCAGCAGGCCGCTGTCGCGGTCTTTGCAGCGCACCATGCCACTCTTGCCCGCGGTTTCGCTTCCGTTGTTGGTGTTGATGGATTTGCCGTCGAGTTCGCAGTCCTGTACCGCGAGCGCGCCAGCGGCACTGCCCAGCAGGGCGGCGCCCAGGCACAGGCGCCAAGAGAAGAATGTGATCATAGATTGATAGTGAAAAATTGCCTAAGCCCTCGTGCCGTATGCGCAAGAAGCTATACAAACTATAGCAATTGTGCGCCCTGTGATTTGCATCTTGGTCGCAGCTGATCTATGTCAATAACTGTAGCGTAGCCCGCGGGCAGCATGGGGGCTGGTCTACTTTTTGAAGGCGAGGTTCCCATGTTCAAACACATTCTTCTGGCCACCGATGGTTCTACCGCGTCGGCCCACGCGGGCACGCTGGCCGTGGGCTTGGCGCGTGCCCATGGCGCCGACCTCACCGCGGTGTATGTGTCCGACCCCTACCCCTACCTGGGCGTAGGCGAAGCCAACCCCATGGGTTACCAGGCCTATGCAGCCGCCGCGCAGGAGCTGGCCGCCCAGGCCCATGCCCAGGCGGATGCCCTGTGCCGCGAAGGCGGCCCGGTGGTGGCGATGCAGGCGAAGCTGGTGGAGGGGGTGACTGCGGCAAGCGGCATTGTGCAAGCGGCCACTGAGGTGGGGTCCGACCTGATTGTGCTGGGCTCCCACGGCAGAACCGGTATCGTTCGGCTGATGCTGGGCAGCGTGGCGACCAAGGTGGTGGCTGAAAGCCCGGTGCCGGTGCTGGTCACGCGATAGGGAGGGTTCCACCGCTTGAAAAAGGCCTTCTGGGCTCCAGCTACGGCGTTCGTGCAACGCATTGGATGGGAGCCTTGTGGCCTTTGTTGTGTTTTGCCTGGCTGCGGCCGGGCTGCTGGCCTGGTTGCTGGGCTACCCCTGGTGGCAGCGCGTGCAGCGCCGCCGGCTGCAGGCGCAGCCTTTCCCCAAACACTGGCGCACCCTGTTGCGCCGCCGCGTGCCGCTGGTGGCCCGCCTGCCGGCCGACCTGCAGCTGCAGCTCAAACAACACATCCAGGTGTTTGTGGCCGAGAAAACCTTCATTGGCTGCGCCGGCTTGCAGGTGACCGAAGAGATGCGTGTGGTGGTGGCCGCCCATGCCTGCCTGCTGCTGCTCAACCGGCCCGATGCGGCGGCGTATTTTCCCAAGGTGCGGCAAATCCTGCTCTATCCCGGCGCCTTTGTGGTGAACCGCCGCCATACCGATGCGGCTGGGGTGCAGCAAGAGCAGCGCGCGGCGCTGGCCGGCGAATCCTGGGGCGAGGGGCAGGTGATCCTGTCGTGGCAGGACACGCTGGATGGCGCTGCCACCGCGGATGATGGACGCAACGTGGTGATCCATGAATTTGCCCACCAGCTCGACCAGGAAAACGGCCGTGCTGTGGGCGCACCGCTGCCGGTGCTCGGCGATGCACGGTACAACGCGGCGCGCTGGAAGCAGGTGTTCGAAGAGGCATACGAACATTTGCGACAGCAGGCTTTCATGGGTGAGCAGGGCTTGCTGAACCACTACGGGGCGCAAGACCCGGCCGAATTTTTTGCCGTGGTGACCGAGGTGTTTTTCGAGCAGGGCCGCGCGCTGGCGGCCGAGTACCCGGCGGTGTATGCCGAGCTGCGCGGCTATTTCAGGGTCGACCCCGCCGCCTGGTGAGCACGCGGGTATGGGGCGCGGCACAATGCTTGCTCCATGCCCGACATGAACGCCCTCACCACCCCGGTGCACACGCACACGCTGTTTGAAGACGCGCAGGCCATCTTCACCGG